>JAPPCR010000023.1:0-364242 GCA_028875725.1 Acidobacteriota bacterium
GTTCGTCCTCTCCGGCACGCGCGACGTCGGCCGCGGCAATCGCGGCGTCTACGTCGACGACCGGCGCTACGGCCGCGTGCTCGTCTCGTGGGAGGCTCTCGGGCGGCTCGACTTCAGCGACGCGGTCGGAGAGAGCGGCCCCGCCTACGGCGACTTCCCGGCCGGTCAACCCCTCTCAGGCACCGTCACGACGCGAACGGGCACTCGCCTCGCCGGCCGGCTGGTCTTCGACCTGGACGAAAGCGAAACGACCGAAACGCTGGACGCACCGGCGGGCGGCATCGACTACACGATCCCGTTCGCCCTGGTCGCGTCGATTGTGCTTCCGGACCAGGAGGGACGCGGCGACGGCCGCCATGCCGGCGTGACGCTCCACAGCGGCGAGACCCTGGAACTCGAGTGCACCGGCGACCTCGGGGAAGGGAACGCCGGCATGCTGATCTTCACGGACGGTGGCGACAGCGCCGAGTACGTACGCTGGGGCGACGTCGAGCGGATCGACCTCGAGCCCGTCGACGTCAGAAGATGAGCTCGATCGCCTCGTCGTCGACCGTGCCGGCGGTACCCCGGTTGCTCCACCACCGCGGCTCGACGAGTTCGCCTTCCCAGGCGTCGAGAGCGCGCCGGAGTTCGTCGAGGATGGCCTGCTCGTCGTCGGCGACGGGGGACCGCTCGCCGAGGTCGTTCGCCAGGTCGTGCAGCCGGTTCAACTGGCCGAGCGGCGACCCGTGGGGCGCTTCCCAGTCAGGGAAGAGAGCGCCGAGCAACTGGAGCGAAGCGACCTGTTCCTCCGAGGCGCGGTTGACCTGCCAGAGCTTCCAGTCGCCGCGACGGACGGCGCGGTTCGGGCCGGCCCGCCAGAACAGGGTCTCGTGGGGAACGCCGTCGACCTCGCCGCGCAGGTAGGGAAGGAGGTCGACGCCGTCAAGCGGCTTCTCGGGAAGCGGCGCGCCGGCAGCGGCGGCAAACGTCGGCAGCAGGTCGAGCGACGACACCGCCGGCTCGTAGACCTGTCCCGGCTCCACGCCCGCCGGCCAGTTCAGCAGGAAGGGCACGCGGATGCCGCCCTCGAAGAACCAGCGCTTGCCGCCGCTGAGCGGACCGTTGGTGCACCCGCCCTGGAGGTAGAAGGCGCAGCCGTTGTCGGAGAGGAAGACGATCAGGGTGTCGTCCTCGACGCCGTGCTCCCGCAGCCGGGCCCTGACCTCGCCCACGCTGTCGTCGACGGCCGAGACCATGGCCGCGAAGATGCGCACCCTCGGGTCCTCGATGTGCCGGTAGCGGTCGATGTACTTCGCGGTCGCCTGCAGCGGGGTGTGCGGCGCGTAGTGGGCGAGGTAGAGAAAGAAGGGCCGGTCGTGGTGCCGGTCGATGAAATCGAGCGCTTCGCGGGTCAAGACCTCCGTCAGGTACTCACTCTCCTCGACGACCTCCCGGCCGCGGAAGATGGGGCGCTCCCGCACCTCGGCGAGCGGCAGCGGGCTCCAGTTCTCGACCCCTTCGGCGGACGGCTCAATGTAGATCGTGCCGCTCTGCATGCCGAAGAACTCGTCGAAGCCGCGGTCGAGGGGGTGCTTGCCGTCGCCCCAGCCGAGCTGCCACTTGCCGACGGCGCCGGTCGCGTAACCGGCGGAGCGCATGACCTCGGCCAGCGTCGTCTCGTCCGGGTTCAGGCCGTAGTCCCGTCCCGACGGGTTGAACTCGTAGCCCTGCCGCTGCGGGTAGCGGCCGGTCATCAGGCCGGCCCGGGACGGGCTGCAGACGGCCGCGGTGACGTAGCCGGCCTCGAAGCGGACGCCGCCGCGGGCGAGTTCGTCGATGTTCGGGGTGTCGATGATCTCGCTGCCGTAGATGCCGACGTCGCCGTAGCCGAGGTCGTCGGCGAGGATGAAGACGACGTTGGGCGGGCGGCTTGCCTGTTCGGTGGCCGGCTCCGCGGCGCAGCCGAGTGCGGCGACGAGGACCGCCGCCAGTACGAAGTGTTTACGCAACACGGTATTCCTCCGGATCGATCTGCGACACGGCCTCGAGCACCGCCCGGTTGCCCGGTAGCAGCTTGTGACGCCACACCGGCAGGTAGTCCTCCATGCCGGCGAGCAGCTCATCGATGGTGAAATGGCCGACGATCAGGTTGTAGAGCCCGAGCATGCCCATGTTGGCCAGGCCGGGCGCGCCGCCGTCGCGGGCCAACTGGAAGACGGGAACGCCGTACGAACGGACGCCTTCGAGCGCCGGTGGGTTCCGGACCCGGGAGCTGTCCCAGAGGATGAGCCCGCCGGGTTCGACGCCCGGGCCGTACGACAGGTAGCCGGCGTGGTCGAACGCGAGCACCGCGGTGTAGGTCTCGATCACCGGGTTGTCGATCGGCTCGTCGCTCGAGAGGACGACCGTGCCCTCGACCAGGCCGCCACGGGTCTCCGGGTTGTAGTCGGAGGTGTAGGCCATGTGCCAGCCCTTCGCGGCCGCCGCGTAGCCGAGCGTCTTGAGGCAGGTCAGGAGCCCTGCGCCGCCGGTGCCGGCGCCGCCGACACGCTCCACGATGCCCCCGGTCGGACTCGCGTCGACGCTCATCGGACCCGGATCGGCGGGTAGCCCTCGGGCACCGTCGCCTCACCCATCTGGAAGTACTTCATGATCTGGTCTTCGATGAACTGGTTCGAGCTCTCCGGCGTGAAGGTCACGCCGCCGCCCTTCCAGTTCACGTTGCAGTTGCCGAGACAGTCGATGACCTTCATCCCCTTGATGCCGGCGAGGTGGATGTCGAACGCGCGCCGGATCATCCGGCTCGCCTCGCGGTAGCGAACACCCGAAGTCAACGCGCAACGCCCCGCGTACACGACGCCGGGGAAGTGCTCCAGCGTCTTGATGATGTCCATGGGATAGCCCATGACCTCCTCGTCGCGGCCACCCTGGAAGGTGGTCGTCGGCACCTCCTTCGTCGTCGTCGGGCCCATCTGGCCGCCCGTCATGCCGTAGGCGTTGTTGTTGTAGATGACGACGATGAAGTTCTCGCGCCGGTTGCAGGCGTGCATCAGGCCCGCCAGGCCGATGCCGCAGGCATCGCCGTCGCCTGAGTACTGGACGACGATCCGCTCGGGCGCCATGCGGGAAACGCCGGTCGCCGTGTCGCTGGCGCGGCCGTGCGGCGAGAGCACGGTGTTCACCTCCATCTGCGCCGCGATCGTCGAGCCGCAGCCGACGCCCAGCGCCAGGATCGTCTTCTCCGCCAGGTCGAGCTCGGTCACCAGGTCGCAGAGGATCTGGCTCACCGAGCCATGCCCGCAACCGGGGCACCAGGACGACGGCAGCCCGGTGTGGACATCGAGTTGCGGCGAGATCTTGCGCGCTTCGACGCCCTCCGGAGGCGTGTAGCGGGCCGGCGCGCGGGCGGCTGGTTCACTCACGTCCGACCTCCGGGATCACGGTGTTCTTGCGGATGCCGAGCAGGTTGTCGAGCATGGCCTGGGCGCCCTCCTGTCCGCGCCGGGCGGCGAGTTGGTCGAGCATCTGTTTCCTCGCCGGCGGATGGGTGTCGGCGAGGTGAAAGGCGGTCGGATGGACGTCATGGAAGCCCCGGGGTTCCACCGGTTGCCCGGCGGTCATCTGACGGATCGCCGCGAGCACGGCCCGGGCCGGGATTGCCAGAGCCGGCTGTCCGAAGAACTGAACAGGACACCGGCCGGCGACGGCAAGGCGCACATCGGTGAGGACCTGGCCGAAGTTGATCTCGACGGTCAAGACCTCGCGGACCTGGGAGGCGAGCTCCCCGAGCGGCGCTTCCGGGAACGGGAACAGGGTGACCGGCCGGAACAGGCCGACCTTGATCCCTTCCTCGCGGGCCTGCTTCACGACCTCCTTCGCGATCCGGGCCATGATCCCGTAGGCGACGACGACGAACTCCGCGTCGTCGCAGCGGTAGCTGTCCCAGCGCGTCTCCTCCGCGCGCATCCGCTCCAGCTTGTGCTGGATCTCGTAGCAGACCATCGTGTCGAGTTCGGGGGTCCGGGCGGCGCCCACGACCCGCCGCTTCTCGCGCAGGGAACGGTCGAGCGCCCAGCTCTTGTCCGGCAGGTCGCGTTCCGGCACCTCGAACGGCTGCAGCGTCTCGATCATGTTCGCCATCTTGCCGTCGATGCAGACCACGGCCGGGATGCTGTAGAGGTCGGCCACGTCGAAGGCCTCGGCCGTGAGCTGCACCGTCTCGGTGATCGTGGACGGCGCGAACAAAGGCAACTGGTAGTCGCCGTTGCCGAGACCGCGGAGCATGCGGATGTCCGACTGCGCCGGATAGAGACCGCCCGAGACGCCCACATGGGCGCGAGTGAGCGCCCCCAGCACCATCGGCGTTTCGGCCCCGGCGGCGTTCGTCAGGCCGTCGATCATGAGGGTCAGCCCCGGGCCGACCGACGCGGTCATCGCCCGCTTGCCGCAGGCGGCGGCACCGAACACCGCCATCACGCTCGAGATCTCGTCGCCGAGTTGCTGGAAGACGCCGCCCTGCTCGGGCAGGGCTTCGGCGACGTACTCGAGCAGTTCGGTCTGCGGCGTGATCGGGTAGCCGGCGAAGTAGTCGAGGCCCGCGGCCATCGCGCCGATGCCCATCGCGTGGGCGCCCATCGTCGGCTTGCCGATCGGCGGCACGAAGGGTTGCTCGCTCATGGCAGTTCCTCGTGCGGGAGCGGCTGGTCGAAGCGGAACACCTCGATCGCCTGGTCGGGGCAGACCATCGCGCAGAGGTTGCAGCCGATGCAGTACTTCATCAGGTCCGCCTCCACGATCACCGGCCGCCAGCCCATCATGTTGGCGCCCTGCCCGGGCTCGATGATTCGCACCGGGCAAGCCGGGATGCAGAGGTCGCAGCCCTTGCAGAGCTGCTCGAAGATCTCGATGTAGCCGCGCTGCGCGTCGGGACGCGGCACCTCCTTCGCCTCGATCAGGTGGCCCGATGCGCCGTCAGCAGACACGATGATGCGGCTCCTCCCCGCGCAGGACGCGGTTGATGTTGGCGATGCTCTCCCGGATCGCGTTTATCACGCATTCGTTCGTGCTGCCGCCGCTGTGGGGAGAGAGAAAGGCGTTCGGCGCGCCGAGCAGCGGGTTGTCCGCCCGAATCGGCTCGACGCTGAAGACGTCGATGGCGGCTCCGGCGATCCGGCCCTTCGCCAGCGCGTCGGCGAGATCGTCCTCCTTCACGATGCCGCCGCGCGACGTGTTGACCAGGAACGCCGAAGGCTTCATCAGCGCGAGTTCCGAAGCGCCGATCAGATCCCGCGTCGCGCCGGTGAGCGGTACGTGGACGCTGACCACGTCGGCCTCCCGCAGCAACTGCTCGAACGGAAGCCGGACGACGCCGAGCTCACGTTCGCCGGCGCCCGGCTCCAGCCCGCGCTCCCGCTCGCGCTCCGGAGCGCTTGCCGAGAGCAACTCCATCTCGAGCGCCAGGGCCCGCTTCGCCACTTCGTGCGCAATCGCCCCGTAACCGACGAGTCCCAGCTTCTTGCCACGTACCTCGTTGCTGCCCCGGGCGAACAGGGACGGGTAGGGGTTCTCGAACCGGCGCAGGGCCGCCGTCGCGTCCGCCATGCGTCGCAAGAGAAAGATGCACGCCATGATCACGTACTCGGCCACCGACACGGCGTTCGCCTGGGGTACGTTGCACACCGGGACACCGAGTTCCCGGGCCGCGTCGACGTCGATGTTGTCGACGCCGACCCCGACCTGCTGGATCAGCTCCACGCCGTTCAGGAGTTCCAGTTCGGCCCTTCCCACCAGGTAGGGGTGCGTGGTCAGCAGGGCGCGAGCGCCCTCCGTCAGCTCGGCGGTCAGGTCGTCGTTCCGGTGGACGAAGCAGGCCTCCCAGTGATCCGGAAACCGGGCGATCCGGTCACGCGGACCCGGCGGCACGAGACAGATCACCTTGTTGCCCCGGTTTCCGCTCATCTTTCTCGTTTCTGCCTGAGGAGTACACTCTGCATCCTACTCCCAACCACGTTCGAGAGATCCCTCCATGAGATGGAACCGCCCTGCGGCCCTCACCGTGCTCCTCCCCGCCCTCCTCATCGGCTGCGGGAGCCCCGCCGGCGACACCGACGACGGCCCGGACGCGCTCGACCAGGCAACCGCGCCGCAGCCCAATCCGCTGCGCGATGCCTACTTCGGCGACCTGCACGTCCACACCCGCTTCTCGATGGACGCGTACATCTTCGACGTGCGGGCCACCCCGGACGACGCCTACCGCTTCGCCCGCGGCGCGCCGCTCGTTCATCCCGCCGGCCACACGATGCAGCTCCGCCGGCCCCTGGACTTCCAGGCGGTCACCGACCACGGCATCCTGCTCGGCGTGCTGCCGGCGATGGACGACCCCAACGACCCGCTGTACCAGGTGCCGCTGGCCAGGGAACTCCGCGAACTGGGGCCCTCCGAGGGCTTCCAGCGCGGGCTCCAGGCCTACCGCGACGGCGAGTTCCACAAGATCGACGGGCGCAAGGCGAACCGTACCGCCTGGCTGAGAATCGTTGAGTCCGCGGAGCGCCACAACGACCCGGGCGCCTTCACAACCTTCATCGGCTACGAATACACCACCACCGCCGCCGACACGGGCAACCTCCACCGCAACGTGATCTTCCGCGGCAGCGAGGCGCCGGAGGTGCCGTTCTCGGCGATGGACTCGGACAACCCGGAGGATCTGTGGGCCTGGCTCGACAACCTCCGCGACAACGGCGTCGAAGCGCTCGCCATTCCCCACAACTCGAACGGCAGTAACGGCAACATGTTCAGGCTGTTGACGTTCGGCGGCGCCCGGCTCGACGCGGAGTACGCCGAGACGCGGATGCGCAACGAGCCGATCGTCGAGGTGACCCAGGTCAAGGGCACGTCGGAGGTCCATCCGATGCTGTCGCCGAACGACGAGTGGGCCGCCTTCGAGATCATGCCCTTCCGGGTGAGCAGCACCCTCCCGAGCGAACCCCAGGGAAGCTACGTGCGCACCGCCTACCTCGACGGGCTGCTGCTCGAGGAGACCCAGGGCTTCAACCCCTTCCGATTCGGCCTGGTCGGCGCGACGGACAGCCACAACGCCGGCGGCACGCCGGACGAGGACAACTACCACAGCAAGGTCGGCAGGCGGGACGGCACGCCGCAGCTTCGCGGCTCCGTGCCGCTCGACGAACCGAACCCGGACGGCTCCCCCGCCTACGCCCAGACCTACTTCCAGATGTGGGGCGCCTCCGGCCTGACCGGAGTCTGGGCCGAGCAGAACACGCGCGACTCGATCTACGACGCGTTCCGGCGCAAGGAGACGTTCGCGACGACCGGGCCGCGGATCCAGGTGCGGTTCTTCGGCGGCTACGACTTCGACGCGGGACTCGCCGACGACCCCGACCTGATCGCCAGGGCCTACGAGCAGGGCGTCGCGATGGGCGGCGAGCTCCTGGCGGACGGCAAGCGAGCGCCGAAACTGCTGTTGTGGGCCGCGGGCGACCCGGAGGGCGCCGGCCTGCAGCGGCTCCAGGTCGTCAAGGGCTGGGTCGACGGCGGCGAGGCGCACGAAACCGTCATCGACGTCGCCTGCTCCGACGGCGGCACGCCGTCGGGCGACCCGGCGCGCTGCCCCGACAACGGCGCCACCGTCGACCTGTCCGACTGCAGCATTTCCGAGGACCTCGGCGCCGCCGAGCTCCACGCCGTGTTCGAGGACCCGGGGTTCGATCCCGGCCAGCGGGCGGTCTACTACCTGCGGGTGCTCGAGAACCCGACCTGCCGCTGGTCGACCTGGGACGCGATCCGCGCGGGCGTCGAGCCACGGCCCGGCCTGCCGCCAACGATCCAGGAACGCGCCTGGTCGTCGCCGATCTGGTACCGGCCATGAGATCGGCCTCTCTCATCGTTGCCCTTGCCCTGGCGCTGCCGGCCTGCCAGTCCGCCACCGAGCCTGCGACCTCCAGCCTCGTAGCCGACACACCCACTCGCGCCCAGTCCGCCGACGGCCAGTGGATCTCGTGGCGCGAGCACATCATCGACGACGTCGCGACCTCCGGCGTGCCCATCCGCGGCGGCGACGGACTCGAGATGGCGGACCTGGACGGCGACGGCCACCTCGACATCGTCTCGGTCCACGAGTCGGACACCGAGTACGGCAACGTCGGCCAGGGCCACGTCCGCCTGGCCTTCGGCGGCCCCGATCCGGACACCTGGAACCTGGCCACCCTCGCCGAAGGGGACGAAGCCGCGGCCGCCGAGGACGTCGCGATCGCCGACTTCGATGGTGACGGCGATCTCGATGTCGTCGCCGCCTGCGAGCTGGCCCATCTCATCTACTTCGAGAACCCCGGCACGGCCAGCGAGGAGGCGACCGCCGCCCTCCGTAGCGGCGACTGGCCGCGGGTGATTCCGGCAGTCACGAAGGACCGCGGCTCCTACATCCGCGTGTTCGCCGGCGACCTCGACGGCGACGGCCGACCCGAGGTCGTCGCCCCGAACAAGGGCGCGCAGAACCCGGATCGGCGGACCACGGAGAAGCACGCGATCTCCTGGTTCGACACGACCGCCGACGCGATCTCCGGCGACTGGGTCGAGCACGAGATCGTCCGGGTGATCTGGCCGATCAACTCGCAGACGGTCGATCTCGACGGCGACGGCGACACGGACATCGTCGGCGGCTCGACCGGCGAGGGTCGCATCTTCTGGTTCGAGAACCGCAGCGCCGGCGACGGCGGCGTCGACCTCGTCGAGCATTCGATCAACATCGACGGCACGACGACCGCCGAGGACACTTCCCGGCCGCCGAACGCGCCGTCTACCGGTGCCCTGCTCAACGGCTTCAACATGGCCTTCGTCGACCTGTCCGGCGACGGCCTACTGGACCTGGCGACGGTCGAGTTCGGCGGCGTGCTGGTCTGGCTGGAGCGACCCGCGGATCCGGCCGACTCCTGGCGGCTGCGGCCGATCGGCCGCCTCACGCCCGACAACCTCGTCGGCTTCGCCTTCGCCGACATCGACGGCGACGGCGACCTCGACACCATGTCCGGCGCCTACAGCCGCAGCGGCCGGGCGGAGGACGGCGAGGTCGAGCCCGACACGCCGCTCGGGCGGCTCGCCTGGTTCGAGAACCCGGGCGACATCGACGGCGAGTGGACCCGGCACGACATCTCACGCCGCAAGCGCGGCATGTTCGACAGCTTCGTCGCCCGCGACCTGGACGGCGACGGCGACATCGACTTCGCCGGCACCCGGGGCAACACAGCCGAGTTCGACGGCGTCTACTGGCTCGAGCAGGTTCGCAGCGACGAACCGGTCGCCGCTTTCGACCAGGCGCGGGAGGTCGAAAGCGAGCAGATGCCGCTACCGTAAACGCCGAGTGCGCTTGAGCGAAGGCACCACAAACGGCGACGAGCACGTGTCGACCGAGGTCGAAGCGACGGCAACAGATCTCGCCATCGACCTGATCGGCTACGCCTCGACGACCGATCTCGAGCAGCGCCTCGACGCGCGTCACCGGCCTTCCACGCTGAGCCCGGAGGCCCGCACCCTGATCGTCCTCGGCAAGCGCACCCTCCGCGGCGTGCTCTGGGCGAAACACCTGCCCAGCAAGCAGCTCGCCGGTGGCCGCACCCTCCGCGCCCTGGAGTTCGCCGCCGAGCGGATCGCCTTCGACCTCGAACGTCGAGGCGCTCTCGCCCTGCCCGTCTCGCCGGCATCGCTCGACTTCGAGAAGAGGACGCCGGGCGACCTGCTTCCCGCCGGCCAGGGCTCGCCGCTGCTGCGCGAGGGCGCGGTGCTCGCCGGACTAGGCACGCTCGGCCTGAACCGGATGGTGCTGACGCCGGAGTACGGTCCGCGCGTCTTCTTCGCGGGTGTCCTGACCTCGGCCGAGGTCCCACCGGGATCCGAACTCGACGAGGAGCTCTGCCTCGGCCTCGAGGAGTGCGGCCGCTGCGCAGCGATCTGTCCCGCCGACGCAATCCCAAGACGCGCCCCCCGAGATGCCGACGTCGCCTCGATCCGCGGCCTCGACGAAGGAGCCTGCGCCCGGAGCTGCCAGCCGTTCGGCTTCGAGGCATTCAGCGACCACCTCGCGTCGATCTTCGACGCCCGCACCGGCGACGAGATGTGGCAGCGGATGCGCGGCCGCAAGTCCGGCGAGATCTGGTCCGAGATGGCGATGATGAAGGAGGCGGCGCTCACCGGCTGCAGCGAGTGCGTCCAGGTGTGTCCCGTCGGCCGCGACTACGAGCGCCTGCACACGTCCGCCCATCGCCGCCACGACCTGCCCGACCGCCTGCCGCGCCGCGAGGCGGACGGCCTCGTCGAGATCGAGAACCTCGGGCCGCAGATGCGACGCCGCACGACCTGGGAGCAGGAGCGGTAGTGAGCCCGAACCTGAAGCAGGACCTCGCCCGCTACGCCTTCGAGCGGGGCGCCGACTCGGTCGGCGTCGCTGACGTCGCCGCCTACACCGCCGCTGTCGAGAGCGGCCAGGTGCCCGACTATCTCTGCGAGGGAATGAAGAGCATCGTCGTCGTCACCAAGCACCTGCTGACCGGCGCGATGGCGCTCCAGGACGTGGCGACCCAGTCGACGAACTCGCACCTGGCGCTCGACTCGGCCGAGGAGACCGCCTGGGAGATCGCGGAGTGGCTTGAGGAGCGCGGCCACTGCGCGCTGCCCGTCTCCGGCGAGTACGCCGACCTGGACCTCAAGTGGACCGGAGCGGGCCTGCTCGACCTCAAGTGGACGGCCGAGTTCGCGGGACTCGGTCACGTCGGCCTCAACCTGAACTTCCTGACCCCCGAGTACGGCTCCCGCGTCTACCTGGGCGCGCTGATCACCGACGCCGACCTCGAGCCGGACGCGCCGCTCGACCGCGACCTATGCCCGGGGCTTCGCTGCGGCCGCTGCGCGGTGATCTGCCCGCCCAAGGCGATTCCGCTCAGGGCCGCGAAGGAAGAGAGCGTCAACGACATTCGGGACCTCGACCAGCGGGGCTGCTCGCAGGCGGCGATGCGGATCAGCATCCGCTCGCTCTACGTCGTGTTGCGCAAGCTGCTCGGCGCCGAGGTCGACCTCGACCTCTCCGAGGTGCTCGACAACCGCTACTGGCGGGACTTCTTCCTCGCCACGAACAGCAAGCGCGGAGCGTTCGCCGCCTGCTTCGAGTGCATGTACATCTGCCCGGTCGGGTCGCAGGACATCCGCAAGATCATGCGCATCCCCTACCGCCGGCAGGACCTGCCGCCTGGCAGCGTGGTGCACATCCGCGGCGACGAGGAACACGAACTCGTCTTCCGCGGCCCGCCCGGCGAGCGCGACCCCGAGTACATCCGCGACCGCGATTTCGACCACCTGGTACACCTTGGCGGATGAGCGCTCCGGCGGGCGGCAACGGCGCGGGTCCGGCCATCGACGCCGAGGCGATCCGATCCCGGGCGAAGACCCTCGGCATCGATCTGGTCGGCTTCTGCTCCTGGCAGGAACTCGAGACGGAGGCCCCGGACTACGACAAGCCGTCGCAGCTCTCGACCTACCTCACGCGGCTGGTCGTGCTCGCCAAGCGCTACCCGACCGGCGTCGCCCGCTCGCCCGACGCCGCGTTCCGCCAGTACGCCGTCGGCCGCGTGGCACGCCATCTCGAGGAGGCCGCCGGCGGGCTGGCCTACTGGCTGGAGCAGCGTGACGCGATCGCCTGCATCCTCTCGGCGGCGATCCCCGACCTGCGGCGCCAGCCGATGGCCTACGCCGGACCGGGCGGCCAGGGCTCCCTGCTCCTGAGGCAGGCCGCGGCCGCGGCAGGCCTGGGCACGCTCGGTCTGAACGAGATGATCCTGACGCCGGAGTACGGACCGCGCGTGTTCCTTGCGGGAGTCCTGACCGATGCAGCGGTCGACTGCGGGCAGCCCTTGGAAAAGGACCTCTGCCCCGGCCCGGAGGAATGCGGCCGCTGCGCCGAAGTCTGCCCCGTCGCGGCCATTCCGGACTCAGCGCAGGACGGCGCACCGCTGGCGGAGGTCCGCGGACTCGAGGCCGAAGCCTGCGCCCGGGCCTGCCAACCGTTCGGTCCCGACCGGATGGTCGAGCACCTCGCCGACCTGTTCGCGTCGAAGTCCGCCGCCGAGGCGGTCGAGATCGCCGAAAGCCCGGCAACGCAGCAGATCTTCTACAACCTCACCGTGCAACGGCAGGGGGCCTACACCGGCTGCCAGAGCTGCCAGATCGTGTGCCCGGTCGGCGAGGACTACGCGGGCCTCGTCGACTAGTTGGTATCCGGCCGATCGTCCGGCACGAAGCCGTCGCGGTTCGGCATCTCGACCCCGGGCAGGGTCTCCTGGTCCAGTACCGCGTCCGCGCCGACGATGCCTCCCAGGTGCAGCAGGTGGGCGACGACGGCGTAGATCTCGTCGTCGCTGAGCGAGCCCGGCGACTCATAGGGCATGGAGCGGCGAATGTAGTCCCAGAGGCTCGTGGCGTACGGCCAGTAGCTCTCGACCGTGCGCCGCGGCCGCTCTGAGGTCAGGCTGTCGCGGCCGCCGACGAGCGCCGCGGCCTCGTCGCCTTCGGCGTTCCGGCCGTGACAGGCGGCGCAGAACTGCTGGTAGACGGCCTTGCCCTCGCTGACAGTGCCGCGGCCTTCGGGCAGACCCTTGCCGTCGGGGAAGACGGTGTAGCCGGCGGCACCTAGTTCTTCGGCGGTGGCTTCGTGGCCGAGACCCGTGCGCTCCGATTCGTCGGCAGCGTGGGTAACTGGCACGGCGAGAAGGAGGAGGACGGCGCAGAAAGGAGCGAGGCTGACGCCTCGCGCGTTTCGACGCCGCCTTCGGCGGCAGCGGGTCAGAGGACCCGCGCACCCAGCGAGAAGCGAGCCCCTAAGCCTCGGCATTCGTCACCTCGCCCGACTCCTGGACCTCCCAGGCCTTGATCCGGTTGTTGTGGTAGATCGTCGACCTGCCTCTCGCCTCGAGCAGCGCCGCCAGGGTCGGCTGAACGTAGCCCGTGTCGTCCGTGGCCCGGGACATCAATACGTGCCGGCCGCCGTCCCAGCGCCAGGGCGAGCGGAAGCGGGTGAACGCCTTCGCAAGGCGCGGCCCCTCGAGTTCGGCATCCGTCCACGAGTGGCCGCCGTCCGTCGAAACCTCGACGCGGGAAATCGCGCCGCGGCCGGACCAGGCCAGGCCGCGAATCTCACAGAAACCGGGGCGGTCCAGCTTCTGCTCGCCCGAGGGCCGGGTGATGACGGACTTCGCGTCCATGACCAGCGTGAACTGGCGCGCCTTGCCATCCGGCAGTAGGTCCGTGTACTTCGACGTCTCGTCGCGGGCCATCGAGGGCATGTGGGCGACCTCGATCCGGCGCAACCACTTGACGCTGATGCTGCCTTCGCAGCCAGGCACCAGAAGCCGGAGCGGGTAGCCCTGCTCCGGCCGGACCGCCTCGCCGTTCTGGCCATAGGCGATCATCACGTCGTCGAGCGCTCGCTCCAGCGGCACGCTGCGACTCATCAGCCCCGCGTCCGCGCCCTCCGCGACGACCCAGCTCGCCTCCGGCTTGACTCCGACCTCGTCCAGCAGGTCGGCCAGCAGCACGCCGGTCCACTCGCTGCAGCTCGCCAGGCCGTGGCTCAACTGCACGTTCGGCGCGCCGGCCGGCGACCACTCGCGGGCGCTGTTGCCGGAGCACTCGATGAAGTGGAAACGCGACACCGAGGACATCCGCACGAGGTCGTCCATCGTGAAGACGAGCGGACGGTCGACGAGCCCGTGAATCGTGAGCCGGTGGGTGTCCGGGTCGATCGCCGGCACGCCCGTGTGATGGCGCTCGAAGTGGAGCCCGGATGGCGTGACGATGCCCTCCAGGTCGGCAAGCGGCGTGTTCGAGGACGACGCCGTGGCGTCGGGGGCCCGGCTCCAGCGCTTCGAGTCCTCGAACGGCGATCGCTTGCCGTACTCGGTGGGGGTCTCGCCGAGATCGCGGATGGCGCCTGGCGTCTGGGCACGCGCAGCGGGGTGGAGCGAACTCGCCGCGGCGGCGCCGGCGAGTCCGAGGAAAGCGCGCCGGCTTGGTCTTCGCTTTCTCATGCCACTCTCCTCCTGAATGTGAGTTCGGTCAGAGACGGTTGACCGCTTCTTCCGCCAGGTCGAGCGTCCGCACGATGCGCTGGCGCATCTCGGGCAGGTCGACGCCCGCAGTGCTCTTCTTGCCTTCCATGTAGCGGGCATACACGCCGTGCACGATCGCCGCCGACTTCCATCGGTTGAAGCCGACGTAGTAGTCGAGATTCGAGAGGTCGCGGCCGGTCCGCTCCGCGTAGCGGTCCAGCAGTTCCTCGCGCGCGGGGAAACCGGGCGCCGCGGTGGCGCCGCCGGCGCCGGTGGGCATCGTGTCGGTCACCGGCATCCACTGGTTCATCGCGTAGGCCAGGTCGGCCAGCGGATCACCGAGGGTCGAGATCTCCCAGTCGACGACGGCGGCAATCGTCGAGTCCGGCCCGACCAGGCAGTTGTGCAGCCCGTAGTCGCCGTGGACGACCCGCGCCGGCCCCTGGTCCGGCAGGTGCTCGAGGAAGTAGCGCTGCAGCTCGTGCGCCCGGGGATCGTCGAGCTGCGCCGGCTCGACGGACGCCGTCCACGACCGGTACCAGGTGCGAAGCTGCCGCCCGACATAGCTGTCGCGTTTGCCGAGCTCGCCGAGGCCGACCTCGTCCGGGTCGACGGCGTGGAGTTCGGCCAGGACGTCGATGAACGAATGCGCCAGCTTCGGGCGGCGCTCCCGCGGCACCCACTCCTCGGTGTGGGCCGAGCTGTAGAGCGGCCGGCCGTAGACCAGGCCCATCACGTAGAACCAGGCGCCGGTGACGTCCGGGCTCTCGCAGAAGGCGATCGCCGGCGGCACCGGCACCGGGGTCGGTCCGAGCGCCGAGATCAGCGCCCACTCGCGGCTCATGTCGTGCGCCTTGGGCAGGAGCTTGCCCTGCGGCGGCCGGCGGATGACCGCGGCGCGGCCCTCCGTGTCGTCGATCCGGTAGGTCAGGTTCGAGTGTCCGCCCTGAAGCCGGGTCCACTGGAGGGGCGGCGCCAGGCTGTCGACGTGGTCGGCGATCCAGGCCTCGACTGCGGGTTGGTCATAGCCCTCCGGACCCGTGCTTTCGTCGTGTGTCGACATGATCGTCGGAACTCTACGGTAACCGGAACGCGACCAGCTCTTCCGTCGCCGTCACCGCCACGTACTGCTGGCCGTCCGCTGCCAGGTAGGTCATCGGGTTCGCGTTGCCCAGGAGCGGCAGCTCCGCCGACCACAGTTCCTCGCCGGTCTCCACGTCGAGCGCCCGGAAGCGGCGATCGTCGGTCGCGGCGATGAAGGCGAGCCCGCCGGCGGTGACGATCGCCGAAGCGCGGCCCGGGCGGCCGGTCTCCCGCCTCTCCGCCGGCAGTCCCTCGGTGACGCCGAGCGGCCGCCGCCACGCGACTTCGCCGGTATCGGCATCGACCGCGGTCAGCGTTCCCCAGGGCGGTTTCTGGCACGGCCAGGACACGTCGCCGATGCGGACCGCGAAGGAGAACGGCCGGGCCACTCGCAGGACGTACGTCGCAAGATCGGCCTCCGTGTCCTCCTCGACCCAGCCCATCGTGCCGACGTCCTGGCTGAAGGCGAGCAGCCGGCGCGTCGCCGGATCGAAGGCGACGCCGCCCCAGTTCGGCCCGCCGGCCAGGCCCGGGAACAGTAGGGTGGCGCCGCGATCCTCGGCCTCACGGTGCATCCAGGGCGTATACGGGCCCGCGTTGTGAAGTGGTCCGGCGCTCTCGACCAGTTCGGCGCAGGCTTCCGCATGCTCGGCGGTCGTGTCGTCGGCGGTCACCAGGTCCTCCGCCTCGTAGCCGACTCGCCCCAATGCCGGCGTCACACTCGGAATCGGCTGGCTCGGGTGGGTCTGCTCCCCGGGCACCTCGCTCGGCGGCATCGGCCGCTCCTCGACGCCGAAGACCGGCTCGCCGTCCTCGCGGCCAAGGACGAAGAGGTAGCCGGACTTCGTCGTCACGGCGAGGGCGTCGATCGTCTCGCCGCCCCGCTCGACCTCGAACAGCACCGGCGGCGCCGGCGGATCGTGGTCCCAGATGTCGTGGTGGATCGTCTGGAAGTGCCAGCGATACTCACCGGTCCGGATGTCGACGGCGACCACGGCGTTCGCGAACAGATTGGCGCCGTGCCGGTCGCCGCCGTAGGCGAAGGGAATCGGCGCGGCGAGCGGCAGGAACACGATCTCCCGTTCCTCGTCGACCGTGAAGTAGAAGGGCCAGGCGTTCCCGCCCAGGCGACCACGCCAGCTCTCGCCCTCCCAGGTCTCGTGGCCGACCTCGCCCGGCCGGGCCACGGAGTTGAACTCCCAGAGCTTCTCGCCGGTGACGGCGCTGAACGCCCGGGCGTTGCCGATGCCGCCCGCGGTTCCCGGCGGCGTGTTCGCGCCGACTACGACGATGTCCTCCCAGACCAGCGGCACGGAGTTGTAGGGGACGCCGATGTCCACCGCGCCGCCATCGCCGAACTCCGTCGCCGGCGCCCCGGTGGCCGCGTCGAGCGCAATCAGCCGCGCGCCGGCGCAGAACACGATGCGAGGCGCCGCCGCGTCCGCGCCGCCGCCCGGCCAGTACGAAACGCCCCGTCGCGACGGGGCGCCGTCCGCCACCGTGTGGCGCCAGACCTCCTCTCCGGTCGCCGCGTCGAGCGCGACCACCGCGGCGGCCGCCGGCAGATAGAGCACGCCGTCCACCGCGATGGGCGTCGCCTGGGAGCGCGCCGGCCGACCGGGATCGCCCACCGCACCCTCGCCCGCGGGCGAAGAGGCGAGCGCGAAGCTCCAGGCCGGCTCGAGGCTGCCGACGTTGGCAGTCGTGATCTCGGCCAGCGGCGAGTACCCGGTTCCCGCGGCGTCGCCGCGGTACATCGGCCAGTCGGCGCGCGCCGGACCGCCCGCGGAACCGCCGCCGCAGCCCAGAACGGCCACCGCCGCGATCGTCGCCGCCAGAGGCCGTATGATCCTCGCTCCAGACTTCATCGCTGTAGTTCCGGGAGTACCCGCCGGGAAGGGACTAGACTGTAGCCGAGACCCGTTGCCGGCTCTAGTCCAGACTGCTGAGGCGGCGCGGGTCTCTCGGTTTGAAAGGAAGAGAACGCATGAACACACGTCCCCGGTTGGCCTTGGCTCTCGCGCTGCTGGTCGCCGGCGCGGCCGGCGCACCGCCGGTGGGCGGACAGGACGAGGAGCAGGTCGACTACGCCAGGGACGTGCAGCCGATCCTCGAAGCGTTCTGCTACGAGTGCCATGGCGAGGACAGGTCCCTGCGCGAGGCGGATCTCCGCCTCGACATCAAGGAGATGGCCTTCAAGGACCTCGGCGGCTTCCCCAACATCGCCCCCGGCGACCCGAACGACAGTGAGCTCTACATCCGCGTGAGTTCGGAGTTCCTGGAGATGCGGATGCCGCCGTACGAGGCCGGCACCCAGTTGACCGAAGAGCAGATCGAGACGATCCGGCTGTGGATCCTGCAGGGAGCCGAGTGGCCGGAGAAAGTGGAGGGAGACGGACAATGAAACGAAAGACCGCAACTCGAATGACCCGGATCGCCGTGTTCTTCCTGGCCGCCGCCATCGCCGGCCAGGCCGTCGCCCAGACGGGCTACGGCGGCGGCCGTAGCGGCCTTGCCCGCGTCGAACTGCCGGACGAGCCGTGGATCATGAACACCCACCTGATTCCCGAGGTGAAGGTCTCCGTCGTCGCCCGCGGCATCAACCGGCCCTGGTCCCTCGCCTTCCTCCCCAAGGGCGACATGCTGGTCACTGAGCGCGGAGGCGACCTGCGCCTGATCCGCGACGGCGTGCTCGTCGACGAGCCGATCGCCGGCGTCCCCGACGACGTCCTCGCCCGCAGCCTCGCCGGCATGATGGAAGTCGCCATCCACCCGCACTTCGCCGACAACGGCTACGTCTATCTCACCTACACCCGGCAGGTCTCCGGCCGGGAGGGCACCGTCGCCCTGGTCCGCGGCAGGCTCGACGGCACCTCGCTCGTAGACGTCGAGGACGTGTTCGTCGCCGAGCCCTGGGGCGGCTCGATCGCCGCCGCCCGGCTCGCCTTCGTTCCCGGCGAGAACATCATGTACATGACGATGGGCGGGGCCTTCGGCGCCGACCTCGTCGACGGCACCCAGAGCTTCTTCGGCCACGCCAAGCTGGCCCAGGACCCCAACAGCCACGCCGGCAAGACGCTGCGGCTGCGCCTCGACGGCAGCGTGCCCGACGACAACCCCTTCGTCGGCAAGGAGGGGCACAAGCCCGAGATCTACTCGATGGGCCACCGCAACCAGATGGGTCTCGCGCTCCACCCCGAAACCCACCAGCCCTGGACCACCGAGCACGCCCCGCAGGGCGGCGACGAACTGAACGCGATCGAAGCCGGCAAGAACTACGGCTGGCCGGTCGTCTCCTACGGCCGCCACTACAACGGCGTGCGCATCTCCGAGCGCTTCTGGGCCGAAGGCATGGAAGAACCCGCGATCTTCTGGCTGCCCTCCATCGCCCCCTCCGGGCTCGCCTTCTACACCGGCGACGCGTTCCCCGAGTGGAAGGGCAACCTCTTCGCCGGCGCCCTGATGACCGGCCGGATGCCCAACACCGGCCATCTCGAACGGCTCATCTTCAGCGAGAAGGGCGAGGAACTCGGCCGCGAGTGGCTGCTCAAGGAGGTCGGCAAGCGGATCCGCGACGTCCGCCAGGGCCCCGACGAGTTCCTCTACGTCATCACCGATGAGCGGGACGGTGCGGTGATCAAGCTGGAGCCGGTCAAGAAGGCGGAAGAGGCGGAAACCGCCGCCGGGTAGCCCCACACTGGGAACTACGGCGTGTACCAGATGGGCGAACTCCACGCCCGTTCCTGGTGGATCGCGTGGAGATCGGGGTTCGGTTCGATGCCGAGGCTGAGCGCGTCCCAGGTCGACCAGCGGCAGGTCGGATTCTCAAGCACGCGGACGTAGTAGAAGGAGCGGGCGCCGGCGTCGAAGTCCGGGTCGGTCCAGGTGGTCCGGAGTTCGACGGCGCCCTTGTCCCGGCTGATCGAGCAGTCGTCCAGGTTGACCTGGGCGCCGTTGTCGTCGCAGCGGTGGGTCTCGGGGTCGGGCTCCAGGCCGTCCGAGCAAACGACGTCGTAGACGCGCTCCTGCGCTTCGCCGTCCTCCAGCCAGCCCTTGATGACCTGGGCTCGCTGCAGCCAGGCGTTCTCCGGGTCGCGGAGCGCCCAGACCAGGAAGCTCGGCGCGTCGTCGTTCACGCCTTCGAGGTCGCCGCCCATCGGCACGCCGTGCTCGTAGGCCGCGGCGACCGGGTCCGCTGCCTCCGCCACGGCCTCATCGAGCCCGAAGCCCCCGAAGAAGCGCACGCGGATGCGCGTGCCCGAGGTGGCGAAGGACTCGCGTCGCTTCAGCGCGTCGAAGATCGCGGAGCGCGTGTTCCCGTCCGCCCACGCCCCCGCCAGGCCGCCGGTGCCGTGGGTGGCCTGGCGCGGCGTCCAGAAGTTCTCCCAGCCACCGTCCTCCTCGCGGTAGGCCGAGCCGCGCGCCTGGGGCGTGTTCGTCCTCGACGAGAAGCGGTTGTCCTCCTCGTAGGAGCCGGCGGAGACGTGGCTGTCGCTTGAGCCGACCGCGCCGAGGGCGTAGGGGTTCACGCCCAGTCGCTCCTCCATCTCGAGGCCGGTCAGCAGCGCGTCCCGCCAGTAGCCGCCCTTGAAGACCGAGATCGGGTCCGTGTTGTTCACCCGGTCCAGGTAGTACTGGACGATCTGGAAATCGGCCCACTCGTCGTTCGGCGACAGCGACGGATGGACCTCCGAGGTGCCCTTCTGCTGGCTGATCTCGGCCACCGGTTCGTTCCGAATCCGCTTGGCAGCGAATTCCGCGTCGATCTCCGCACCCTTCCAGGTTTCCCGGTCGGAGAAGGCCAGGCCGTCGCTCTGGTTCATGTTGTGCGGCATCGCCAGCGCCTCGATCCCCTCCTCGCGCAGGCCGTCGAGCCAGTTCCAGAGATCCTCGGGGTCGCCGTCCAGGGAACTGAAGGGCAACTCCGGCGCTTCGCCGCCGCGGAAGATGACGTTCCGGTGCACGTGGCGGCCACCGACCCCCTTCGTGTACTCGTAGCCGATCAGGGCAGTGAACCGACCCGGATCGTTGTGGCGCTCGGCGGCCTCGATGACCCGCTGCCAGGCGCTCGCCCGCACCTCCGGCCCGTTGATCGGGTCGCCAGTGGCGGCGAGTTCCCGCAACCGGCTCAGCGCTCCCAGCCGCGCCCGCGCGTCGCGGCCCTCGCCGCTGAACAGATCCTCGGTCAGCGGATGTCCATAGGTGGGACTGTCCGGGTCGATCAGCGCCGGCAGGGCGCCCAGGTACTCCGCGTGGTCGGTCACCGCGAGGAAGTCGAGCGGCGCGCCGGAAAGCCGGACCGATTCACCCGACGGATGAGGAATCGCCTCCCCCCTGGCGAACCGGTAGGCGTCGTCCGGCGTCGTTCGCACGGTGCCCATGAACGCGTCGTGGGAGTACATCGTGTGGATGTGCATGTCGCCGAACAGGGCGACGCGGTCCGCCGGCGAGGCGGAGGTGGCGCCGCCGGCGCCTGCGCCGGACGGGCCGTAGGCGTCGTCGGCCGACGGGCCGGCACAGGCGAGGACGGTCAGGGCGAGAGCGGGCAGACCGGTTCTGGTCATCGGCGGGGCCCTCCTTGTGAGTGGGGGCTTCCACGATAGCGGAGGAAGGAGCGAGGCCGGCGGCCTCGCGCGTTTTCTTCAGAAAGCCGGCGGGGACGCCGGCGCACCCAGTTGTACCTACGCTGTCTTCTTGATCACCACGAAGGTGATGTCGTCCTCGGGCGCCGCGAAGGCCAGCAGGTCCGTCCTGAGCCGCTCGCAGATCTCCGGCGCCGGTTCGGCGCGCACGGCCTCGAGCAGCGCCTCGGCGCGTTCGTCGAGATACCGGCCGCCGCCGTGCTCGGCGAAGCCGTCGGTGTACAGCAGGAGCAGGTCGCCGGCCTCGAGCAGCTCCACCTCGCTGACCTCGTAGGGCCGCTTGTAGCCGAGCGGACCGGGGTCGACGCGCTCGTCCATGTAGGCGTTCGACGCGAACATGCCGACCGGCGGGAAGCGGACGAGCTGGTCTTCCGGCAGGTGCTCGATGCGGCCCGGACGGCCCGCGAACACCAGGGGCGCCGGGTGGCCGGCAGAGAAGAAGCGGAAGCTGCCCTGCTCGGACACCTCTCCGTAGACCATCGTGAGGTACTTGTTCAGCGTCGTCGACTTGAAGAAACGCTGGTTGATGTGCTCGAAGAGCCGCGTGGTGATCTCGCCGAAGAGGTCGAGCTCGTAGTACGCCCCGAGCAGGAAGGCCTGGTGCAGCATGGCCGCGACCAGGGCGTCGGTCACCTTGTGCCCGGAGACGTCGGCCACCAGGACGCCGGTCCGCTGCCGGCACTTGCGCAGCCCGGCGACGACTTCCGCGCGCCCCGCTTCTTCCGCCTCGCGAAGCCGGCGCTCCAGGTCATAGCGCTGCTTGAAGTCGAGGTAGATCAGGTGGTCGCCGCCGATCGCCCGCAACAGCGGTATCGAGATCCCGTGCACCTCCACGCCGCGCAGGTTCGGCAGGTCGCCGGACGAGGGCTTCGTCGCCAGGCCGATCTCCTCGAGATTGGCCAGTTCGGCGCGGATCTCGGCCTGCCAGGTGTCGGTCGGAATCTGGGCCACGGTGGCTCCCCCTACTGTCGACGACCGTGGCAGGCGGACGGATCCGCCGCGCGGTCGAAGTGCGGAATGGGTTGCGCCGGACAGAGGCCGACGCCCCGACAGGGAGTCTACGCGCACCCAGGGGCACCAACAACAAGAAACCGGTGGCGGGCCATTCGACTGGCGAAGGCCCCCTTGCGGTTAGCGCGAGGTGGGGCCGCCCGCCCCCGTCGACATGGTGTCTGTGCGCGCGGCGGTGGATAAGCCCTCCCCACAGCCGGGCCGCACTGGACGGGCAGCCCCGGAATCTACGGTTCTCCCATCATCTCGACGATGGTGATGCCCTCTGAACACGCCCAGACGAAGAGCGCCGAACAGACCACGGCGAACATGGCCAGAATGCCGGTGAACAGCGCGATCCACCGAAGGAGTCGCACGACCTGCTGCTGCTCGGGGTAGAGAAGGTTCATGGCGCGGATCCGCGCATCGATCCGCACACTTACTAGACGAGAGCGACCGTGTCGTGATGTTTGAGCGATCAATCGGGAACAAGGCATAATCGCGCAATGGTGCAGAGCGAGAAGCCCGAGGAACTTCGGCAACGGATCGCAGTGCTGGAAGAGCGTCTCTCCGCTCTTCCAGCCGCCGTCATGCGCGTCAGCGGCAGCCTGGACCTCAAGACCGTCCTGCAGGAGGTCCTGGACAGCGCCCGAGCGCTGACCGGTGCGAGCCGCGGCGTCATCGCAACCGAGGACGAAGGACAGGCTGAGCACCTGATCACGTCCGGCTTCGAACCCGAAGAACACGATGGAATAGTGGCGTGGCCCCACGGTGCCCAGTTGTTCGCGCACTTCCGGGATCTTCAGAAACCACTGAGGCTGGCGAACCTGCAGGACTACGTCGGGCAACACGGCTTCCCTTCCACGCCGATGCGGTCTCAGACACTGCAATGCACGCCGTTGCACCACCGCGACGTGTACGTCGGCAGCTTCTTTCTCGCCGACAAGGACGGTGGACAGGAGTTCACGGAGAGCGACGAGGAGGTTCTGGTCCTGTTCGCCTCCCAGGCGGCCACGGCCATCGCCAACGCACGCGCCCACCGGGACGAGCAGCGCGCAAGGGCCGATCTGGAAGCCCTCGTCGAGATGTCGCCGGTGGGTGTCGTCGTGTTCGACGGCCAGAGCGGCAAGCCCGTGTCGTTCAACCGGGAAGCCCGGCGGATCGTCAGCGCTCTGCGAACACCGGGAGATTCCCCGGAAGAGCTGCTGGACGACGTGATCTGCCGCCGCGACGACGGACGCGAAGTGACTCTGGCCGAGTTTCCGCTGGCGCAGCAGTGGACCGATCCCGAAACGGTGCGCGCGGAGGAGATGACGCTCTCCGTACCCGATGGCCGCAGCGTGACGACGCTCGTCAACGCCACGCCGACACGCTCGAAGGAGGGTGCGATCGAGTCGATGGTCGTCACCCTGCAGGACCTGACGCCCCTCGAGGAGCTCGACCGGTTGCGAGCCGAGTTTCTGAGCATGGTCAGTCATGAGCTCCGGGCGCCCCTGATCTCGATCAAGGGCTCCACGGCCACCGTGCTGGGCGCCGCGCCGGCTCCCGATCCGGCGGAGATGCTGCAGTTCTTCCGGGTCATCGACGATCAGGCGAATCAGATGCGCAACCTGATCGCCGACCTGCTGGACCAGGGGCGTATCGCGGCGGGCACCCTCTCGGTCTCCGCCGAGCGCGCCGAGGTGGCCGGCCTCATCGATCAGGCCAGGAGCAGCTTCACCGGGGCCGGAAGCAGGCGCAACCTGACCATCGACCTGCCAGAGGACCTTCCGTTCGTTCTCGCGGACTCGGGCCGCATCGTCCAGGTGCTCAACAATCTCCTGTCGAACGCGGCGCTGCATTCCCCTGACTCATCGCCGATCACGGTTGGCGCGTCACTGGACGACGACCACGTAGCCATCTCGGTAACCGACCGCGGCAGTGGCGTGCCGCCGGAAAAGCTGCCTCACCTGTTCCGCAAGCAGACGGACGCATCCGGCGAGAAGGGAGTCGGCCTCGGCCTCGCCATCTGCAAGGGACTCGTGGAGGCGCACGGCGGCCGCATCTGGGCAGAGAGCGGCGAAGGGGACCGCGGTACACGGTTCACGTTCACGCTTCCGGTGGCCGTCGAGGCCGGCGATGTCGCCCCGAGCGCTCTCTCGCGCCGACCTCGTTCCTCGAAGCGGAACGGAGCGACGCCCATCCTCGTTCTCGACGACGACCCGCAGACGCTGCGGCGCGTTCGGGACGCGCTTTCCGAGGCGGGCTACGCGGCGATACTGACCGGCGATCCCAACGAACTCCCCAAGCTCATCAGGACGCACAGACCTCGACTGGTCCTGCTCGATCTCGTACTGCCCGACACGGACGGTCTCGAGTTGATGGAGACCGTCCCTGAACTGGAAGACGTGCCGGTCATCTTCATCTCCGTCTACGACAGGGACGAGACGATCGTCCGGGCGCTGGATGCGAGAGCCGCGGACTACATCGTCAAGCCCTTCTCTCCGTCGGAGCTGACCGCGAGAGTGCGGGCGGCGCTCCGCCGACAGGCCGAGCCCAAGCCGTTCCGCCTGGGCGACCTGTCCATCAACTACGAGGAGCGTGAGGTCACGATGGACGGGCGGTCCGTGGCACTCACCGTTACCGAGTTCGAGGTGCTCCGGGTGCTTTCCAGCCACGCCGGACGCGTCGTGACGTACGAATCGCTGCTGCGCCAGGCCTGGAGCAAGCGCGCCCGGAGCACCGAGGACCCGAAGCTCGTGCGCGCCATGGTGAAGAGCCTCCGCCGCAAGCTGGGCGACGATGCCGCCCAGCCGGCCTACGTGCTCAACGAGCGCGGCGTCGGCTACCGCATGCCCCGGCCCGGCAGCGAGTAGGTCACCGGTCGCGCTGTCAGAACATGGCGGAGGGGGTGGGATTCGAACCCACGGTAGGGATTACCTACGCCGGTTTTCAAGACCGGTGCTTTCGACCACTCAGCCACCCCTCCGGACGGCCGGCGAGACCTCAGGCGCCTAGCCTGACACGATCTCCTCCACCCCGCCGACATACGGCCGGAGCGCCTCGGGAATGCGCACGGAGCCCGACGCCGTCTGGTAGTTCTCCAGCAGCGCGACCAGCGTGCGGCCGACGGCCAGGCCGGAGCCGTTCAGGGTATGGACGTGGCGCAGGGCGCCGCCGCCCTGGGGGCGATAGCGGGTTCGCACTCGCCGTGCCTGGAACGCTTCCGCGTTGGAGCAGGACGAGATCTCCCGGTACGTCTCCTGGCCCGGCAGCCAGACTTCCAGGTCGTAGGTCTTGGCCATGGCGAAGCCCATGTCGCCGGTGCTCAGGCAGACGACCCGGTAAGGCAGTTCGAGCCGCTGAAGCACCTTCTCGGCATGAGCCGTCAGTTGCTCAAGCGCCTCGTCGCTGGCCTCGGGCGTCGTCACCTGCACCAGCTCCACCTTCTGGAACTGGTGCAGGCGGATGAGCCCGCGGACGTCACGGCCATAGGAACCCGCCTCGGCCCGGAAGCAGGGCGTGAGCGCGGCGTACCTGAGCGGCAGCCGGTCCTCCTCGAGCACTTCGTCGGCGTGGAGGTTGACCAGAGGCACCTCGCCGGTAGGGATGAGGTAGCGCTCGTCCGGCTGGACGTGGAAGAGATCTTCTTCGAACTTCGGGAGCTGGCCGCTGCCGACCAGGCAGTCCCGTTTCACCAGGAACGGCGGCAGCACTTCGGTGTAGCCGTGCTCCTCGGTGTGAAGGTCGAGCATGAAGGCGGCGAGCGCCCGTTCCAGGCGCGCGCCCCAGCCCATGTAGGTGACGAACCGGGCGCCGGCCAGCTTGGCGCCGCGCTCGAAGTCGAGAATGCCGAGTTCCGGGCCGATATCCCAGTGGTTCCTGGGCTCGAAGTCGAAACGGGGCGGTTCGCCGACGATCCGCTCGACCCGGTTGACCGACTCGTCGGCGCCCACCGGAACGGACTCGTGGGCGATGTTCGGCACCTGGAGTGCGGCCTCGGTCAACTCCGCCTCGGCCTTCTCGACCACCTCCTCGAGGTGGTCGATGCGGACCTTGAGCCCGGTCATCTCTAGAATCAGATGTTCGGTGTCTTCCTTCTTCGCCTCGCCCTGAGCCTTCAGCCTGCCGATCTCCTGGCCTGCCAACCGCCGGCGATGCCGGAGTTCCTCGAGTTCGGTGAGCGCCTCGCGGCGTCGGCGGTCGCTGGTCGTCCACTGGTCGATCAGTGCGGGATCGACGCCGCGCGCTTCGACCGCCGCGGCAACCCGCTCGGGTTCGCTTCTGAGCAGTTCTCGGGGCAACATGGCGGTGGCAGTCTTCCAACGTTCGTCCCTCAGGGCAAGGATCGCTAACTGATGACCGACCCAGAGCCAGCCTCGACCTCCGGCGCGCCTCCGGCGCCGACCTTGGCAGGCGCCCTGCCGCCTCTGCTCGCGGGGTTCGCGATGTTCGCCCTGGCCGGCGTTGAGCGCGACCCGCAGGCAGCCGCCGAAAGCCAGTACCTGGCGCTCGCGGCGACGACGGTTCTCCTGGCCGCGGCCGGGGTGGCCCGGCGGCCGTTTGGCGCACCGGCGCTGGCCCTGCCGGTCCTCGCCGTGGTCGCGTTCGTCGCCATCCCGCCCGCCGGCCCCGCCCGCGGCGCGGCGATGGGAGCCCTGCTCTGCCTCGGCCCGGGCGCACTGCTGGTCGACAGCCTGATCGCCCGGCGCGCCGAGCTGTTCGAGCCGCCCGGCTCGCTCGAACCGGCCCGCCTGTTGCGGCTGGGCGTCCTGCTGGCGGCGGCGCTCATCGGGCTCAACCTGCTCCTTCGGCAGGGAGAGCTGCTCGGCGGTTCGACGCTCAGGCTGCTGGTCGTCCTGGTCGCCATTCCGGCCGTGGCGACGGTGACCGTCCTGGTGCTGTTCGCTCGCTTCGGCGCTCCGGCCCTGGCGGGGACGGCGGCTCTGCTACTGGCCGCCGGCGGCGTGCGCTCGAACGTCGTCCTGGTGCTGGCGGCGGCCGCCTGCGCCGACGCCCTCGCGCGCGCCCTGGAGCAACGCTGGCCGGCGGCGGCGGGAGCGGCCGGTCTGGCGCTCGCCGCCGTGCTCGGTTTCGTCCTGGTCCGCGAACCCGCTTTCGGGGTACTCATCGCCGCCATGGCCGCAGCGATCGCCTGGCCTCGCTTCGCCTTCGCCATCGTCCTGGTCCTGGCCGGCGCCCTGACCGTGTGGCAACCGGTCGACGCGGGCGCGTTCTGGCCCGAAGTGCTCGCCGGACTGCCTCTGGTGCTGATCGCGGCACCGAGCCTGATCGGCAGGGGAAACCTCCAGACAGTGGCCGCGGCCGCACTGCTGGCCATCGCCGGACTGCGGTTCCTGCCGCCGCAGCAGGCGCTGCTGGCGGGCATCGCCCTTTGGACCGTGCTCTACGCGAAACGATCGGACGGCCTGTCCGCCGAGGAACCGCCGGTCGGGCCCTGGCACAGTCTCGCGCTCCGCGGCGACGCCGCCGTGTTCGGCTACTGCCTGCAGGGAGGCCTGCTCGCGTTGGCGACGCTGTCGGCGACCTATCCGTGGCTCCAGCCGGCCCATCTCGAGGATCGGCTACGCGCCTTCGGACTCGGCGGCGGGCTCGAGCACTGGTTTGCCCTGGGCGGCATCCTCCTGCTCGCCCACGCGTCGGCCGCGCTGGTCCGCAGGATGTCGGCGCCGCGGGTGCTGGTCCTCGCCCTGGCCGCCGTCCTGCTGACGACGGCCGCGCTCGGCGCATGGGACGCCTTCAAGCCGCGGCGGACGCTGCTCAACTCGCCCCGCCAGGTGCTGACGGCGGACAGCCCCCGCTGGACGGCGCCTGCCGGCGGCTGCGGGAAGCTGATCCTCGACACGGCGGTCGCCAACAGCGGCGGGGTCGCCACCGGTCAACCCGTGGCGCGTATCGGCGTCGGCGCCGCCGGGGACGCGGGCGCGGGTACCGGACCTGGGGTCGCCATCCTCCGGCACGGCGAGGACACCGGCGAATGGTCGGCCCGCGCGACCGGCGACATCGCCGGCCTGAAGCCCTGGCTGCACTGGGTGGCCGCCGGCGAAGGCGAACCGTTCTTTGGCACCCGCTACCGGAGCGAAGTCGACCTGACGCCCTTCTGCGGCAAGGGCGACCTGGTCGTCGTCCGGGACCCCGGGCTACCGGAGCAGGTGGAACTGACGCTGTTCTTCGCCCTTCAACTCGGCAAACCCGACGCTTGAAGAGAGTACTGAACGAGGCTGACGCCTCGCGCGTTTCAACGCCGCCTTCGGCGGCAGCGGGTCAGAGGACCCGCGCAACCGGCAGTGGGGCAGCGCCGTCGCTGTCCTACGTCGTACCGACCATCGGCGTCTCGGAGCACCTCGCAAACTGCCTGGCGTCGATCTACCGGGACGGTCAAGACCTCGATGCACCGTCGGAGCTGGTCATCGTGTGGCAGGCCCCGGTGGCCGCGGACGCCGGGGACGCAGAGGGGTCGGCGGCCCTGCGCGAGCTGTGCGAGCGGATCGCGTCGGCTCGGCCGGGGGCGATCGACGGGCCGCCGCGGATCGTCGAACTCCCCCGGCCCGCCGGTTTCGCTCGCGCGGTGAACGACGGCATCGCGGTCGGCAGCGGCGACTGGATCGCCCTGGTGAACGACGACGTCGTGCTTGAAGCGGGATGGGCGCGACGGCTGCTCGAGGCCGCGGGGGCTGCTTCACGAGTGGCCGCGGCGCAGGGGATCAACCTGATGGCTGGCGGCGAGGACGACGGCGAGGCTGCACGAATCGACGGCGCCGGTCTGGCGTGGAACCGGCGCTGGCAGGCGGTTCAGCCTGGCCGCGGGGAGACGGTGAAAGCGACGGAACCCGTGATCGGGGTGTACGGAGTGTCGGCGACCGCGGCGATCTACCATCGTGGCGCGCTCGTGGACGTGAGCGGCGCGGGCAGCGAACTCAGGCCGTTCGAGGAGCGGCTCGACAGCTACTACGAAGACGTCGAGCTGGCGGACCGGCTGCATGGGGCCGGCTACGGCGCGCTGATGGTGCCGGCGGCGCGCGCGGAGCACGCCGGGGCGCTGTCGAGCCGGAGCCAGCCGGCCGCGCGGCGCAGGACGCGGCGTGTCTACGCGAACCGCCTGCTCGTCGTGGCTCGGCGTCTGGGCCGCGGTTTCTGGCTCAACCTGCCCGTCCTCCTGGGGCGGGACGTTGTCGACGCGCTGAGGCAGCCGGCCACCGCGCCGATGCCGGGGGACCTGGAGCCGCCGGGCATCGTCGACCTGGTGTGCGCCTGGAGCCGGGCGGCCTGGCTGCTGCCGCGATTCGCGCACTTCGGACAGGGGATCCGGCGATGACCGAAGACGCGCCGGTCCTGAGCGCGGTCGCCCCGCACTGGCACGACGAGCAGCACCTCGCCGAGCTGGTGCGGGACTGGCCCGACGACGCGCGCTTCGAGTTGATCGTCGTCGACAACGGTTCGGACGACGATCCGGGCGAACTGGCAACCAACCGGTCGAACGTCCGCGTGCTCGATCCCGGCCGCAACCTGGGATTCGGAGCGGCGGTGAACCGCGGGGCCGCCGAGGCCGGCAGCGACCTGATCCTGATCCTGAACACGGACGCCGTCCCGGAACCGGGGGCGCTGGACACCCTGGTCGAGGTTATGGCGAACCACCCTGAGGCCGCCGGCCTCGCGCCCCGGCTGCTCGGCGCGGACGACGCCACCCAGGCGTCCTGGCAGCTTCGGCACCTGCCGACGCTTCGCACCCTGATCGGCTACTGCTGCTTCGTGGAGCCCGCGTCGGTCACGGAACCGGCTAGCGGTGAGCCCGTCGAGCAGCCGGCGGCCTGCGCGCTGCTGCTCCGGAGAGACGCGTTCGAAAGCGCAGGCGCCATGGACGAACGCTTCTGGCCCGCCTGGTTCGAGGACGTCGACCTGGCGCGCCGGCTCGCCGACCGGGGCGAACGGGTGCTGTACTGGCCGGAGGCCGTGTTCCGCCACGGCCTCGGCGCGTCGGTGCCCCGGCTGGGCTACGGCGCGTTTCTTGCCGCGTACTACCGGAACCTGGACCGCTACGCCCGCAAGCACTACGGCCAGGGTGTAGCTCTGATGCTGCGGGCCGTGCTGGTTCAAGCGGCGGTGTGGCGTCTTCTGGTGCTGCCACTTCGTTGCCCGGGGCGGGCTCGCGGTCGCGGCGAGGCGTTCGGCGGGCTGGGGCGCCTGGCGTTGGCGGCGGCGACGGGCTGGAGGGAGCGGTGAGCAGTGGTTCCGCACTGGGTGCGCCCAGTGTCGCGGTCTGTACGGTCACCTGGAACGACGCAGAGAATCTGCCGCGGTTCTTCGACGCGCTGGCGGAGCTCCAGGGGCCCGCGTTCCGGCTGATCGTCGTCGACAACGCGAGCAGCGACGGTACGGTGGAATCGCTGCGCGGGCACGCCGGGACGGCCGGCTTCCCGGTCGAAGTGATCGCCCTCGACGAGAACACCGGCTTCGCCGGCGGCCTGAACCAGGCCATCGAGAGCGCGTTCGCAAGCGACCCGCAACCCGAGTGGGTGCTGAGCCTGAACGCGGACGCCTGGCCGGCGCCGGACTACACGGAGCTGCTGATCGAGAGAGCGCGGCGGTTTACGACTGGCCAGGAACCCGTCGGCGCGGTCACCGGGCGGCTGTTGCGAGCGCAAGCGGAGAAGGGTCCGCCTTCGGCGGATTGCACCGACACGGGCGCCGACAATCCCGTCATCGACGCCTGCGGTATGACGCTGACCCGGAGCTGGCGGCACGTCGACCGCGGCTCCGACCAGATCGATCACGGCCAGTACGGGGTCACCGAGCGGGTGTTCGGCGGCACCGGCGCCGCGACGCTGTTCCTGGGGGCGGCGCTCCAGGACGCGGCGATCGAAGGCCGCGTCCTGGACGACGACTTCCACTCGTACCGGGAGGACGCCGAACTCTGCTTCCGGCTCCAGGAACGGGGCTGGCAGGTGCTCTACGAACCGCGGGCCCGCGCGGTCCACCGCCGAGTCAACCTCGCCCGGCGGCGGCGGCGGATGTCGCCGGAGGTCAACTTCCATTCCCTCAAGAACCGGTACCTGCTGCAGTACTACCACCGCTCACTCGCCGATTTTCCGCGCACCTTCCTGGCGACCGCGCTCCGCGAACTGGGCATCGTCGCCTACGTCCTCCTTCGGGAACCGTCTTCGCTGGCCGCCTATGGATGGCTCTGGCGCCATCGCGGCCGCCTGCGGCAACGGCGCCGCCTGATCCGGTCCCGCCGCCTCGTCCCTGGCCGCGCGGTCGCACGCTGGTTCGGGCGCGCCGCGCTGCCCGCGGACCCGGAGCGGCCCCGGATCCTGATGCTCGGCAGCCGCGGCATCCCCGCCAACTACAGCGGCTACGAAACGATGATCGAGGCGCTGGCGCCGCGGCTGGCCGAGCGCGGCTGGCGGGTGACCGTGTATTGCCGTTCCCACTACGTGGACCGGCGGCTGCGCTCCCACCGCGGCGTGGAGCTCGTCGTCCTGCCCACGCTCAGGACGAAGTACGGCGACACGCCGGTGCACACCCTGCTCTCCTGCCTCCACGCAGCGCTGTTCGCGCGCGGCGCGCGGGCCGCCCTGGTCGTCAACGGCGCCAATGCGGTATTTCTACCGCTCCTGTGGCCGCGGCGCATCCGCACCGCCCTGCACGTCGACGGCATCGAGAAGCGGCGGGCCAAGTGGGGCTGGCCGGGACGCCTGGTCTACGCCGTCTCCGAGCGGCTCGCCTGTCTGCTGCCCGGCGTGACGGTGACCGACGCGGACGTGATCGCCGCTCACTATCGCGCCCGCTACCGGCGCGAGTCGACGATGATCCGCTACGGCGTCGAACCCGAACCCCTGCCGGGCCATCCGATCCTCGACGAGCTGGGCCTCGAACCCCGCGGCTACTTCCTCTATGTCAGCCGGTTCGAGCCGGAGAACAACCCGCATCGGGTGGTCGCGGCCTACAGGCGGGTCGGCGGCGACGTGCCCTTGATCATGGTCGGCGACGCGCCGTACGCGAACGACTTCATCGCCGCGATGAAGCGCGGCGCGGACCCGCGGGTGCGATTCCCGGGGACGGTTTTCGGCGAGGGCTACCGGGGCCTGCTGTCGTCCGCGCTGGCGACGGTCCACGCCACCGAGGTCGGCGGCACGCACCCGGCGCTGGTCGAGGCGATGGGCTACGGCAACTGCACACTCGTCAACGACGAACCGGCCAACCGCGAAACGGCAGGCGACGCCGGGGTCTACTTCGAGGTCGAGGACGAGGCCTCGCTGGTCGCCGCCTTCGAGTTCGCCCGCGCCGATCCGCCGCGGGCCCGCGACCACGGCAGGCGGGCGGCGCGGCGCGCGGCCGAGGAGTACAACTGGGACCGCGTCGCGGAAGAGTACGAGGAGCTCTTCCGGCGTCTCTCGAACCGCTAGGAACCTGCGCGGGCCGCGCTAGAATCCCTGCCAGCTTCCGCGAGCCGGAGTCATGCTCAAGCAGCGCGTTCGCCTACAGACGGCCCTGATCCTGGCCCTCGACCTCTCCCTGGTCGCGGCCGCGTTCTTCCTCGCCTACTGGATCCGCAGCGGTCTCTTCCCGCTCGTGCTGCCGGGGCTCTACCCGCAGCCGCTCTATCCGCTGAGCGACCACCTGCCGCTGTTGCCGCTGGCCCTGGTGACCTGGGGGGCGCCGCTCGTCTTCACGCGGCGCTACCGCTCGCACCGGACGGCCGATCTGAAGACGGAAGGGACCGCGATCCTCAAGGTGGCGGCGATCGCCACACTCCTCACGCTGTTCGCCGTCTTCGTGCTACGGCTCGACCAGCTCCTCATCCAGGACAGCCTCAGCCGAACCTGGCTGCTCCTGTTCACCGGTCTCGCCTTCCTGCTGCTGCTGGCGGACAAGATCGCGCTGCGCCTGGTCTCGCGCGACATGCGGCGGCACGGGCTGAACCAGCGAACGGTGCTCATCGCCGGCGCCCCGGAGGCCGCGGCGCAGCTCGCCGAGTCGATCGAGGATCACCCCCACTGGGGTCTCCAGATCATCGGCCTGGTCCATACCGGCGGCAGCCCCTCCGAAGAGGCCACCGGGAACGTGCTGGGCAGCATGGCCGACGTGCTGCGCATCGTCTCGGAACACGTGGTCGACGACGTGTTCTTCACCGTAACGCCCCACGAACTGCCAGCGCTCAAGGACATCATCGACGGCCTGCAGGAACAGGGCATCCGGACCCGCATCGCGCTCGATCTGCTGCCGCCGGCCCACACCAAGGTCGACCTCGAGTACCTGGACGGACGGCCGGTCGTCACGCTGTCGCCGGCTCCCTCGAACCTCCTCCTCCTGCTGTTCAAGCGCGCCTACGACTTCAGCATCGGCGCCGCCCTTCTGGTCATCAGCCTGCCCGTCATGCTGATACTGGCGCTGCTGATCAAGGCGACCTCGTCCGGCTCCGTGCTCTACCGGCAGACCCGCTGCGGTCTCAACGGCCGCCGCTTCACGATGTACAAGCTCCGCACGATGGTCGCCGACGCCGACCAGAGGAAACGCGAACTGGAGCACCTGAACACGATGGACGGCCCCGCGTTCAAGGTCCGCAGCGACCCGCGGATCACCCCGCTCGGCCACTACCTGCGCAAGTTCAGCCTGGACGAGCTGCCGCAGTTCTGGAACGTCGTGCGGGGCGACATGAGCCTGGTCGGCCCGAGGCCGCTCGAGGAGAAGGAGCCCTACACGCGGCGGCAGCGGCGGCGCCTCTCCATGAAGCCCGGCATCACCTGCCTGTGGCAGATCAGCGGCCGAAACGACCTCGACTTCAACCGCTGGATGGAGCTCGACCTGGAGTACATCGACACCTGGTCGCCGCGACTCGACTTCGTGATCCTGCTGAAAACGATCCCGGCGGTGCTCAGCCGGCGCGGGGCGTCGTAGTCAGGTAACGACGGGCAGGGCGGCCTTGCCGGTGCGGCGGCCCCGGTAGTTGTCGTCCTCGTAGGCGAGGCAGCAGAGAAGGCGGCCGCACTGGCCGGAGATCTTCGACGGGTTCAGGCTCAGCCCCTGCCGCTTCGCCATCTGGATCGAGATGGGCCGGAAACCGTCGAGCCAGGTCGAACAGCAGAGCGTGCGGCCGCAAATGCCGACGCCGCCGAGCAGTCGGGCCTCGTCGCGCGGCCCGACGTGCACGAGACGGACCCGGGTCTTGAAGCGGGACTTCAGGTCGCGCAGCAACTGCCGGAAGTCGACGCGCCGGTCCGCCGTGAAGTAGAAAGTCGCGCTGCGGCCATCCAGACTGAAGTCGACCCGCGACACCTTCATCTGCAAACGGAGCGCGCGGGCCCGCTCCCGGCAGAACGCCTTGCCGCGGACCTCGTTCGCCAGTTGCTTCTCCCTGGCCGCTCGGTCGGCGTCGTCGGCCCGGCGGATGACGGAGCGCGCGCTTGACTTCTGGCACGGCTTGAACACCGGCATGGGCGACTTCTCGACCCGTCCGTAGGCGGGGCCCGGCTTCATCGACACGATGACCTCGTCACCGCGAGCGAGCAGTTCGCCGCCGGTGCTGCAGAGCGTCAGGTTCGTCTCCTCGCCGAAGCGGACACCGACGAAGGTGTCCTCCGTGGCGGTCGACTGACCGGCAAAGCTGCAGCCTTTGCAACTCATCGCGGAGCCTCGACCCCGGCGCCCCCGTCGAGCACCCGCCGTCCGATGTCCGAGCGCATCGCCTTCGACGGCCAGCGGATGCGAACTGCCGCCTCGTAGGCCCGTTCGAGCGCCTGCCCGAGGTCGTCACCCACCGCGCAGACGTTGAGAACCCGTCCACCCGTGGCGATCACGGCACCTCCGTTGCGGCCGGTGCCGGCGTGGAAGACGACGACGCCTTCGCAGGCGCGGGCGTCCTCGATGCCTTCGATCGGGTCGCCCGACGCCGCCTTGCCCGGATAGCCCTGGTTGGCCAGCACGAGGCAGGCGGAAGCGCCGGCGCGGAAGGCGAGTTCCGCGCGTCCGAAGTCGCCGCCGGCGCCGGCGAGGAAAAGGTCGACGGGGTCCTCGTCAAGGCGAAGCAGCAGCGCCTGAGCCTCGGGATCGCCGAGCCGGACGTTGAACTCGAGCACCTGCGGGCCGTCCGTGCTCATCATCAGGCCGGCGTAGAGGACGCCAGAGAACGGCGTGCCGTCCGCCGCCATGCCGGCCACCGTGCGCTCCATCACCTCGCGCATGATCCGGTCGACCTCGCCGGCCGAGACGATCCCCGCCGGGCTGTGGGCGCCCATGCCGCCGGTGTTGGGCCCGGAGTCGCCGTCGCCGATCCGCTTGTAGTCCTTGGAGGTGGCGAGCGGCAGCACCCGGCGACCGTCGCAGAAGCCAATGAAGGAGACTTCCTCGCCGGGCACGAAGGGCTCGATCAGGATGCGCGCGCCGGCATCGCCGAACCGGCGCTCCACGAAGAACTCGTCCAGCGCGGCCTCGAGTTCCGCGGGCGTGGAGACGATCAGCACGCCCTTGCCCGCGGCCAGGCCGTCCGCCTTGAGCACCGCCGGCAGCCCGAAGCGCTCGGCCGCGCGCCGCGCGGCCTCCCGGTCGCCCGTGACCTCGAAATCGCAGGTCGGCACACCGTGCCGGCGCATGAACTCCTTGGCGAAGACCTTTGAACTCTCGAGGCGCGCGGCGGCCCGGGTGGGGCCGAAGATGGCCAGGCCGCGCTCCCTGAACGCATCGACCACGCCCAGCGAGAGCGGCACCTCGGGGCCGACCACGGTGAGGTCGATACCGCGTTCGGCGGCGAACCGGGCAAGGCCGTCGATGTCCGTGACGTCGAGCGCAACGCTCTCGCCGCATTCCTCGGTGCCCGGACTGCCAGGCGCGCAGTAGAGCTCCGTCTCCGGCGACCGCTCCCGGATAAGCCAGCAGAGCGCGTGTTCGCGACCGCCGTTGCCGATGACCAGGACTCTCAGGGCGCCGTCTCCAGGATCGCAGCCTCGACTTCCTCGATCATCGCGTCCGGAGTGGAGGCACCGGCAGTGATACCGACGGTGCGGCACTCCTCGAACCAGGTTCGCCGCAGGTCGTCCGAGTCGTGGACGAGGTGGCTCCGGGGCTCGATCTCCCGGCAGATCTCCCACAGGTGACGCGTATTCGCACTCCGCCGGCCGCCGACGACGACGATGCAGTCGATCTCCGGGTCCGCCGCCAGGGCGCGCGCCGCGTCCTGGTTCTCCTTCGTGGCGTAGCAGATGGTGTCCGCTCGCTCGGCCTCTGCCGCGCGCGCCTCGATCGTCCGCGCGACCTGCTCGTACTCCTCGCTGTTCAGCGTGGTCTGGTAGAAGATCTTGACCTTCGGGTGGCGCTCCCAATCGATCCGGGAGACGTCGGCCGCGGTCAGCACGACATCATACGCCTCGGGATCGAGATCCCGCGTGTAGCCGATCACCTCTCGGTGCCGCGCGTCGCCGATGAACACGAGGTGGTAGCCCGCCTCGAGCGCCAGCCGGGCCTCTTCGTGGACGTCATAAACGAACGGACACGTCGTGTCGACCACCACGAGACCCCGTTCCAACGCCCGCCGATGAAACGAGGGCGGCACGCCGTGCGCCGAGAAAACGACCGTCCCGTTCTCGACCTCGTCGAGCGCGGCCGCCGTGCCGAAGCCGAGCTGCACGAGGTCGGAGACGACCCGCTCGTTGTGGACCAGTTGACCCAGGATCTGCCCACGCCGTCCGCCCGCGGCAAGTTGGCGCACCGTGCGATCGGCGATCCGCACACCGGCGCAGAATCCGTACTTCTCGGCGCGCCTAAGGGTCAGAGGACCCGTCATCCCTTGGTTTCCAACTAGCCTAGCCGACCGACCATACGGTCGGCGAAGCGTGAATGCTAGCAGCGTTCGGAAACTCAGGGCTTCGCGTACTCGAACCGCGCCGCCGAATTGCCGGGCGTCGCGCCCGGTTCGACCGTCACTTCGACCCATTCCTCGCCGCGGCGGAAGGTCATCGACGCTCCGAGCGTCGCCCGCCAGCCCGCGGCCTGCGCCTCGCGCAGCAGCCATTCCCGGGCGTCGGGCGCACCCAGCGGCAGGAGCAGGCCGACGTACTCCGCCGTAGCGGGCTCGCCTTCTTCCGCCACCACGTCGCCGAAGTCGACCACTGTGGAAGCGTCCGGAACGGGGAAGCCGTCCGGGAAGGCGCCGGGAATGCGGCCACCCAGCTCCGCCTCCGGCGCCCGTTGCTCCCGCACGTCCTCGTCCGGCCGGAGAATGGAGTCCGCCGGCTGCCCCACTACCACCGTGTCCAGGTCATTCTCGTCGAGCGCGGGACGATCCGAGGGGACCGCGCAGGCCCAACCGGCCGCGAGCGCTACGGGAGCAACGCAGGCAGGCGCGAACCGCGCAACGCGGGAGCCGGTCAGCAACGGCGAGTTCCGGCGTTCTCGGGCGGCTCAGTCGGCGATGACGTGCAGCGGCCGGCCAGTCGACGTCGAGAGCCGCTCGGGCGGCAGGTCGTGCGGGATCTCGATCTTGCACTCGCAGACTTCCTGCTGACGCGCGGCCAGGTCGGCGAGGCTGTAGTTGCACAGGATGGTCTCGACCGCCTCCTTCACGCTGAGGAAGACCTCGCGGATCGCGCAGTGCTTCGGTCCCACGCCGATCGTGCAGGGTTGGGCGAGGATGTGGTCGATCGAGGTCGTGTGTCCCTCGAGCGCGACCAGGATGTCGTGCATCGAGATCTTCTCGGCCGGCCTGCCCAGCAGGTGGCCGCCCTGGGGACCGCGGTTCGAGCGGATCAGGTGATCCCGGGCGAGCGCGGCCAGGATCTGGCGCAGGTAGGGCTCCGGGATTCCTTGGTTCACGGCGATCTCGTGGCTGGGCACCGGCCCACCGTTCGCGTGCATCGCCACGTACAGCATGGCGCGAATGCCGTACTCACCCTTGGTGGAGATCTTCATTGCGCACGCCCCAGCATCAGGCAGTGTAGCAGCGCGGCCAAGGCGCGTGTACGTGGGCGCCAGCAACACCGGACCGCTCCCGTCACGGTCCCAGCCGCGTCGTCAGCCCTCCGCAACGCCGCCCATCGTGGCGAGCATCCGGCCCGGCGGCCGGACGGCGGTCTAAGGGGGAGGAATGCGACCCTCTTCCGGAGGGAACGGACGAGGTTGGCGCGGCGCCATGAGTGCGCCGACCTCTTCGCCGGCCCCGAAGGGCAGGCTGATGTCCTTCGGCCATGTGACCTTGATTGGGGAGGCGCCGCGCCGAGGCGCTTCCACAACCAGGTCGGTGTGGTCGAACTGGAACTCGATCCTGAGGCGGTCCTCTGTGTAGTGCACCACGGAATCCATCTCAGGCGCCTCGGTTCCGGTCGCAAGGACCGTTCGCCACACGGGGCCCTCGCCCAGAGGAAGAAGAGCGTAGCGTCCGACGAAGATGTCGTGGTTGACCACGGCAAAGAGCTCGTCATCGACCGACTCGATCAAACCCGACTTGATGGTGGTGCCCCCAGCACTGAAGAGCGGCCGGGCCGAGGTGGTCGGGAGCGTCCGTGAGTCCAGGAGTCGCTTGCCGGTTCCGGCATCGATCAGCTCGACCCAGAAGTCGCCGAGACCTCCGTGGGGGGGAAGTGGGCGCACGCCGTCTACATGTGCATAGTGATATCGCGCCACCAGCGTTTCGCCGTACCACGTTTCGGTCGGGTAGCCCTCGTCGTTCGTGACCACGTGGGCAATCCGGCCGACGGCATCGTACGAGGCAACGGCTGGAAGCGGTGCAGTGTCACAAGCCCAAGGACCGTCGCAATCCTGCTCGAGCCGTGCCGTCTCCGCAAGGCGGTCGTGTCGCAGTCCCCCGCGACTGTCCGTGATTCGCAGCCACTCCTCATCGAGGCGCTTCTCGCCGAGACGCGCCGACTCGACCTCCATCTCCTGGTGAAGCAGCCGGAAGACTGTCCGGGCGCCCCCGTCGTCGCGCTCCTTCCAGTGGTGCCCCCAGGGATGAGCGGGATCCGGAGCGGCCCCGTCAACGGGGCGTGGTCGACCTCGCCGCAAAGCCAACTCCGTCCTCGGGGAAGTTCCGGGCAGCGGAGGCAAGCGTGAGAGGAAGCCATCCATTCTCTCCCTGCTCATGTTGCGGCCCCGAGCGAGAGGGAATCGTTCGCCTCCATCGGCCGAGCGTTGACCATAAGCCAAGCGCTCCGTGACGCTTCTGCCGTCGGGATAGCGAGTGACCATTCTCTCGACGTTGCCGTGCTCGTCGAAGAAGTCGTCTACCGTACGACGCGCGCCATCGAAGCGCTCGACCAAGACACCGTCGTCGTCACGGAATCTGAGCGTCGTGCCGTGCTCGCTGGCCGAAATGATCTCCACTTCCGTCTGCGCCGACAGCGGTCCCGATGACAGAAGCACGGCACCGGCAACTGCAAGAATTCCGACTAGCGCGTGAAAGGTCTGTTTCCACATTGGAAGACTCTCCTCATCTGCTGGAGTAGGTGATCCGGTCTCGTGCTCTCGACTTGACGATCAAGGACATGCGTTCATCACCGCCTGATGGAAGAGGCCCGGGCCGCCAAGGTCCTCGTGGTACGTGCCGGCGAGATGGAGCATCTCATGAAGCACGGTGTCTGCTCTCAGAGAATCTGAGCCTCTATAGAAGAGATCACAAGTGAAGATCGTGTCGGCCACGCCTCGAACGGTGTATGCCGAATCACCGGGGTCGGTACACCGACCGCGGCTATCGCTGTCGTCGAAAAGGACTCGGCCCAGCGCGCCCACGATGTCCGGTTCTCCGTTGTCTTCAAAGAACTCCCTGCAAGTCTGATTCCGTGCCCGAGCGGTGGCGTCGGCCCTGGCCGTGCTCTCCTTCTGCTCGTCCGTTGGTTCTTGCGGCGTCACAGGTCCGCCGGTAGGCCCTCCGTCGCCGTCGCCGTCGTCATCCAGATTCCCCTCACCCCCAGGAATGACGACCTCCACGCAAGAACCCGGGACGACGATATCGGTGTCGGCCCCGCCGCGGTCTTTCTCGCAAACACGAAGTCGAATAGGCCCGCCCGCCAGCGGTGCCGAACCGAACCCCAACGTCTCGGTTGCCGTGACGGTCAATGAGTAGTCCCCCGGGCCGGGGTCGTACGGGTACACCACGACACTATGGTTGCCCTGATCCAAGTCGCCGCTCCAGGAATCGTCTTGGCTGCCCCAACGGTTCGTGCACCGGCTGCTTCCTACCCTGCAATCGAAGTCGATCGTGAGGCCAGTAAGGGCCACGTCCACATCGGCGGGCCCGGAGAGCGTGAAGCTCTGGGTCTGGCTGGTGGAGACTCCCGTCCTGCTCACGTCGACCAGCGTCGTCACCTGGGTCCTCCTTCCCGTGCCGCCGCCTGTGCTCGGCGCCCCGGCGCTGATCGTCAGGGTGTAGTTTCCCGAACCCCCTCCGTATGGATAGACGACGATCTTGTGCTCGCCCGCGTCCAGCGTTCCGGTCCAGGAATCGTCCCTCGTACTGCCCCGGTTGGTGCAGCGATTACCTGAGACCGTACAGTCGAAGTCGGTGGTCATGCCGGTCAATTCTACCGAGACGTCGGCCCGGTGAGAGAGCGTGAACGGATAGGTCCTTGAACTCGACACGTTCACTCCCGTCTTGACGATGGGACCACGGTTCGTCGTCGGCGGAGACGGTGTCGACGTTGGTCCAGTCGGCAGAGGCGAGGTGGTCCTACCGCTGACGCTCAACGTCCAGTTCCCGGAGCCACCGCCGTACGGATACACGGTCACGGTGTGCGTACCGGCGCTGAGCGTGCCGCTCCAGGAGTCGTCCTGCGTTCCGCCGCGGTTGGTGCAGGCGGAACTGTTCACCCGGCAGTCGATGTCACGGTTCATGCCCGTCAGGCTAACGCTCACTTCCGTCCTGGCCTCCAACCTGAAACTGTAGGACTTCTCGCCCGAACCGCTCTCGGACGCCGTGAACGGCAGTCTGTACGTCGCTTGCACGGTCACGGTTGGAGGATCAGCCGGCCGTATCGTGCCGGGCGGTGCCGGGTCCAGGCGGATCGTTGACCTCGGGGCCGTGACCGTCGTGGTGAACCTGACCGTAGTACCTACAGACCCGTCAACGATCGTGCCCGAACTGTCGCGGGCCGTGAAGACGACCCTGTACGCCGTGTCTGCCGTCACCGTCGGCAGCGTTCCGCTCGCGCCGCGGGTGGACGCATCGAACGTGATACCCGGAGGCAGACCGGACACACTGTACCTGTACGGCGGCACGCCTCCCGTCGCGGCAGGGAACGTCGTGTTCACCGAGCCGCCGGACGGCAGCCGAAAGTCGGGAATGCTCGGCAAGGAGAGCCCGGTCGCCGTGAGCACCGACGGCATTCCGGTCACAAGCGACAGAAGCAACGGACATGCGGCGCTGGGGCGTCTCACGGTACTCTTCCTCCTCGAATGGTGCCGGACAATTGCCATTACCCGGACTACGCGGCGCGCGAGAGGCGAGAATCGGGCGGAAACGAGGGCCAGCACCACCTACCATCGGGGAGGTTTCAAGCACCAGAGGCGGCCAGAATGGCCGTTCGTAGACCCGACTCGACGTGGGTTCGCCCGATCGGGGGCTTGACATCACCGATTTTGTGGAGGACAATGGCAATTATCTGACCTTCGTCGAAGGCGAAACCGCGAGCTGGTGTCCGTGGAGACCACCGCACGATGAAGAAGACGGGAGCAACCACTGCAACCGCGCTGCGGTCGGCCAAAGCCGTGTTCAAGGACGCCTACTCAGCCAACACCCACAAGGCCTACGCCCAGGCCGTCAAACGCTTCACGGCCTACCTGGGGGACCGGGAGGCCGACGACGAGACCGTTGCCGCGTTCCTTGAGAACGAAGCCGAACGGGGACTCGCCCCGGCGTCGCTGTCACTGATTCACGCCGCGATCGGCGCCGCCGCGCGATTCTCCGACGCGGACGACCCGCGCGGGCGGCTGACGGCCCGCACCCTCCGCACCCTGAAGCGGCGACACGCCGAGCGAGGGCGCGGTCAGGTCGACGGCCTGAGACGTAGGGACGTCGACGCGGTCGCCCGCCTCGCGGCGGCCGAGGGCACGTTGCTCGGCCTTCGCGACGCGGCGCTGCTCCGCCTCGGCAGCGACGCCTTCCTGAGAATCAGCGAACTCGCCGCCGTCGAGGTGAAGCACCTGGAGGCGGGAGAGGACGGGAGCGGAAGTCTCAGGCTGCCCCGGAGCAAGACGGACCAGGAAGGAGAGGGCAAGACCCTTTACGTCTGTCGAGCGACGATGGCAGCCATCGGCGCCTGGCGCGAGGCTTCGGGCGTCTCTTCCGGACCGCTGTTCCGCGGCGTCTCCAGGGACGGAACGCGCGTCAGCACAACGGCGCTGAGCGAGAGCTCCGTCCCGAAGGTCATCCGGCGGCGCGCCCGGGCCGCGGGCATCGAGGGCAGGATAAGCGGACACTCGCTCCGTATCGGCAGCGCCCAGTCACTCGTAGGCAGAGGAGCCTCCACCGCCGAACTCATGCAGGCCGGCAGGTGGACCGACGAGAGAACCGCGATCCGCTACGCCGCCAACGAACTCGCGGCGAACGGCGCCGTCGCACGCTACTTCGAAGACCGCGACGACTAGGAGAGGCCCATGCGGTCCGACGCAACTCATGTAGTCGGAGAACGCGTGCTCTCAACGTGCGCTATTCGCGGCACGTAGTCGAGCAGATCTTCCAACGAGCCGATATCGCCGCCCGCAGGGTTCAGCCACAGCGCCTCGAGGCCGGCCGCCAGCGCTCCTTCGCGGTCCTCGACCTTCGCATCGCCGACGTGGAGCACGGAGGCCGGCTGAAGCTCCAGCTCCCAGCAGGCGGCGAGGAAGATCGGCTCGGCCGGTTTCGCCGAGCCCACTTCCTCCGAACAGATCACGGCGTCGAGGTAACGCCCGAGTCCGAGGTTGGCCAGCACCCGCGGCAGGCGCCGGTCCCAGTTACTCGTTACCGCGACGCGGAGGTCCCGGCGACGCAGCTCCGAGAGGACCTTCCGGCAGCCGGGCCGGAGTTCCCAGGCGTCGGCGCGCTCGAAGCGGGCGAACAGTTCCGCGACGGCGAAGGGTCCCGGCGCCTCCCGCTCGAGCAGGAGACACATGCGCTCCAGCAGATCGCCCCAGAAACCGCGAGCTCCGTTCGGATGGCTGTTGTACCGGTCCTCGCCGCGGGCGAGGCGGCACTCGAACTCTCTCCAGGCGGTCAGAAAGCCCCGCTCGATGTCGGCGGCTGGGAGTACGAGACCGTGGCGGGCGAGGACTTCGGCGTAGATCTCACCGCGACGAGGGCAGGCGATCAGCGTTCCGGTCGCGTCCAGCGAGACGCCCCGGAGCCGCGGCCGGCCGTCGCGACGCGTGGCGACGGGACTCTCTCCCCGGCGCCCGTTCAAGAGAAACCGTACCGGCGGGCGAAGAAGTAGAAGGCCGTAACGACGAGGGAATGGCTGATCTCGCCGCTGGCGATGCGTTCCGGAACCTCCCGCAGCGGCACGTGAACCACCTCGATCTCTTCGCTGCCGTCCCCAATCGGGTCGCCGGTGTGGACCAAGTCGCGGGCCAGCCAGAGCGAGCAGACGTTGTCCAGGATCGCGGGGTTCGGCTCGACCTCTCCCAGCCGTTCGATCGTTCCCGCCCGGTATCCGGTCTCCTCGTGGAGCTCCCGCGCCGCGGCGACTCCCCCATCCTCGCCCGGCTCGACGATGCCGCCGGGGATCTCCAGCGACTCGGCGGCGCGGCCGAAGCGCCACTGGCGGATGAACACGACCGTCGCGCCCTTGCCGTCCGCCCCGGGTTCCGCCTCGATCAGCGGAATCACGTTGACCCAGTCCGCCGACCGCAGGACGACCGCCTGACGCCGGTCGGCGCCGGCGCGCAGCTCCTGCGCCTCGAGCTGCAGAAGGGGGTGGTCGAACTCGGTGCGCGCGACCTCGACCTGCCAGGGACGGACCTTCATCCTGGGCTCAACCTTCAGTCCTCCCGCTCGAAGGGCGGACGCAGGTACTCGAAGCGCAGGACGCGGATGGCCCGGCCGCTGAAGAAGATGAGGACGGCAATGCCGGCGCCGCTCGACAGCGCCATCAGCCAACTGAAATCGCGCCAGAGCATGACGATCCCGATCGTGAGTCCGCCCACGACGATCGCCGCCGCCAGCAGGCGGACGGCGGTCCGGTCGAACGTCGGCGGCCGGACCAGCGTCGGGGCGTGGTCTGGGGTTTCCCGCATCTCCCGGGGAGCTTATGCCGTGTCCAGCCTGGTCAGACAGGCTGCCACGACGCGGTCGGCATCGAGCCGCTCCATGCAGGCGAAGTCTCCGCGGCTGCAGGTGCGGCGCCAGCACGGCTGGCAGTCCAGCGGCTGATCGAGCTGTACCGCAGCCGACCGCGGCCCATAGGGACCGTTGCGGGCAGGATCGGTCGGGCCGAACGCCGAAACGCAGGGAACGCCCAGGGCAGCCGCCAGGTGGGCGGGACCGGAGTCGCAGCCCAGGAACAGGGCGGCCCGCCCCAGCAGCGTCGCCAGTTCGCGGAGGTCGGTCGGCGGCGCCGGCAGGACACGGCAGCCGTCCCCGGCGACCGTGACGATCTCCTCGGCCGCCCGTCGCTCCTCTTCGCCCGCCCAGGCGACGACGACCGGCAGGCCGCGCTCGCTCCCGAGGCGCCGGACGGCCGCCGCGAAGTGCCGCGGAGGCCAGTGCTTCGTGCGCCAGATCGTTCCGGGCGACACCACCGCGTAGCGGCCAACGCTCAGATCATGGCGCTCGAGGAAAGAGAGCGGCCCGGGCTCGGCGTAGTCGGGCAGCCGCCACTCCGCGACCGGGTGCTCGTCGACGACCAGCCCCGAAGCGCTCAGCAGGGCCAGATTGCGGTCGACGACGTGCCTCACCCCCAGGCCGACGACGAAGCGCCGGTTGAGGAACAAGGCGTTCACTTCGCGGCTGCCCATCGCCGGCCCGCCGCGGAAGCCGACCCGCTCCCCGGCGCCGCTCCACCAGGCGACCAGGCCGCTCTTCGTGAGGCCCTGGACGTCGACCGCGACGTCGTACCGGCAGCTCCTGAGTTCGCGGCGAAAGCGCCTGAGCGCGTCGAGATGGGCGCCGACGCCACGGGTCCGTCGCGGATACAGGTGGAAGCGGTCGACGCCGGTGTAGCCACGCAGCAGGATCGCGGCCGGTTCCTGGATGGCCCAGCCGATGAACGCGTCCGGATGAGCGCGGCGGAGCGCCGACGCCACCGGAGCCGCATGGAGGCAGTCGCCGATCGCGGAAAGGCGAACGAGCAGGACGCGGAGCGGCCGGTGCGGTTTCTGCTCCGTGGCGGTCATCCGGCCAGAGCATAAGGGGCGGCGCCATCCCGCGCCGCAGGCTGCTATCATTCGCCGCCTTGCCTGTCGGGGCGTGGCGCAGTCTGGTAGCGCACCTGCCTTGGGCGCAGGGGGTCCTCAGTTCAAATCTGGGCGCCCCGATATCGCTCGCTAACCCGGACCTCGGCTAACCTGTCGCTGTCGCTTTCGCCTGCCTGTAGCTCAGCTGGATAGAGCGGCGGCCTTCTAAGCCGCGGGTCGGGGGTTCGAGTCCCTCCAGGCAGGCCAGATCGTTGAGAGTTCGGTTCGAAGATGTCTGGTGGATGTAGCTCAACCGGTAGAGCGCTTGATTGTGGTTCAAGTGGTTGGGGGTTCAAGTCCCCTCATCCACCCCATCCCGATTCCGAAACCGTTCCGTTCGCGCGCCCGTAGCTCAGCTGGATAGAGCGACGGCCTCCGGAGCCGTAGGTCAGGGGTTCGAATCCCTTCGGGCGCACCACGGCACCCCCGCTAGAGCACCTCGAGCGGGGCGTAGCGGCGGACGAGCTTCCGCTTGCCGGCCTTGTCGAAGAAGACGGTCAGCTTCGCGTTCTCGCCGTCTCCGTCGAGCTGCAGAACGACGCCCTTGCCCAGGGTCGCATGGCGCACGACGGCGCCGGGCCGCAGGACGCCGGCGATGCCTTCGGTCGGCGGCTTCCGGACGCGCCGGGCACCCGCGCGAGACGCTGCCCGGAAGGACGCACCTCCGCCGGCGCGGTCAGCGCCGAAGTAGCTGCGCACGCCGGCGGTCCGCGGGCCGCCCCAGAGTTCCGTGCTGCGTGTGGTTTCGACGAGTGCCTCCGGCAGGTCGGCGAGGAAGGGCGACGGCTGCTGGTCCTGGAACTGTCCGGCGACCATCCGGCGCCGGCAGCCGCTGAGGAACAGGCGCTGCTCGGCCCGGGTCATGCCGACGTAGAACAGCCGCCTCTCCTCCTCGATGTCCCGCGACGCAAGGCCGGCGTGGAAATGCGGGAGCAGGCCGTCTTCGAGACCGGTGACGAAAACGGCCGGATACTCGAGGCCCTTGGCGCTGTGCAGCGTCATCAGGGCGACGCCCAGTTCGGCGTTCAGCCCGTCCGTGTCGCTGACCAGGGAGACGTAGTCCAGGAAGTTCACCAGGGGACTGACGGCCGGCTCGGTCGCTTCGTCGAAGAGCGACGCTTCGCCGGCGTCCGGGCTCTCTCCATCGCCGGGAACAGCGACGATCCTCGCCGGAACGCCGCTCAGGCCGTGAAGGGTCTCGAAGTCGTGGGCCGACGACACGAGCTCGTTCAGGTTCTCCAGCCGTTCCTGGGCCTCCTCGTCGCCTTTGCCGTAGAGCGCCTCGAAGCCGGCGGCGACGATCGTGCCCCGCACGAGTTCGGCCAGGGGCTGACGCTCCGCCTCTCCGCGCAGCGCCTCGACGAGGCCCTTGAAGTTCCGGACCGCGCGCAGGCTGCGGGCCGGCAGCTCCTGCAGGGGATCGAGGCGGATCGCGTCCCACAGGGAGTTGCCCATTTCGGCGGCGCGCTCGAGCAGCACCTGCTCGGTCCTGCCGCCAATGCCCCGGCGCGGCTGGTTCAGGATCCGGCGCAGGGAGAGGTTGTCCTGCGGGTTGGCGATGACCCGCAGGTAAGCGATCAGGTCCTTGACCTCGGCGCGCTCGTAGAAGCGGATGCCGGCCACCAGGCAGTACGGGATCTCGCCGCGCAGCAACTGGTCCTCGATCGCCCGGGTCTGCGCGTTCGTCCGCACCAGCACCGCCATGTCCCCGAACTCGAACCCCTGCGTGCGGAGTTCCGCCAACCGTCCCACGACCCAGCGCGCCTCGTCCTCGTGGTCGCCGGCGTAAAAGAGCTCCAGAGGGTCGCCGGCGCCCTTGTCCGTCCACAGGGTCTTGCCCCGGCGCTGTTCGTTGCGGGAGATGACGGCGCCCGAGGCGTCGAGGATGTTCTGGGTCGAGCGGTAGTTCCGCTCCAGCTTGCGGACCCCGCCGCCCGGGAAGTGCTTCTCGAACCGGAGCAGGTTGTCGAGTTCGGCTCCGCGCCAGCCGTAGATGCTCTGGTCCTCGTCGCCGACCGCGGTCAGGCCCGAGACGGAGCCGTCCGGGTCGAGCACCAGGTTCTTGACCAGTTCCAGTTGGGCCGTGTTCGTGTCCTGGAACTCGTCGACGAGCAGGTGGCGGAATCGTCCCCTGACCCGCCCGCCGACCTCCCCGTCGTCGCGCAGGAGGCGCACGGCGAGCGCGATCAGGTCATCGAAGTCGACGCCGCCAGTACGTCGGAGCTCGGCCTGATAGCGGCGGAACACGAGGGCGACGTGACGGTCGAAGAAGTCCTCGGCCTCTTTCTCGAAGCCGGGCGGCGTGAGCAGGCGGTTCTTCGCCCCGCTGATCCGCCCCTGGACCGCGCGCGGCTGAAACGCCTGTTCGTCCAGGTTCTCCGCCTTGAGCGACGCCTTGATCAGTCGCAACTGGTCCGGCGCGTCGACGATCGCGAAGTCCGGCCGGAGACCCACGCGGTCGCCATAGCGCCGCAGCAGGCGGACGCAGAAACGGTGGAAGGTGCCGACGAAGACATTGGCATTGCCGCCGACCAGGTCGAGCGCCCGGCCCCGCATCTCGTCCGCGGCCTTGTTGGTGAAGGTAACGGCCGCGATCCGCCACGGCTCGACGTTCCGCTCGGCGATGAGCCAGGCGATCCGGTACGTGATGACCCGGGTCTTGCCCGATCCGGCGCCCGCGACGACGAGCAAGGGGCCGCCGTCGTGGGTGACCGCCGCGAGTTGCTCCGGGTTCAGGCGGGAACGGAAGTCCACGCCGTCACCGGGGCCGGCGCTTGAGGTTCTTCTGCCGCGCGCGCCCCACCGCGAGCGACTCGTCGGGCACGTCCTTCGTGATCACCGATCCGGCGCCGGTGTACGCGCCGGCGCCGACTTCGACCGGCGCCACCAGGATGCAGTCGCTGCCGACGAACGCGCCCTCGCCGATCACCGTGCGGCTCTTCTTCTTGCCGTCGTAGTTGCAGGTGATGACCCCGGCGCCGATGTTGGCGCCGGCGCCCACCGAAGCGTCGCCAAGATAGGCGAGATGCGACGCCTTGACGCCGGGACCCAGCGTCGCCTTCTTGACCTCCACGAAGTTGCCCACCTTGGCGCCGTCCTCGAGCACGGCCTCCGGGCGCAGACGGGCGAAGGGACCGATCGTGCAGTCGGCCGCGACGCGCGCGCCGTCGAGCACCGAGTAGGGCAGCACCTCGACGCCGTCGCCGAGAACGCTGTCGCGAATCCAGGCGCCGGCGTGGACGGTGCATCCGCTCCCCACGCTGGAGGCGCCCAGCAAGGTGACGTTGGGGTGCAGTATCGAGTCGGCGCCGACCGTCACGCCGGCGTCGATCCAGACGCTCTCCGGGTCGAGAACCGTGACGCCCGCGGCAAGCAGGGCATCGACGCTGCGCCGGTAGAAGACGCGCTGAACGGCAGCGAGGTCGGCCCGCGACTTGACTCCCAGCACCTCCGAGGCGTCTTCGACCCGGACCGTCGCCACCGGTTGCTCGCGAGCGGCGGCCGAAACGGCATCGGTCAGATGGAACTCGCTCCGGGCGTTGCCGGTGTCGACCTTCGCGAGCCGGTCGAAGATCTCAGGAACGGGGAGTGCATAGTGGCCGGCGTCGACCGTGCGAAGCGCGAGCGTGTCGTCGTCGACGACCGCAACGCTGCCCCAGCCGGCGCCGGCGGCTTCGAGCAGGGCTCGCAGGGTCCCCGGGCGGACCAGGGGCGCGTCGCCCGAGAGGACCAGCGCCAGTCCCTCGGAGCGCAGGGATTCGCGAGCCATCGACAGCGCGTGCCCCGTGCCCCGTTGCTCCGGCTGCTCCACCCAGACGATGTCGTCCGTGCCCCCGTCCTCGCTCTCGAGCACCGAACGGACCTCGTCCGCCCCGCTACCTGTGACGACAATGATCGGAGCGCAGCCCACGTCGCGCGCGGCCTGAACGACCCAGGACACGAGCGGCCTGCCGCCCACCCGGTGAAGGACCTTCGGCTGTTCCGAACGGAGACGCTCGCCACGACCGGCGGCGAGAACGACGGCCGCGACGGTCCTGGACGTCATCCTCCGTCGCTGTGGTCATGGACGAGGCTCTGGAAGCGCTCGTCTTCGTTGAGGGAAGCGAAGTCCGTGTCGTGAAACGCCCGCACCCGGTTCGTCGGATCCAGCTCCACCGCCTTCGCCAGCGAATCGAGCGCCGGCGCCGATTCGCCCAGCAGCGCGCGGATACAGGACGCGAGATAGACGAAGCGACCGTCCCTGGTGCGCGACCCCGCCGTGCAGATCTTCAGCGCGCCCTCCAGGTCGCCGTCGTTCCGGGCCATGACCGCCTCGAGGAACGCGTCGTTGCCCTTCCCGTCCCTCACTGCCCCGGCCCGGTCGCATGCCGCCAGGTAGTCCCTGGCGCGGCTCGCGAGCCGGCTCTCCGCCCCGGCGGCGATCACCGCCTCGAACTCGGTCCGGGCTTCAGCGACCCGATCCCCGTGGAACAGCTCGATCCCGGCTTCGAGCTTCTTCAACGCGGCGTCCGCCGCCTCCGAACCAGCCTCACTGCTCGCCATCCGCTACCTCCGACTCGACGCCTGCCGACCATTCGGCCTACCGACCACTGGGAACGCGCAACCCTAGCGCAGAACTGTGGCACGCTACAGCGGAATGTAGTCCTCGCGGAGCAACGCGTACAGGAAGTGGTCGGTGCGCCGGCCCTGCAGCACGAAGTAGGAGCGGAGCCTGCCTTCGCGCACGAATCCCAGCTTCTCCAGCACCCTGCGGGAGGCGTCGTTGTCGGTCGCGCAGCGGGCCTCCAAGCGCTCCAGCGGCGTTCGCAGGAGGAGTTCGGGCAACAACTGGCCGAGCGCGGCGGTCATCGTTCCGCGGCCATGATGCCGGGTCGCCAGCGCGTAGCCAAGTTCACCCAGGCCATGCTCCCAGTTCACGACCGCCAGGGTGACCCAGCCCGAGCGTTCGCGGTCGGTTTCGATCATCCAGGTGTAGCGCTCGCCGCGACCGCGGTAGAGGTCCCTGGGGCGCTGCGCGGCAAGGTCCGCACGCAGCCTGGCAACGGACACGTTGTGGAGGGGCTGGTAGCGGCGCACGGCGGGTTCGGCGCGCCAGCGACGGAGGAACGCCGCATCCGAAGGCCGCGCCGGCCGCACGACGACATCGACTGCCCGGGAGGGCGGTGGGTGACGTTTCAGGGGGCTGGTCATCGTCAGGGGGCGCTAGGTGGTCCCGGCGCGGCGCCCCAGCCGGGGTAGCGCGCCGCCGAGGGCGATCAGGCTATACCCCTGGGCGAACAGGTATAGGAAAGGCAGGGACCACCAGCGACCGTAGAGTCCCGCGGCGGCAACGCAGGCCCAGAAGTAGAGCGCCAGAGTCGCTTCGCCCCAGAGACTCCATACCGCAGCCGATCTGTAGAGCGCAGGCGGGTTCCGGGCGGCGGCCGGGATCTTCGGCGTCCGGGCGAAGACGCCGCCGCGGCGCAACAGACCGCTGATCGTCGCGGCCGAGTTGTTGAGCGACAGGCCGATGCCGATGGACATCGCGAGCGGCACCTCGAACCAGAACCGGGATCCGCGCCTCCCGGCCCGGCGCTGGCCGGCGGCATAGCAACCGGCGACCGCCACCGTCCCGAGCAGGAACAGGGGCGCGTCGATCCACAGCAGCAGGTGCGGCGACTCCTGCCGCTTCAGGATCGCCGGCAACAGGAGGAGGCCGAGAGCCACGAGCAGCGGGTAGCAGATGCCCGACGTGAGGTGCGCGGCAGCCGCCAGCTTGACCCGCGGCCTCACCCCGCTGCGCAGGATCCGCCCGAGCAGCTTGCGCATCGTCTGAGCCGATCCCCGGGCCCAGCGGTGCTGCTGGCTCTTGAAGTCGTTGACCCGGGCCGGCAACTCCGCCGGCACCGCGACGTCCGTCATCAGCATGAAGCGCCATCCGGCGAGCTGCGCCCGGTAGGAGAGGTCGAGATCCTCGGTCAGGGTGTCGACCTGCCAGCCCCCCGCCTCCTCGATCGCCCGCCGCCGCCAGACGCCCGCGGTGCCGTTGAAGTTGAAGAAGCAACCCGCCCGGTAGCGAGCCGCCTGCTCGACCAGAAAATGGCCGTCCAGCAGTACGGCCTGAGCGCGGGTCAGAAGCGAATCCCTGCGGTTCATGTGGCCCCAGCACGCCTGGACCATGCCCAGGCCGCGATCGCGGAAAGCCGGCACCGTCCGCCGCAGAAAGTCGGGTTCCGGCACGAAGTCGGCATCGAAGATCGCGATCAGCTCCCCCCGCGCCTGCTCCAGACCGGCAGCCAGCGCGCCGGCCTTGAAACCCCGCCGATCCTCCCGCCGCAGGTGCCGAATGATCGGTAGCGGCCGGTTCCGCCCGGACGCCCGGGCGAGTTCGGCCTCGACCCGCTCGGCGGTGTCGTCGGTCGAGTCGTCGAGGATCTGGACTTCGAGCCGATCCGCGGGGTAGTCGAAGTCGAGAACGGCGGCGATCAGCCGGGCGGCGACGTAGCGCTCGTTGTAGATCGGCAGTTGGACGGTGACCAGGGGCCACTCGACATCCCGCTGCGTACTATGTTGGACGCCAGCGGAGTCCGCGCCGCCATCCTCGCCGCCAACCGACGATCGCGACACGCGAAGCACCAGGAGCAAGACCAGCCGATGCAGTCCGTAGAGAGCGAGCGTACCGAGAACGGCGTAGTAGACGGGCAAGAGCACGGACGTTGACGATATGGCAAGGCGACCAGGGTTCGGATTGCTGGCGGCGGCCTGGCCTCTGGTTGCCTGCTTTGCCGCGCTCCTGGCGCTCGACCTCGCCGGGTTTGGACCGACGCCGGGCGCGCCGGGCGCAGGCGTCTCCTTCCTGCTCATCCTGGTGCTGGCGTTCGCCGCGCTGTGGTGGGGGCTGCGGCGCCTGGGCGCGGCGAAGGGCTCGCCGCGTGAAGTTCCGGTCGCGGGCATCCTCGCAGTGGCCGTCGTGCTCCGCCTGCTCGCGCTGCCGCTCACGCCGAGCCTCTCCGACGACGTCTACCGCTACCTGTGGGACGGACGGGTCGCCGCCTCGGGATCGAACCCGTATCTCCTGACGCCGGACGACGAGAGCCTCGCCGGGTTGCGTGACGACCTCTGGTCGAAGGCCGGGCATCGCGAGATCGCCACGGTCTATCCCCCGCTAGCACTGGGAGTTTTCGCCGGCGCCACAGTCCTTCCCGAGCCGCTGCTCGCCTACAAGCTGGCTCTGGCCGGAGTGGACCTGGCCGGCTGCGTGTTGTTGCTGGCGCTGGCGCGGCGTCGCGGTAACGGCCTGGTGGCTCTCGCGTACGTCTGGAATCCGCTTCTGGTTGTCGAGGGCGCCGGCATGGGGCACGTCGATGTACTCGGCGCCTCCCTGGTCATCGCCTGCGTCTGGCTGCTCTCGGTGGGAAGGAACGCCGCGGCCGCCGGCGCCGCCGCGTTTGCGGTGCTGGCCAAGCTGGTGCCTCTGGTCGCGCTGCCTCTCTGGTGGCGGAGTGTGCGGCGCCGGGGACAACGGATGTTCGCGGCTGGCACTGCCGGGCTGCTGCTTCCGGCGACGGTCGCCGTGCTGCTCTGGACCCGCGGCGTTCCGCCGGGCCTCGTGGAGTACGCGCTGCGCTGGGAGTACAACGGTCCCTTCTACGAGCCGCTGTGGCGCCTGATCGGAGTGCTGCGGCTCGACCTGGCCGCTTCCGGGGTCGTCCACCTGGTCCGGGTGATCTTCGGCGGCGACGTCGAGGAGACTCCATGGAGCACGCTCTACTCCTACGCCTATCCCCAGTTCCTCGCCCGCCTCGTTCTCCTGGTCGCCGCCGCCGTTCTCTGGCTTCGCCTCTGGCGGCGGCGCCCGGAACCCGTCCAGGCTGCGTTCGGAGTCTTCGGCGTCGTTCTCCTGATGAGCCCCACGTTCTACCCCTGGTACCTGATCTGGATCCTCCCCTGGGCGGCGCTGACGGGCGCCCGCGCCGTCCTCGTGCTTGCCGCGACGCTGCCTCTGGCCTATCTTCCGGCTCTTGCCGGACTGCCGTACTTTCCCTGGGTCTACGGCGCCGTCTGGCTGCCGCCCATGACTCTGCTGCTGCTCGAACGCCGACGGCGCGGAAACGCGCGACCCGAGCCCCCGTCACGATGAAGTACCGCCTGCTGATCGCCTACGACGGGTCGGACTACGCCGGCTGGCAACGCCAGGACAACGCCCTGGCGATCCAGCAGGTCGTGGAGGAAGCGGTAGCGGCGGTAGCAGGCCGGAGCGTCGACGTCCATGGCGCCGGCCGCACCGATGCCGGCGTCCACGCCTCCGGCCAGACGGCGCATCTCGACCTCCCGGCCGGGAACCTGCCGCCCCGCGAAACCCGCCGGGCGCTCGTCCACGGCGTGAACCACCATCTCCCGGGGGCGATCCGGGTGCTTGCCGCCGACGCCGTCGACGACTCGTTCCACGCCCGCAAGAGCGCGTCGTTCAAGCTCTACGGCTACCGGCTCTGCACGACGCCGGTGATCGACCCGTTCCGGGCGCCCTTCGTCGTCCCGGCACCGCGCAGACTCGATCTCGAGGCGATGAAGAAGGCCGCCTCCCTGATCCGCGGGCGGCACGACTTCGCGGCCTTCGCCAAGGCCGGCGGCAGCCACCGCAGCACGGTGCGAACGATTCACGAAGCCCGATGGACCGAACAGGGAGACGAGCTCCGGTTCCGCGTCGCCGGCGACGGCTTCCTGCGCGGCATGGTGCGCGCCCTCGTGGGCACGACGCTGGAAGTCGGCCTCGGCCGCCGGACGCCGGCCGATCTGGCGGCGCTTCTTGCCGGTCGTCCGCGCGCCGAGGCGGGCCCGAACGCACCCGCCCGGGGCCTTTGCCTGGAGCGCGTGGAATACGATCACTCGCAATGAAACGCGTCGTCACTGGTGTCGTGACCGCGGCGCTGGCGGCAGCCATCGTCCTTTACCTCAAACCCGTCTACTTCGCAGCGGCAGCCACCGCGGTGGCCGTCGTGGCGGCTTCCGAGTACGGCGCCCTGGCACGCCGTATCGTGGTCTCGCGAACCATCACCTGGGCGCTCTGGCTTGCCGTCTGCGTCCTGGCCGTCGTCAGCGCGACCGCGAACGGCCTGGTCGACGTCCCCCTCGGCACCGTCCTGACCGTCGCCGACGCCTGGTTCGCCGCGGCGGCCGTCGTCCTTGCCCTGGCGATCGGCGTCGGTTTCGACAGCCACGCCGATGTCCGCAACCGGCTGCTGACCTCGTCACTGTTCGCGTTCGGAGTTCTGTGGCTCGGACTGTTCCTGGTCGCCGCGATCAACCTGCACGCCTCCTCTCCGGTCCTCCTGTTCTGGGTCCTCGCGGTCGCCTCCCTGGGCGACATCGGCGCCTACTACGGAGGCCGCCGCTTCGGCCGCCGTCCGCTGGCGCCGGTGCTCAGCCCGAAGAAGACGATCGCGGGCGCCGTGAGCGGCCTGATCGCCAGCGCCGTGACCGGCGTGGCGGTGTTCCTGCTCTGGCGGGGGTTCGACTCGTTGAGCATCGACATTCCCGTCGTCGCGCTGCTGTGCGGCGCCGCGGCGCAGGCCGGGGACCTGGTCGCCTCCATGCTCAAACGAGCCGTGGAGGTCAAGGACACGGGCGCCCTGCTTCCCGGCCACGGCGGCCTTCTCGACCGCCTCGACAGCGTGCTGCTGGCTACGCCCGTCCTCTACATCGCGGCTCAGGCCGGGGCGACGCCGTCGCTTCAGCCGTGAGTGTGCGCCGCCTGGCGGTCCTCGGCGCCACCGGCTCGGTCGGCGAGGCGGCCCTTGCCGTGGCCCGCCGGCACCCCGAGAAGCTCGACGTGTGCGTGCTGGCGGCGAGGGGCACGAAGCCCGCGCGGCTCGCGGAGCTTGCGCTCGAGTTCCGGCCTCGCCGGATCGTCGTCGAGACGGAAGAAGCGGCGCGGCGCCTGCGTGCCGACCTGCCTCCGGGCCCAGACGTCGGTTGGGGCGAAGCAGCCCTGGTCGACGCGGTCGGGGACAGCCACGTCGACCTGGTCCTGACGGCGATCGTCGGCGCGGCCGGACTCAGGCCCGCCGCGGCGGCCCTTGCCGCCGGCGCCGACCTGGCGCTTGCGAACAAGGAGGCGATGGTCGCCGCAGGCCCACTCCTGCGCCGGCTGGCGGCCACGTCGGGCGCGAAGATCCTGCCGGTCGACAGTGAACACGCCGCGATCCACCAGGCGCTGCGCGCCGGGCGGCGCCGGGAGGTGAGGCGCCTCGTGCTGACCGCCTCCGGCGGCCCGTTCCTGGACCGCGACCCGGCCACCCTCGACACGGTGACGCCGGCCGAGGCAACGGCCCATCCGACCTGGAACATGGGGGCCAAGATCAGCGTCGACTCCGCGACGCTGATGAACAAGGGTCTGGAACTGATCGAGGCCAGCTACCTGTTCGACGTGCCGGGATCCCGGATCGACATCCTGATCCACCCCCAGTCCCTCGTTCACTCGATCGTCGAGTTCCGGGACGGCAACTCGATCGCCCAGATCTCTGCCAACGACATGGAGTACCCCATTCGCTACGCCCTGTCCCATCCCGAACGGTGGTCGCTCCCCGACGACGGCGCCGCGAACGGGCTGAGCGAGCTGCTCGAGGCAACTTCCGAACTCAGGTTCAGAAGAGTGAACCCGGAGGTGTTCCCGGCGCCGTCCCTGGCCCGCGAAGCGCTCATCCGGGGAAACGGCGCGCCCGCCGCGCTCAACGCGGCAAACGAAACGGCGGTCGCGGCATTCCTGGGCGGCACCGCGTCCTTTTCCGCCATCGTGCCGGCGGTGGCGGAAGTGCTCGACCGTCACGGCCGCGAGGCCGGCGGCGGGGAGCCGGCGACGATCGACGAGGCCCTGGAATGGGACTCCTGGGGTCGCCGCCGTGCCCGGGAAGTCCTCGCGCAGGTTGGCGGTTAGCATCCACGGAGAAGCGCCACCGCGGCCTCCCCAACGATGAACTTCCTGAGCAACATCCTGGCCTTCCTGGTCGTGATTGGAGTGATCATCTTCATCCATGAACTGGGGCACTTCCTGGCCGCGAGGCTGTTCCGGATCAGGGTCCGGGTCTTCTCCATCGGCATCGGTTCCCGCATCTGGGGCTTCGAGCGAGGCGGTACGGAGTACCGGCTGGCCATGATCCCGCTCGGCGGCTATGTCGCCTTCTCGGGAATCGACGCCGCGAACCCGACCGGCGACGCGGGCGACTTCACCGCCAAGCCGCGCTGGCAGCGAATGATCGTTCTCCTGGCAGGTCCGGCGGCCAACGTCGTGCTGTCGATCGTCCTGATCGCGGCGGTGCTGATGGCCGGGACCGAGTTGGCAGGACCGCGGGATCTGAGCACCGAGATCGGCGGCGTGGCGCCCGATTCGGCCGCGGCCGAAGCCGGGCTCCTGGCGGGCGACGTGATCCTGCGCCTGGACGGCGAGGAAGTGTCCGAGTGGAGAGAGCTTTCCAACACCGTCCTGATGTCGCCGGAACGCCGGCTCGCGATCGACTTCGAGCGCGACGGCGAGGCCCGGAGCACGGTACTCGTCCCTCGCCGGATGCCGCGCTACGAGCTGGGCGACGCGGGGCTCTACGCCAGCCTCCTGCCGCGGGTTCGCCAGGTCTTCGAAGACACTCCGGCCGAGCAGACGGGGCTGCGCTACGGAGACACCCTCTACGCCGTCGACGGCCATCCCGTCGCCAACGCGGACGACTTCCGGCGGCTCGTCGAGCCGCGCGCGGGCCAGGAAGTGAGCCTCGAGATCGGCCGTGGCGAGGATCGTCTGGTCGTGCGGCTCGTGCCGGAGGAGGAGGGCGGGGTCGGCCGCGCCGGCATCGCGATCAGCCACTTCTCCTATCAGCGCGTAGGCCCGGTCGCGGCCATCGCCGAGAGCGCCCGGATCAACTGGGAGACGACGACGGAGATCTTCGACTTTCTGGGCGGCATGGTGGAGCGGCGCGTTTCGCCGCAGAGCGCGCTGGCCGGCCCGATCGAGATCAGCCGGATCAGCGGTCAGGCGGCTCGCAGGAGCTTCAGCGACCTGGTGTTCCTGATGGCCTTGATCAGCCTGAATCTCTGCATCCTGAACCTGCTGCCCATCCCGATCCTCGACGGCGGCCAGCTCGCCATCCTGCTGCTCGAGAGCGTTCTGCGACGCGACCTCTCCCTCCAGATCAAGAGCCTGGTCACCCAGTTCGGCCTGGCGCTCGTCGTCGCCATCATGCTGTTCGCGATCTACTCCGACCTGGTGAAGAACCTGCCCGGCCTCGGGCGCTGAAGGCGGTCCGATGACGATGGCCGGAAAGCTCCGGGACTGGACCGGCAAGGCGATACGCCATCCCTGGCTCAGGCGAGGCGTGCTCCTCGCCGCCTACGGGGGCCTGCTCGTCGCCCTGCTGGGCGCTTCGTCCTATCTGGCGCTCTCGAACTTCGTCCGTAGCGGCGTCATCGCGGTACCCGACCTGGTTGGCCTCGATCGAAGCCAGGCTGAAGCGGGCCTCGCCACCGCGGGCCTGGCACTGCAGCGCGTGGAGGACGACCGCTTCGACGAGGCAGTCCCGGCGGGCCATGTGCTCCGGCAGGACCCTCCCGCCGGCAGCGCGGTCAAGGAAGGCAGCGGCGTGATCGTGTACCTGTCGCGCGGCCGGGAGCTCGTCGAGACGCCGGACCTGAGCGGCCAGGTACTGCAGACGGCCCAGGTGAGCCTCACGGCCTCGGGCCTGCAGATCGGCAGGAGCCGGAGCGTGTTCGCCGAGTCCGGCGTGCCGGGCACCGTGGTCCGCCAGGATCCTCCTGCCGGCAGCCGGGTCGACCCTTCGTCCCAGGTGGACCTGATGGTCAGCCTGGCCAACCCCGGGGCAACGTACGTCATGCCGGACCTGATCGACCTGCCCGAGGACCCGGTCCGCGAGTTCTTCGGGACGCGCGGATTCCGCCTCGGAAGGGTAAAGTACGAACCCTACGAAGGCGTCCCAGCCGGGATCATCCTGCGTCAATACCCGCTTCCGGGCCACCCCCTGCGTCAGAGCGATTCGATCGCCTTCGTCGTGGCCGCGCAAGACAGCCGCTGAACCCGCAAAGCACGCCCGCAAACCCAAAGATGAAGATTGCGCCTTCGATCCTGGCGGCGGACCTCGCCGACCTCGCCTCCGCGGTCAGACTCTGCGAGGACGGCGGCGCGCAGTTGATCCACGTCGACGTGATGGACGGCCACTTCGTGCCCAACCTGACCTTCGGGCCACCGGTAATTGTCGACCTGGCCAGCCGAACGAGCGTCGGATTCGACATCCACCTGATGGTCTCGAACCCCGAAGCGCTCCTCGACCGGTATCTCGAGAGCAGGCCGGTCTGGGTCTCGATCCATCACGAAGTGACGGAAGAGCCGGGACGGCTCGCGGCGCGCATCCGCGAACGCGGCGCGGGCGCCGGCGTGGCTGTCAACCCGGCGACGCCGCTGGACGAACTCCTGCCCTACCTGGACCAACTGGACTTCGTCGTGCTGATGTCGGTCGTGCCCGGTTTCGCCGGCCAGGCCTTCCACCCCGAAGTTCTCGACAAGGCCCGGCGGCTCCGCGCCGTCGTCGACGAGCGGGGTCTGCCCGTGAGCATCGAGATGGACGGCGGAATCAAGCCCGGCAACCTGGGCGAAGTAGCCGCTGCCGGCGTCGACGTCGCCGTCGTCGGTTCCGGCATTTTCGCCGCGGGCAGGCCCGTCGAAACCCTCGTCGCCCTCCGACGGCAGGCGGGCGAATGAGCCGTCGCGGCGCGCAGATCCTGCTGGCGGCCGCGCTCGCCCTGGCCGCCGCGTGCGGCGGCGTCAAGGACGACCCCATCCTGCGGCTCTCGTCGGCCGAGGCCCTGGAGATCGGCAAGCAACTGCTCGAAGACGAGAAGTTCACCCAGGCGCGCGAACATCTCGTCCACGCCTTCGAGGTCGAACCGAACTCCGAGACCGGCCGTGAAGGACTGCTGCTGGCCGCGGACGCCCTGTTCCTGCGCAGCGGCTACCAGTCGTACGTCGAAGCCGAGCAGCGCTACCGGGACTTCCTGAACCGGTTCCCGACATCCGACCAGGCGGCGTACGCCCAGTTCCGTCTCGCCGCCTCGCTCGCCGAACGAATGGAGAAGCCGGACCGCGATCAGCAGACGGCCCGGCAAGCGCTGACAGAGTTCGAGAACGTCCGCCGGCTGTATCCGACCAGTCAGTTCGCCGGCCAGGCCGCCCAACGCATCGTCGAGGTCCGCAACCACCTGGCGGAGCACGAGTTCGTCGTCGGGGCCTTCTACTACCGTTTCCGCACTCCCACGGCTGCGGGGAATCGCTTCAGGGAGATGCTTGAGGAGTACCCGGACTACCCGGAGCCCGACAAGATTCTCGCCCACATGTGCCTCACGTACCGCCTGGTGCTCCAGCAGATTCCGAGCCGGTTGGGACTCGATCGCTACGAGTACCTGCGCGAAGCCTGCGATGAACTGCGGAACGGGTTTCCAGGCAGCCCCTGGATCAAGAAGGCACCTTCGGACGAGCAGCTCCGGAAACTCCGAAGCAAGGTGCCGGCTTCGCCCATCCGGCCGGACGGGAATCGACCAGGTCCGCCGACGGAGGAGTACGCGGATAACTGAACCCGGGGTCCCGCCAGCGCTACTCACCTCCTCCGGTCTAACTGGCGGCCGGGCCTCGATCAGGCCGTGCGAAGGCCTCGGAACGCCTGAACCCTGTGCTAAAATCGCGGTTTCGGCATGTGACTCGCGTTGAAGCCACTCAGCCCAGACGACCGCCTTCCGGACGACGCGACCGAGGATCTCAACGGCCAGCTTGATCGCCTCGTGAACCAGTTGGCTTCCCAGGGCGTCACCTTGGCGCAGGCCCGCGAGATCTTCGAACGGCAGTTCATCCTAGCGTCCCTACGACTCAACCACGGAAACATCACCAACTCGGCAAACCACCTGGGCCTCCATCGCAACACCCTGCGAAACAAGGTCGCCACGCTTCAGATACAGGCCACCGACTACCGAGGCTCCAGCAAGAGGCTCCAGTCGAGATAGCGCTCCACAACGCTTCGCGGGGATCGCCCTCCCGGACCTTCATCCGACCTGCATCAGACTGGCATAGAGCTTGCTCTTTGCCACGTAGTCCGGCGCTCTTACTGGCAGCGAGCGCCTGACGCCGCCAGGACACGCACTGATCTGCCAGCGGTTCCGTGGCGCCAGCAACGGCGCCAACGTCTCCATGACTCTCCACAAACTCAGTATCCGCACCCGGGCCGCTGCCGTGACCGTGGCGGCGGCTGCCATTCTGGCCGCCGCGCCCCGCGAAACCGCGCCCGGTCGGCACATGGAACCGTTGCCCATGTCGCCTCCTCTGGAAGACGTCGTTCTCTTCGAGCAGATTCGGGCATGGCTTGAACCGTCGGCCGGAGCCGCCTCCACGCACTTGGGAAGGGGCCCACTGTACGAGAGCATCCAGTCGCGCCGCGAGAGCTTCGAACTGTTCATCGGCGCTGCCGACGAGGACGCGGTCCGGGAGCGGATGCAGCCCGTTCCGTACGGCGGCCTGATCCTCAGCGCCGCCGCGCGTCACGGCGTCGATCCGCTCCTCGTGGCGGCCATCGTCCAGGCCGAATCCTCCTTCGATACGGAGGCGGTCTCCCCCCGGGGCGCCCTCGGCCTGATGCAGATGATGCCGACGACCGCCGAGCAGTTGGGCGTCGCCGACGCCTACGACCCCGGTCAGAACCTCGACGCGGGCGTGAGCTACCTGGCCTACCTGCTGCGCCGCTTCGACGACGACCTGGTCCTCGCTCTCGCGGGCTACAACGCGGGCCCCGGAACCGTTGACCGTTTCGGCGGCCTGCCCCCCTTCCGCGAAACGCGTGGATTCACGAACGGCGTGCTCCGCGTCTACATCGCACATCATCGCGCGGCCTGGGCCGCCGTCAATCCGGGCGGGCTCGACTTCCCGGTGCTGGCGGGCGGCTAGTTGCTCTTGGCGCCCGACGAAGACGCGCTTTCCTCCTCCAGCTCGGAGGAGTCGTCGCCCCGCAGCCCCCGCTTGAAGTTGCGGATGCCCTCACCCATCCCCCGGCCAAGCAGCGGCAGCTTGCTACCGCCGAAGATGACCATCAGGATGACGAAGATGATGAGAAGCTCTTGGATGCCGATGGAAGGCATGGGGTTCTCCTGTTGGAACGTCAGGAATCGACGATCCGGGACTCTAGCAGCTACGGTGGCTGAACGGGCTCTTCGCCGGCAAACGCCACCCACTCCCGGCGCAGGCGGGGAGCGAGTTCACGGCCCTCGGGAAGGGCGTCCAGCGCGTCGAAGAACCGCCGCAGGGCAGGTCGAATCAGCGGCAGGTGACGGTCGTTGCCGAGCGCGGCGAAGTGGGCGAACGTGCCGGCTATCTTGAGCATCCGCTGCGCCACCGCGGCCTGGTAGAGGGCGAGGTCTTCGACCTCTTCTCCCAAGACCGCCAGGTGGCCGCGCCGCCGGCAGGCGGAGAGCCTCAGGCTGTCGTTCAGCAGCGAAGCCAGGTCGTAGTGCGGCGGGCCCAGACGAAGATCCTGATGATCGATCACGACGATCTCCGGTTCAGCCCCCCCGGCCGAGGCCCGCATCATCAGGTTGCGCACCATGAAGTCCCGATGGCAGGGAACGGGCGCCGCCGAGCCAAGACGCTCGCACACGGCCTCGCACAGAGCACGCAACGGCTCGGCCAGAGTCGAGTCTCGCACCAGCCCGCGCGGCTCGAGAAAGCGCTTCCAGGTCAGATCGAGTTCCGCCATAAGCAGGTTTCGATCGAGCGGTGGCGAGCCCAGAGAGCGCACACCGCCGGGAGACAGGAGCTGGATTCGGCCAATGTGAGCCACCGCCTCCGTCAGGTACCGGTCAAGCGCAGCCGCGCTCAGACCGCCGCCCTCCCAGCGGTCGAAGACCGTCTGCGCTCCCAGATCTTCCAGGAGGATCCAGACGGGCTCACCGGGCGAGTGCAGTTCGACTCCCGGCAGCGGCACACCGACCGAGTTCAGCAGTTGCGTCGCGGCCAGGAACCGCGACGCAACGTCGGCCATGTCGCTCGGGTAGGCACAGACGACGAACTGCTCGCCGCCCTCGAGCCGCAGCCGCGCATAGCGCCGCGCGGAAACGTCACCGGTCAACGGTTCGAACGAAGCGGGGCGGAAACCCGCGGCCTGAAGCTCTTCGACGACCGGCCTCCAGAGATCCTGATCGCGCGGTGATGAACCCGGACTGTCGCGCGGACGGTCCGTCTGGGATAATGCTCTCGCTGCCATGGAACCCCGACTCAAGCAACTGCTCGAAGATCTCACCCGCTCCCTGTGCGAGGCGATCGCGGAATCGCCTGAAGTCCACGAGAGGCTCGAGTCGATTCGGGGCGAAGGCTACACGCTGAACCTGCTCCTCGACTGCAAGCCCTTCGAGAGAGACGACGAAGGCGAAACGGAGGAGGAGACGGAACGGCCTCTACCGGCTCCGCCCTTCAGGATCAACGGCCGCGACCTCGCCTTCCTCCGGTCCGTCGGGATCGATCCGACACGCAAGGCCCGCAGCCGGACTTCCCGTCAGTAAGACCTGGTCGCGCCAGATGAACCCGTAGTTCCGGCCCGCCCGAGCGCCGTCCCGACGGTAGCTCCACCAGCCGGGACTGCAGCGTACGCAGCGTTTGACGGCCGAGACCTGGGTGACACCGAGACCGGCGAGCTGCCGCGAAGCGGCCAGCGGCAGGTCGAGGCGGGGCTTCCGGCCGGGTCGTCGAGCGACCACCTCCGCGCCGCTCCGGGACTCCACCTGAGCGGCAACGTCTTCGCCGACCTCATAGCAACAGGGGCCGATCGCCGGACCGATCCAGGCTTCCGCCGACGCCCCGTCACCGGACGAATCACCGTACAACTCGCGGACGGCAGAGGCCAGAACGCCCTTCGCAAGCCCACGCCAGCCGGCGTGAACCGCGGCCACCGAGTCGCCGGCGGCAATCAGGACGGGCACACAGTCGGCGACGAAGACCGTGGCCGCGACTCCGGACGCCGACACGATCAGCGCATCTCCATCGCCGGTCGGCCCGGGACCCGGCGCTCTCAGCGCGTCGGCGCCGTGCCGCTGGCGAAGCCAGGCCGGCGCTGCCGCCGCCGCCGCGGGAACCTGACCCGCCAGAACCTCGAGGGCGTCCTCCGGTCCGGCTGCTCCCCCTTGCGGCACCGCGCCGAGAAACGCGGCCCACACTGGCCCGCGGCGGTAGATCTCGAGTGCGACACTCGCCGGCGGGCCATTCACCGGGAGGGCCTGCTGTAGGATGCCGCGGCCATTGAGACGGCCATGAGCGTAGCGCAGAGCACGACCGGGGCGGGGGCCGTCGGAGTTCCCGTCGACACGGGATGGGAAACGGTCATCGGACTGGAGGTCCACGTCCAGCTACGCACCCGGACGAAGATGTTCTGCCGTTGCGAGAACCGCTTCGGCGCCGAACCGAACGATCTCGTCTGCCCGGTCTGTCTCGGCTATCCGGGCACGCTGCCGGTGACGAACCAGCACGCGGTCGATCTGGCCATCCGGCTGGCGCTGGCCCTCGGCTGCGAAGTCCGGCGGCGGTCGGTGTTCGCACGCAAGAACTACTTCTATCCCGACCTGCCCAAGGGCTACCAGATCAGCCAGTACGACCAGCCCCTGGCCGAGGGGGGCGGCGTCCCCCTGCCGTCGGGGAACACCGTACGCATCCATCGCCTCCACCTGGAGGAGGACGCCGGCAAGCTGCTCCACGAAGTACCCGGAGGGGGACCGCTCCCGGGCCGGAGCCTGGTCGACTTCAACCGTTGCGGCGTGCCCCTGGTGGAGATCGTCACCGAGCCGGAGATCGGCTCGCCGGCCGACGCGCAGGCCTATCTGCAGGCGCTTCACCAGGTCCTGCTCTACACCGGCGCCAGCGACGGCAACATGGAGGAGGGCAGTCTGCGCTGCGATGCGAACCTCTCTCTACGGCCTGCCGGCGAAACCGCGCTCGGAACGAAGACGGAGGTCAAGAACCTGAACTCGTTCCGCCACGTGGCGAAGGCGCTCGAGTACGAGCGGGAACGTCAGTTGCACGTCCTGACGTCGGGCGGCCGGGTCGAGCAGGAGACGCGGAGTTTCGAGCCCGCCACCGGCGTGACCCGGTCGCTCCGGTCGAAGGAGGAGGCGCACGACTACCGCTACTTCCCGGAGCCCGACCTGCCCACCGTCGTGCTGTCAGGCGAACGCATCCAGAGGCAGGCGAACCAGCTTCCGGAGTTGCCGTGGACGAAGAGCGCCCGTTTCCGCGACGCCTACGGGCTACGCTCGGAAGAGGCGGCGCTGCTCTCCGGCAGCGTCGCCCTGGCGAGCTACTACGAACGGGCAGTCGCCGCCCACCCGAAGGGCAAGAGGACCATCGCCAACTGGGTGATGACGGAACTTCTGCGCGAGCTGAAGGAACGGAGCATCGACGTGGAGCAGGCGATCGCGCCGGAGCGTCTCGCCGCCGTCGTGGCCCTGGTCGACTCCGGCGAGCTGTCGACCACGGCCGCCAAGGACGTACTCGCAGAGGCCTGGGACTCGTCCGAGACTCCGGACCAGATCGCCGACCGCCTCGGCCTCCGCCAGGTCCGCGACGACAACCAGCTCGAGGCCTGGGCCGACGAAGCGATCGCCGCCAACGAGAAGGCCGTCACCGAGTACCGCGGCGGACGCCAACAGGCCCTCGGCTACCTGGTCGGCCAGATCATGAGAGCTTCACGCGGCAGCGCCGAACCCCGAGCCGCCCAGGAGATCCTGCGCCGCAAGCTGCGCTGACTAACAGCTAGCGACGGAGCGACGGCGGCCGCGAGGCGGGCCTCCGCCTAGCGGCGCGGCGGCTCCTTCGTGGCCCCGGTGAGCTCGTCCAGCTCCCCCTGGATCTCTTCCATCCGCGTCCTGATCACCTCGATCGTGGCGTTGTGCTCGTCCGCTTCCTGGTTGTCGGCGACGATCTGCTCGTTCTCCCGGACACGAGCAGCTCCCTCCGGATCTTCGGCCCTCCCGTAAGCCTCGATCGCCTCACTGAACTTCTTCTGCTTCTCGAGCACGAAGCCGAGATACGCCCAGATGGCCTTCGCGTCCACAACTGAGGCCAACTCCAGGGCCCTGGCTAGCGGCGCTTCCGCGTCGTTGAAGCGTCCGAGCGCTCCGTAGGCCTGTCCGAGGTAGTAGTGGGCGTGCCAGTCGCTGGCGTTCTTTGAAATCGCCTGCTGCAGTGTCGAAACGGCCGACTCGTAGTTCTTTGCACCGAGCTGAACCTCAGCGAGCAGCAGAAGGTTGTCGTAGGAGGGATCGCCACCGACCAGGCTCCTGGCCACATCCTCGGCTCTGCGGTACACAGCGGTCTTCGCTTCGCCTTCTGTCCTTCGACCCTTGATCTTCAGGGCGTTGACCAGGACTTCCTTCCATTCCGCGTTGCTACCGTCCATCGAGGTCGCACGCTCGAAGGCGGCAATGGCCGCATCCAACTGTGCGTCGTCCTGCAGCTTCTTGCCGTAGTCGAAGCGCGCTTTCGCATCGCCCGGCTTGAGATCGGCCACTCTGCCGAAGTCGACCGCGGCGCTTCCCGTGTTCCCCAGCTTCGCGTGGCTACGACCTCGCCTCTGGTACACCTGGATCTGCGCCTGTTTCGGCAAACTGTCGATGTCCAGCCGGTTCAGCGTCGCAATGCACTCATCGGGCTTCTCGTTCTCGTCGAAAGCCTGCCCGAGAAAAACACGGCTGGGGACATCGTTCGGATTCAACTCGATGGCCTTCCGCAGCGGCGCGACCGCGTCGCCCGGCCTCCCCGCGAAGATGAGGGAGCGACCCAGCATGTGGTAGCCCTGCGGCTCATCGGGCCACTCCTCGACGAACTTCTGGAACTCGGCCGCGGCCAACTCGAAGTTCCCGGCCCTGAAGGCGGCAGCCCCCGCATCGTAGTCAGCGAAGGTGGCGCTGGCGGCCAGCAGGAGGCTGAACGCGGTCCGGGCACGTACGAATCGGCAGACAGTCATCTACTGGAGTTTGAAGGTGACGGTCAGGCTGTAGTACACGGCGACCGGCTTGCCGTTCAGCGTCGCCGGCTTGAACTTCCACTGCTGCACCGCCGCCACGGCGGCCTCGGCAAGGCCCATGGGCAGGGGTTTCAGAACCTTGGTGTCGGTGACGTCGCCGTTCTTGTCGATCGTCGCCTGGAGAATGACGACACCCTGGATCCGCGCCTTGCGCGCGATCTCGGTGTACTGGGGCTGAATCTCGTTGATCTTCTCCGGCTTCGTCACGTCGCCGGTGACGTAGATCGGCCCGGTCGGTTCCGGCGGAGGCGGCGCCTCGGGAAGGTCGAAGAGATCGAGATCGTCGACCTCGGGGATGTCGATCTCCTCGGGCTCGTCGATCCGGATCGGCTCCGGCTCGTCGGGCGTGGGATCGGGGATCGGAACCTTCTTCGACTTCGGCTTCGGAATCTGCTGCTCTTCCTTCGGCGGTGGCGGCTTGAAGCGCACCTGCTGCACGACGAAGACCTTGGGCTTCGGCGGCGGCGCCACCACGTCGCCGTACAGGTCGGGCAGCTTGACGATCAGCAGAATGCCGTGGAGGATGACCGCCAGCCCCAGCGAGTAGCGGAAGGTCTTGTTGTCCTCGCGGGTCTCCTGCACGTAGGTCAGCAGGCCCTGTTCAGCGGAGGTCGGCGGGGCCGCTTCCTCCCTTCCGGGCTCCTCCGCCCGGGATGCCACCTGTTCGAGGCCCTCGTCACTCATCCGGCAACCCCCCTTCGGCCAGGTTCTCGGCCACGTGTTCTCTCGCGTGGTGTCTGAGTTCCAACGTCCAGCCGGTTTCGGCCTATTCCGGCTCTCCAGACGCGGCCCACGACGGCACGAGCCGCCAGGCTGAGGGCAAGACGCGAAGCTCCCCACGCAGGACGCTTATCCGTCCTGCGTGAGCTGTCGATGTTCCGCGGCGCGGGCTTCTAGCGCCGCGGAGGCTCGTTCGTCGCTCCGGGGACCTCTTCGAGTTGCCGGCGGAGTTCCTCGCGCTGGCGCTCGAGTTCCTCAATGTTCCTGTTGAACTCGTCGGCTTCCTGGTTCTCCTGGGCGATCTGCTGGTTCTCACGCACCCGGGCAGCGCCGGCCGCGTTGCCCGCGCGCTCATAGGCCGAAATCGCCGGCTCGTACTTGTTCTGCTTCGAAAGAACGAAGCCGAGATAGTCCAGGATCTGCTTCTTGTCGGCTTCGTCGGAAGCCAGAGGAAGTGCGGTGTTCAGCGGTCCTTCGGCGTCGCTGTAGCGCTCGAGGGAGCCGAAGGCCTGCCCGAGGTAGAAGTGCGCGTGCCAGTCGTTGCCCTTCTTCGAGATTCCCTGCTGGAACGTCGAAGCCGCCGACTCGTAGTTCTTGCCTCCGAGCTGAACCTCGCCGAGCAGCAGCAGGTTGTCGTACGAGGGGCTGGTCCCTACCAGGCTTCTGGCCACGTCCTCCGCTTGGCGATAGACGCCCGTCTTGGCTGAGCCCTGGGTGCGCCGACCCTTGACCTTCAGGGCATTCACCAGGACCCTCTTCCACTCCGCCTGGCTGCCGTCCATCGAGATCGCTCGCTCGTAGGCGGCGATCGCCGGCTCGAGCTGCGCATCGTTGTGGAGCATCTGCCCGTACTCAAAGCGGGCCTTGGCGTCACTGGGCTTCAGGTCGGCGACCCTCCCCAGGTCGGCAGCCGCACTGCCGGTGTTGCCCAGCCGCGCGTAACTCGCGCCGCGCGTCTCGTACACCCCGACCTGGATGTTCGCCGGCAGCCCGCCGATGTTGAGCCTGCTCAGGGTCGAAATGCACTCCCTGGGCTTGCCGCTCTGGTAGAAGGCCTGACCCAGCAACACCTGGCTGCCAATGTCGTCGGCCTTCATCTCGATCGCCTTCTGGAACGCGGCAACCGCTTCGCCGGCCTTGCCGCCCCGGAGCAGGGAACGGCCCAGCATCTGGTAGCCGGCCTGCTGGTCCGGGCGCTCCTCGACGAACTGCTGGAACTCAGCGATCGCCTGAGCGTAGTTGCCGGACCTGAATGCAGCGACGCCTTCGTCCCAGCCGGCGAAGGTCACCGGCGCGGTCAGCAGTCCGCAGACAACAGCAAGTGCGAGTACGGATCGGCGAGTAGTCATTGGGCCGTGATCCTCCGCTCTACTGGAGCTGGAAGTTGACGGTCAGGTTGTAGTACACGGCGACCGGCTTGCCGTTCAGCGTCGCCGGCTTGAACTTCCACTGCTGCACCGCCGCCACGGCGGCCTCGGCAAGGCCCATGGGCAGGGGTTTCAGAACCTTGGTGTCGGTGACGTCGCCGTTCTTGTCGATCGTCGCCTGGAGAATGACGACACCCTGGATCCGCGCCTTGCGCGCGATCTCGGTGTACTGGGGCTGAATCTCGTTGATCTTCTCCGGCTTCGTCACGTCGCCGGTGACGTAGATCGGCCCGGTCGGTTCCGGCGGAGGCGGCGCCTCGGGAAGGTCGAAGAGATCGAGATCGTCGACCTCGGGGATGTCGATCTCCTCGGGCTCGTCGATCCGGATCGGCTCCGGCTCGTCGGGCGTGGGATCGGGGATCGGAACCTTCTTCGACTTCGGCTTCGGAATCTGCTGCTCTTCCTTCGGCGGTGGCGGCTTGAAGCGCACCTGCTGCACGACGAAGACCTTGGGCTTCGGCGGCGGCGCCACCACGTCGCCGTACAGGTCGGGCAGCTTGACGATCAGCAGAATGCCGTGGAGGATGACCGCCAGCCCCAGCGAGTAGCGGAAGGTCTTGTTGTCCTCGCGGGTCTCCTGCACATAGGTCAGCAGGCCCTGCTCGGCGGACGTCAGCGCGGTCGCTTCGTCCTTCGCGGGCTCCTCCGCGGGGGATGCAGCCTGTTCGAGGTTCTCGTCACTCATCCGGTTACCCCTCTTCGATCAGGTTCTCGGTCAGCTCTTCTGTCGCGTGGTGTCTGAGTTCAACGTCCAGCCGGTTTCAGCGTATTCCGACCCCTTAGTACCAGAAGCTCTGGATCTCGCGCTGGGTGGGAACCGAGATGTTGATCGGTTCCGCCAGCCCGTGATCCTCGCCCTGGCGCAGCTCGTCGTACACCTGAACCATGTACTTGTACGGCGTCGCGGTATCCGGCCGGATGATCACCGGCTTCTTCGGGTTCCGCTCGAGCTTCGGCTTCAGGTAGGGGATGATCTCGTGCAGCTGCATCGGATCTTGGTCGACGATCAACTCGCCGTTCGGCAGGATCTCGATCAGTACCGACTCCTCCTTCTCGACCACCGGCGGATCGTCGTCGTCCTCGGGAAGCGCGAAGTCCAGTCCGCGGGTCGCGGTGAACGTCGTCGTGATCATGAAGAAGACAATCAGCAGGAAGGCGATGTCCGCCATCGAGGAGGTCGGGATCTCATCGTCCGGGCGATCACGATCAAGTTTCATCTTGCGTCTCCATCCATCGTCTGGTCAAGCCTATCCGTCGGTAACGGTCCGCTGATCGGACAGCAGGTAGACGTCCCGCACCTTGGCCCGCTTCAACGCGTCGATGACCTCGTCGACCTTCTCCCACGACACTTCGCCGTCGGACTTGACCACGAAGACCTTCTGCGGGTCCATCGCGATGACGCCGGCGGCCATCGAGAGCACCTCGTCGGCCGCGCTGACCAGGGCGCTCTGTTCGTTGCCGTCCGACACCCGGATGCGCCCGTTCGGGTCGATCGAGACGTAGGCGGACTGTTTCGGGATCTCGTACCTGAGCGTCGTCTTCGGCAACACCACCTGGGTCTTGTCGACCTCGAAGGTGATCGTCAGCATGAAGAAGATGATCAGCAGGAAGGCGATATCCGCCATCGAGGCCGTCGGGATGTTCGGCTTGTGCTCGATGGTTGCCTTGAGCTTCATGTCGATCTAGCTGGCGTCGCCGCCGGACTCCGGCGGAACGCCGCTGCGCTCCATCTCGCCGAACGTCTCGAGCAGCATGTTCGCCGACGTCTCGATGTCGCGGACGAACTTGTTGATCCGGCTCATGAAGTAGTTGTAGGCGAGCTGCGTCGGAATGGCGACCGCCAGACCGCCGGCGGTCGTGGTCAGCGCCTCCTTGATACCGGTGGCGACCGCGCCGGGGTTCGACAGGCCCTGAGCCGCCAGGGCGTCGAAACCGGCCATCATGCCGGTCACCGTGCCGAAGAAGCCGAGCAGCGGGGCGACGTTCGCCGTGGTCGCGAGCACCGCGAGGCCGCGCTCAAGGCGGCCCATCTCGAACAGCGCCGCATTCTCGATCGTCTTCTCGACGTCTTCCTTGGGCTGGCCGTACTTCATCAGACCGGCCTTGAGGATCGAGGCGACCGGACCGCGGTACTCCTCGCATACCTTGACCGCTTCACGAATCGAGCGGTTCACGACCAGCGCCTTCCGCACCTTGGGGAGGAACTCGTGAACGTTGATCCGGGCCCGCCGCAGCGCAATCAGTCGCTCGACCACCACCGCAGCCGCGATGACGGAGAAAGCGAGCAATGGCCACATGACGGGGCCGCCCTCGTTCATCAACTTCCAGAACGTGCCACCAATGTTCACCTAGCTACCTCCTCAGGACTATGCCCGCCACTACGGGCCTGGTTGAACCGCCCGCCGAAAGGCGGACGCGATTCTGGACATGCGGTGACCCCTACACCGGGAGGGGTGCCTGGCTCACCTTGGAACGGTGAAGCAATATAGCACACGGGTTCGGCTTTGGAACCGCCCGATCAACCGCGTTCCGGCGACGCGCCGGCCGCCTTCACGACCCGCTCCAGCGGCCGCCGGTGGAGATAGCAGAGGGCGGCGGCCAGAGCGTCGGAGGCGTCGGCGCTGCGCCGCACCGGCGCTGGGCCCAGAAGCACGTCGACCATGCGGGAGACCTGGGTCTTGTCGGCCCGGCCACTGCCGCAGACCGCCTGCTTGACCTCGGCCGGTGAGAACTCGCGGACGTCCAGGCCATGCCGCCCAAGCACGGAGAGGATGACGCCCCGGGCCTGGGCCAGCGCGATCAGCGAGCGGCTGTTGCGCCCGTGAAACAGGGACTCGAGCACCGCCGCCACCGGCTGCCAGCGGTCGAGCGTCTCCTCGACGCCCTCGGCCAACCGGGCCATGCGCGCCGCCGGTGTCGGCTCGCCGGCGAGGGCGATCCGGCCCGCATCCAGTTGGCGAACCCTCGATCCCTCCTGCTCCACCACGCCGAACCCCGTGTAGCGACTCCCGGGATCGATCCCGAGAACGATCACGGCAACGCCACGGAGACGGTCAGGACGCCAGCCGCTCGAGCAACTCGTCGTCCAGGTCGAAGTTGGCCCAGACGTTCTGCACGTCGTCCTGATCCTCCAGCGCGTCGATCAGGCGCATGAACGGACCCACGCCCCCTTCGTCGAGCTGGACCAGGTTCTGGGGTTCCATCGTCAGTTGCGCGACGGTCGCGGTCAGGCCGCGCTCCTCGATCGCATCCTTCGTCGCATGGAACGCCTCGACCGAGGTGTAGACGCTGTAGCTCTCGTCCTCCACCGAGAAGTCCTCGGCCTCGAGTTCGAGCGCGAGCTCGACCAGCGCCTCCTCGTCCACGCCGGAGCCCTCGAGGGCAGCGCGGTCGAAGACGAAGAAGCCGCGACGATGGAACATCCAGGCGACGCAGCCGTTCTCGCCCAGGTTTCCGCCGTGCTTGGTGAACAGGTGCCGGACGTCCGAAACGGTGCGGTTCCGGTTGTCGGTGAGGGTCTCCACCAGCACCGCCACGCCACCGGGGCCGTACCCCTCGTAGGTGACTTCCTCGTAGGACACGCCTTCGAGCTCTCCGGTGCCCTTCCTGATCGCCCTGTCGATATTGTCTCCCGGCACGTTCTGCGCCTTCGCCTCCGACAGGGCGTGACGAAGTCTCGGGTTACCCGCGGGATCGCCCCCGCCGAGACGAGCGGCGACCGACACCTCCTTGAGGATGCGAGTGAAGACCTTGCTGCGACGGGCGTCCTGCGCCGCCTTCTTGTGCTTGATCGTGCTCCACTTGCTGTGACCGGACATCGCTCGTTTATCTTATGCTGCGCCGCCACGTGACCGGCGCGACCAAACCCTCGGCGAGCGAGATCCTCGACCGCCTCGAAGTCTGGGGGCAGAAGCTCGGCCTCGACGCCACGCGGAGCCTGCTCGACGTGCTCGGCAAGCCGCAGCAGCGGGTGCCGACGGTGCTGGTCGCGGGAACCAACGGCAAGGGTTCGACCAGCGCCGCGCTCGCCTCGATCCTGAGCGCCGCCGGCTTCCGCTGCGGCCTCTACACGTCACCCCACCTCGAGCACGTCGAGGAGCGGCTCCGGATCGACGGCGCGGCGATATCGGAGGCCGAACTCGGGCACTGGCTCCGGCGGGTGCTGGACGCGGCCGGCGAGGCGCCGCCGACCTACTTCGAGAGCCTGACCGCGGCGGCCTGGCTGCACTTCGCCCATCACGGCGTCGACGCCGCGGTGTTCGAGGTCGGCCTGGGCGGTCGACTCGACGCGACGAACGTCTCGGACCCCCTGCTCTCCGTGATCACCCAGGTAGCTCGCGACCACGCGCCGCAACTGGGCTGGACCCTGACTTCCATCGCCGGCGAAAAGGCCGGCGTCATGCGCCCCGGACGCACCTGCCTGACCTGGCCCGGCCGGCCCGAGGTGGAGCGTGAGCTTCGCCGCTGCGCGGCGGTCTGCGCCGCGCAACTCGTCGACGCGGGGGATGGGGTCGTGTTCGAGCGCCGGCTCGAGGCCGGGCATCTTTCGTTGACCACACCGAGTGCCAGGTACCGTTTCCGGGCGCCGCTGGCCGGCGGCCACCAGCTCACAAACCTCGCCCTGGCGGTACGCGCTGCAGAGGAGTCCTGCGCCCTCGCCGGACGAGACCTCGACCCGGAGGCCGTCAGGCAAGGCCTCGAGGCGGTCCACTGGCCGGGTCGGCTGGAGTGGGTCGAAGTCGAAGCCCACGGTGGGCGCCGCCGGATCCTCTTCGATGCCGCCCACAATCCAGCCGGCGCGGCCGCGCTTCGCACCTACCTCGAGGAGACAGGACTCCGGTTCGATCTCCTGTACGGGTGTCTCGCAGAAAAGCACCCTGAACAGTGCCTCCCCCGGTTGGCTGAAAAGGCGGACCGGATCGTGCTGACGGCCTTCGACCATCCTCGTGCGGCGTCACCCGAAACGCTGGTTCCGCTCCTTCCCGCCGGCCGAGCCGCTGTCAACGACAACGCCGCGAACGCACTCGAAGGCTGCCTCGCCACACCCTCCAGTCCAGCCCATGCTCTGGTCGTCACCGGCTCGTTGTACCTCGTCGGAGAAGTCCGCAGGGCGCTCCGCCGCCACTACAACGTGCCAACCGCAGCCCGAGAGCTCGTCACCGGTTTCGGCCCACAGACCGACGACGTTCAGCCGCAGCCGGGCCAGGGGAGGGGAGCCCGGGGGATCGGAGGCAAGCGACTCCCGGCGCCGTCACATCAACCAGCGACCTAGCGAAGCGCAGCCGACAACAGCAAGCCCCTGCTTCCCATCCTCTCCCTGAGGGCGAGCGTCCCCCGGGCTCCCCTCCCCTGGCCCGGCTGCGGCGGCACCTACGGCAACGACGCCGCGGCGCCGTCGATCTTCGCGACGCGGGCGGTGTGGCGATCGCCGTCGAAGGCGGTGTCCAGGAAGACCTCGAGGAGTTCGGCGGCCTGGCCGGCGCCGAGGACGCGGGCCCCGAGGGCCAGAACGTTCGCGTCGTTGTGGGCGCGGGACATGCGCGCCGTGAAGCTGTCGGTAGGGTTAACGGCCCGGACGCCCGCGAAACGGTTCGCCGACATCGCCATGCCGACTCCGGTGCCACAGACGAGCAGGCCGCGGTCGACCTCTCCGGCGGCGAGGGCGCGCGCGACCTGGGCCGCCTTGTCCGGGTAGTCGACGGGGCCGGAACCGTCGGCGCCGAAGTCCACGAACTCGATGCCGCGCGCCCGCAGCACCTCGCCGAGCCGGTTCTTCAACTCGACCCCGGCGTGATCCGCGCCAACCGCGAACTTCATCCGCCGCGCTACTCCCCGGACTCCGTTTCCGGTTCCGGCTCGGCCGGCGCGGGCGACGCCTTGGTCTTCTTGCTCGACGCTTTCTTCCTGGGCGCCTTGGCCTTGGCCTTGGTCCGCCGCACCTTCACCGTCCGCGGCGCCGCCTCCCGGGACGCGGCCTCCTCCCGGCGGCGTTGCTTGAGGCGCTTCAGCCGGCGCTGGCGGCGGCGGCGGAGCTTGCGATCCTTCTCTCTCATTCCTGGAGCGTAACCGCATCCTGCCGCACACGCTCGTCGGCCGCTGCCACGCGCTCACCCATCCGACCGCGATAGTCCTTCAGGGCGGCGGCCAGTTCCGGATCGCCGAGCGCCAGGATCTGGAGAGCAAGCAAGCCCGCGTTGTCGGCACGGTTAACGCCCACGGTAGCGACCGGGATCCCTGGCGGCATCTGAACGATCGCCAGCAAGGCATCGACACCGTTCAGCGGACCGCTCGCCACCGGGACGCCGACCACCGGCAGCGTGGTCGCGGCCGCCACGACGCCCGGAAGCGCGGCGGCGACGCCGGCGCCGGCGATCAGCACGCCGATGCCGCGCCCGGCCGCGCCTTCGGCCCACTCGGTCGTCTCCCGCGGGGTCCGGTGGGCCGAAAGAACCCGTGCCTCGCAACCGACGCCGAAATCGGCGCAGACCTTCGCTGCCTTCTTCATCGTCGACCAATCCGAGTCGCTGCCCATGACGATGCCCACTCTGATGTCGCTCATTCGCTCCAGATCTCCGCCTTGCTGCTGGTGAGGTGTTGACGTGTCGTCCGTGTCGCCGCCCGCCTACAGGGGAACGCTGCCGTGCTTCTTTGCCGGTACGCCGGAGCGCTTGCCGGCGAGCTGGCGCAACGCGCGCACGATCTCGCCGCGAGTCGTGCGGGGCGCGATCACCGCGTCCACGAAGCCGCGCTCGGCGGCGACGTACGGATTCGAGAACTTCTCCCGGTACTCGGCGGTCAACCGCTCGCGCAGCGCCTCCGGATCGTCCGCGTTCCGGATCTGCTGGCGGTAGAGGATGTTGACCGCACCACCGGGGCCCATGACCGCGATCTCGGCGGTCGGAAACGCCAGGTTGACGTCCGTCCGCAGATGCTTGCTGGCCATGACGCAGTACGCGCCGCCGTACGCCTTGCGCGTGATCACCGTGATCTTCGGCACGGTCGCCTCAGCGAACGCGTAGAGTAGCTTGGCCCCGTTCCGGATGATCCCCCCGTGCTCCTGCCGCACGCCGGGAAGGAAGCCGGGAACGTCCTCGAAGGTCACGAGGGGGATGTTGAAGGCGTCGCAGAAGCGGACGAAACGGCCGCCCTTGACCGCGGCGTCGATGTCGAGGACGCCCGCCAGATAGTTCGGCTGGTTGGCGACGATGCCGACGCTCCGGCCGCCCATGTGAGCGAAGCCCACGACGATGTTCTGCGCGAAGTTCCGGTGGACCTCGAGGAACCGGCCGTCGTCGACGACCGCCCGGATCAGCTCGAGGATGTCGTAGGGCTTGTTCGGGTCGACCGGGACCAGCTCGTCGAGTTCCGGAGCCTCCCGATCGTCCGGGTCGTCGGTAGGACGGAGCGGCGGATCGTCCAGGTTGTTGCCCGGCAGATAGCCGAGCAGCTCGCGGATCAGAGCCAGGCAGGCGGCATCGTCCGAGGCGGTGAAGTGAGCCACGCCGCTCTTGCGCGCGTGCGTCATCGCTCCGCCGAGCTCCTCCATCGAGACATCCTCGTGAGTCACCGTCTTGATGACGTCCGGCCCGGTAACGAACATGTAGCTCGTGCCCTCGACCATCATCACGAAGTCGGTGATGGCCGGCGAGTACACGGCGCCGCCGGCGCAGGGGCCCATGATGGCGCTGATCTGCGGAACCACCCCGGACGACAGGGTGTTGCGGAGAAAGATGTCGGCATAGCCGCCGAGCGAGGCCACCCCTTCCTGAATCCGCGCACCGCCCGAGTCGTTCAGACCCACCACCGGCGCTCCGTTCTCCACCGCCAGGTCCATCACCTTGCAGATCTTGCGGGCGTTCGTCTCGGACAGCGAACCGCCGAACACGGTGAAGTCCTGGGCGAAAACGTAGACGGGGCGCCGGTCCACGCGGCCGTGGCCGCAGACCACGCCGTCGCCGGCCACACGTTGCTCGGCCATTCCGAAGTCGGTGCAGCGATGCGTCACCAGGGCGTCGATCTCGACCCAGGAGCCGGGATCGAGCAGCAGGTCGACCCGCTCGCGCGCCGTCATCTTGCCGCTCGCGTGCTGCCGGTCGATCCGCTCGGCGCCACCGCCCAGTTGGGACTGCTGGAGCCTCCGTTCCAGTTCCTGGACCTGCTGGCTCCGGACGTCGCCAGCGGTCTCGTCTGGTTTCGCTGCCGCGGTCATCCGATCGGCTTTCATACCACAGGCGCGCAAGGGGAACCTCACAGCCGGCCGGCGGCCGCTTCCGCACGAAAGTAGCCCTAGAATCCAACCGATGAGGTCGAACGCCAACAGTGCCGAGCAACGGCCGCTGCTGACCTCCGACGTTGGCGCCCCGGCCGACGCGCTGACCCGACTGGTCGCGCATGGAGACCAGCAGTTCGAGGCGTTCTTCGAGCGCGTCGAGAGCGTCGAGCTGTTGCCGAAGGGTGCTCCCAACCGCGTCCGCCTGAGAAAGGAACAGGGACTAGCGGTAAGGAAGATCGAGAACGGCCGGAGTCGTCTGGCGGCCGCCGACACGATCTCGGGACCTGCCTTCGCCGCCTGCTGCGACAGAGTAGCGGGAACGGCCCGGTCGATCGGCACGGCGCCGCCGCGCATCAGGACCGGTCGATGGCCGGCCCTGCGCCTGGCCGAGATCGAACAGGCCGAATCCAGGCTCACCCGCGCCGTGAACCGGCGCCGCGTCGGATTCCCGATGGAGATCACCGCGCGCCGTCATCGCCGGCAGGTGCAGGTCATCCGCAGCCGGGTGGCCGCGCCGCCGCAGTTCGAGGAGTACTTCAGCCTGCAGGTGACGACGCCGTGGGGCGTCTGGGGCGGGCTGCTGCCGTCGCTCGCGGCCGAGGACCTGGACCCGGTCGCCCTCTGTCTCGTCGACCGGCTGCGTTCGCGAGGCCTGGCCCCCCAGCGGCCCGGTCCCGGCGTCATCGTCCTCGGGCCCAACGCCGCCGCGGTCCTGCTCCACGAAGTCGTCGCCCACGCGCTGGAGGCGGACACCCTGGCCCTCTCCGGCTCTCCGGACCAGGTTGTCGGGCTGAAACTCGGGGGCCCCGAACTCGATGTGGTCGACGATCCGCGTTCCGCGCCGCTGGCCTGCAAGCGCTCAAGCGACGACGAGGGCACGGCGGCGATCAGCCGCTGGCTGCTCAGACGCGGTCGGGTCCGGCAACCTCTGGCCGACCTTGCCTGGGCCGAGCGCTTCCCCAGCATGATCCCGGGCGCCGGCCGCCGGGCGAGCCGGCATCGACTGCCTGGACCGCGCACCACCCACCTCGAACTGCTCCCCGGCGCCATTCCCGAGAGGGAACTCTTCGCCGAGGCCGCTGGCGGCCTCTACATCGGGGAGTTCGAGAGGGGCAACCTGGACCCGTTCGACGGCCGGTGCGTGCTCGGGGCGCCGTGCGGACGGCGAATCGGCGCGAGCGGCCCGAGCGACCACACAGGACCGATCGAGCTCCGGTCGCGGGCCGTCGATCTTCTCGCGGCGGTCGTCGCGGTCGGGGACCGTCCGCTCGCGGGCGGCGCCGGTTGGTGCGCGAAGGACGGCGCACTGCTGCCGGTCTGGGCCCGCTGCCCGTCGGTTCGCCTCGAGGGACTGAAGGTGGCCGATTGAAGTCCGCTCGACTCCCCGGCATGCGAAGCCTCAAGCTGGCCCTGGGAGCGGTTAGTGAACGCACCGGCGCACCCGGCGCCGAGCTCTACGTCAAGGTCGGAAACACCCGCCGGATAGAGATCGACCCCTGGATGACGGCCGCGCCGGCCGACCCGGACGACCTGCACGCCCAGGTGGCCATCCTGGACGAGCGGGGATGGGCGCTGCGCGCCGGGGGGGCCAACCGCGCCCTCTTTCTCGCCGACTCCGGCCCCCTCCCGGAGCCGAACGGCTGGAGGCGGCTCAGCCGGCACTCGTTGCGGCCAGGTACCCTCAGGCTGCCTTCGCCCGGTTCCGGGACGGCGCCGTCTCCGTCTGCCGACTTGGCCGAACACGAGGCGGACGACGAAGAAACGGCCGGCCTGGCGCTCCTGCATGGCGTCCTTCGGCGCCTTGGAGATCGAATGCCCGAGGCCCGTCTCGTCCGGGGCCGACTCGAGAGTGGAGCGAGCGCCGCGGTGCTCGCCAGCACGACCGGCGTCACCGGACGGACCGCCCTGCGGCTCGCGACGCTTAAACTGGACTTCGCTGCTTCACGAGACGGCCGTCATGGACACTGCAGGCTCTACCGCGCGGCCCCGAACCTCCACCTGCTTGGCGCCGATTCCATCGCGAGCGAGATCGCGGAGCGTCTGACGCTCGCGACGGCCCCCGCTCCACCCTTCCTGCCGGCCGGCGAAGTCGTGGTGTCCCCGGCACTCGGCTGCCACCTGCTGGCGCTCCTCGCGCCTCTCCTGCGAGGACGCGGCGGCTGGCGGCGGCTGCGGGAACTCGGCGCCGGCCGCCCGCTCGGGCCGCCCCAACTGCAGATCGTGGACGACGGCGCCCTCGACGCCGGCTGGATGAGCTCGGCGCAGGACGACGAGGGCGTCCCGACGCGGGCCGTGGCCCTGGTCCGCGACGGCGAACCCGGCGAGCCGCTGCTGAGCTGGGAGGACGACGGCTGGTCGGGCTTCGCCGCCACCGGCTGCCGGCGCAGGTCGGGATGGCGGGCGCTACCGGAACTCTGCCACTCCCACCTCTACATCGCCGGCGGCTCCGAACCTGCCGAGTCGATTCGGACCGGCATCGTGCATGGCTGCTACCTGCTCGACAGGGCGCACGACGGCCGGTGCCATGCGACGTTCGAAGCCGCGACGAGCGACGGCGCGGGACATTCGGAGGAGGGACGCTTCGAGGTCGACGCGATCGGCCTGGTCATTCGTCGCGGCGCCGTCCTGGGCGAGGCCCCCAGGGTAAGGCTGACCGGTTCCGTGCGGCAACTGCTCCACGGCATTCGCGCCATCGGCGACGATCTTCGCTTCCTGCCCGCGCCCGGGGCGGTCGGCTCTCCGACCGTGCTGCTGACCGGGCTGCAGGTCGAGGCGATCGGTTAAGCGGTCGCCGCTTCGCGGCGTTTTCTTCCGCGGGTCAGAAGACCCGCGGTCAACTGCCTGCGGCGGCGGGTCAGAGGACCCGCGCACCCAGCCGGTTCAGCTACGGGGCGGGAACCGCGTGGCGGCGGATCGTCGTCTCAAGCTGCGCGCTGCTGCGAGCGCTGGGCTGAAATCGTCCGCCGCTGCCGCGGAAGGTCCCGGCCGCGGGAGGAGCCGACTGCCTGCCGCCGGGGCCGACCGGCGTGCCGAGCTGGACGCCGCCACGGGAACCCCCGAGGGGGCTCGCCTGTGCCGGAGCGCCGCCCGACGGCGCACCGGTCACCATCGGACCGGCGCCGAGCGTGCGGGTCCGCAGATGCTCCCGGGTGAAGACCCGCGGCCGGTCCCCGGCGCGCCCGGTGTCCGACCCCCGCTCCGAGTTGGCGGTCTGCCGCCTCGCGTCGCCGGTGTCCCACTCCGTTTCGAGGGCCTGGAGGGGAGCGGCGCGGTCGAGGGGCCGGTTCAGGACCGGGTCGCCGGTCGCCGGCGCCGGCAGGATGCCCGGCGACTGGATCACCCGCCTGACTCCGTCGGCGCTCGCGCCCCCGTCTCCGGGCGCCCGGCTCGCCCGCCTGGGCAGATCCCCGTCCGGCTCGGACGTCTCTGGTGCCGCCGCCGCCTCGACGGCGCCGCCCGCGTCTCCGGCCACTGCTTCCTGCTCCTGCTCCACCTTCGGCAACAGCAGGCTGCTGATGCGGCCCGGTTGGGAGTAGGTGCGCGGCGGCAGGACCTCGACCCGGCTTCGATCCGCCTTGAGGAGCACCTCGGTGGCGTAACGGTTGACCGCGAAGTGCGGATTCACGTCGGTGAAGGCGAGGCGCGTGTCCAGGCTCAGGGCGTGGACGTAGTGATCTACGGCGGCGCCGGCGTCTCCGGCGTCGTCCGCGATCCGGCCAAGCTGGTAGTGGGCCCAGGCGTTCCCCGGATCGAGCTCGATCGCCGTCTCGAGGTGCGCCGAGGCCAGCTCACTGTCGCCGGTCGTGTACGCGAGCAGTGCCAGGTTGTAGTGCGCGGGCGCCCAGGCTCCGTCCTCCGCGATCGCGGCGAGGTAGTGCTCGAACGCCCCCTCGACATCCCCGCGCAGTTCCAGCAGGTTCGCCAGGTCGTTCAGCGCGCTCGCACGGTCCGCGGACCGTGTCTGCCCGTCCACCACCTTGCGTTGCGCCGCGATCGCCCGGTCGAGGTTCCGGACCTCCGTCGTCGGAGGCTCGACGGTCTGCGCCGCGCCCTCGGGGACACCGCCGACCGGCAGGCCCGGCCCGATCATCAGCCAGACCAGCGCCAGCACCATCGCTCTCGACATCGTCTTCATGGCGGTCATGTGACTCTCTCGCGCGTGGCGCGGGATCGGAGTTGGCGGATTAGGATCCGCGGGACGTGAGTCAACTGCGACGACTACCTGCAGTCGGACATCTGCTGCAGGAGAGCCCGCTTGCCGAACTCACTGGATTATACGGAAGGGAAGCGCTGAGGGTCCAAACGGCCCGCGTTCTCGACGCGGTGAGGGCCGAGATCCGGACTGGAATCGAGGACGACGAGCTCGCGGAGAGGATCCGCGAGATCCCGCAACGGGTCCGCGCCGCGCTGGAGGCGAAGGCGCCGCCACTCAGGCGCGTGCTCAACGCGACGGGCATCTTCCTCCATACCAACCTGGGCCGGGCGCCTCTGCCCCGCCAAGTTGTGGCCGACCTGGCCGATCGCCTCGACGCCTACTGCGACCTGGAGATGAGCCTCGAGACGGGGCGCCGCAGCGACCGCGGCCGACGTGTCGAGAACCTGGTGCGCGCCCTCACCGGCGCCGAGGCGGCACTGGTCGTCAACAACAACGCCGCCGCGCTGGCTCTCGCACTCTCCAGCCTGGCGTCCGGCCGCGAGGTCCTGCTGTCCCGCGGCGAGCTGGTCGAGATCGGCGGTTCGTTCCGGATTCCGGACATCCTCGAGGCGAGCGGCGCGCGCCTGGTAGAGGTCGGCACGACGAACCGCACACGCATCGCCGACTACGAGCGCGCCATGCGTCCGGGCGTCTCCCTGGTGCTCAAGGTGTACCCGAGCAACTACCGGATCCAGGGCTTCGTCGAAGAGGTCGACCCTGCGACGCTCGCCGACTTCGCGCACGGCCACGGCCTCCCGCTCCTGGTCGACGAGGGCAGCGGCATGCTGCGAGCGAAGTCGGCGCCCCCGCTCCGCCGCCACCAGAGCTTCCACGAACTGATCGAAGCCGGCTGCGACCTGGTCTGCGGCAGCGGCGACAAGCTCCTCGGCGGCCCTCAGGCAGGGCTGATCGCGGGTCGCGAGTCGATCGTCGCGCGGCTCCGGGAGTCGCCCTTCTACCGGGCGCTCCGGCCGGGAAGGCTGGTCCTGACCGCTCTGGACGCGGTGCTCCGGCGGCACCTCGCGGCACGGCCCATGCCGATCGCGGCTCTGTGGCGCGACGACGAAGAGCATCGTCGCCGGGTCGAGGGGCTGGCTACCCGGCTTGGCGGCAAGGCTGTCCGGGGCGGCGCCTACGTCGGCGGCGGTTCCGCGCCGGAGCAGGAGATCGAAGGCTGGGTGGTGGCCCTGGCCGCCCCCGCCGACGTCGCCGCCCGGCTCCGCCAGGGCGAACCGCCGGTCGTCGGCTACGAGCGCGACGGCCGCCTGTTCCTCGACCTGCGGACGGTGGACCCGGAAGACGACCAGGCGTTGGCGAAGGCGGTCGAACGAGCGTTGGGACGGCGGTCGTAGCCGGGGTTGCCGCCGGTCGGGCAGCAACGGGGCCAATGCGCGTCCGTCATAGTGCGGGACCGATTCACTGCGCTGGACCCGGGCGGCGCAACTCGATCGAGCCGACGGCGACACCCAGCGCGCGGCTGTCGTTCCTGCCGGGAACGTGCGTATCGCTCAGCAGCCTGATCTCGAGGTCCGGCGGCACGAGCCGGCAGTCGTCGAGCGGAAACGTCGCGCTCCAGTCACCGTTGATGGTCTGATCGAAGACCGTACAACCTTCGATCGTCACGCGTAGCTGTTTCGGGGGACCGGTCATCAGGACGTCGACCGCGATCTCCGCCGGCTGCGACCGCCGATCGAACGGCGCCAGCAGCCGCGCGTCGCCGCGCGTCCAGCGGAACGAGCGGGGGCCGACCCACTCGGTCCCGAAGAACCCCGAGGTTTCGACGCCCGCGGACACGGCCTGGTCGTCGCGAAGGAGGTTTGGCCATGGATCCGTTGCCGATGTCGCGCCCGCGGCCGCCAGCGCCACGCCCCCCTGGTCGCCGGCAGCGCGGATCTCGAACACCTCGAGGGAGTTCTCGCCCGGCCTGAAGCGGCGCGGATCGACGATCGTCTCCCAGGCGTCCCGGCGTCCAAAGACGGGAAAGGCGTACGGCCTGGTTACCGCCGCGACGACGCCGTTGAGCGCTATCGCGAGGACCGGCCTCGGCGCGCTGTCGCTCACGCCGACCACGGCGCCCGTGAGGTGCGCCGGGACGAAGTCCGCCGCCGGGTTCACCTCCCGCAGCAGCGGCCCCGAATCGACGACCACTTCGAAACCGGCAGGGTCCGGGATGAGCATCTCGCTGGCCGCCCGGCCGATCAGCTCGCCGTAACGGTCGTCGGGAGTGGGCGTGTCCAGGGGGTTGCCCGTTTCGAACCGATCGAACTTGCGCGCCACGCTCCGCAGCAGACCGGCACGGAGATCTCCCGGCGCCTCGATCCGGCGTCGCGCCCGGTCGAAGAACATCACCTTCGATGACCTCGGGCTCCTGCCCGGATCGAACAGACTGGCGCCGTCGGTCCTCCACGGCACCTCCGCGCCGAGCTCGGCCGCGACCGTCGGCAGAATGTCGGTCACTTCGACGTTCGCATCGACCGCCTCGCCGTGCCGCTGCCCGGGCCGCTTGACGAAGAGCGGCACCGCCGCGATGTCCACGACAGTGGATGCACTCGGTCGCCGGAACGAGAGCCCCGCTTGCAGGCTCGCACCGTGGTCCGCGGTGACGACGATCAGCGCGTCGTCGTATATGCCTGTTTCGCGCAGACGCGCCACCAGACTGCCGAGCAGCGTGTCCACGTATCCGACCTGCAGCAGGTAGCGCTGCAGGTTGAGCGCGGCGGCCCACGGATCGTCGGCCCACTTGCCCTGCCGGAGGCCGATACTGTGCCTCTGTACCGTGAACTGCTGTCCCGACGGGAGATAGAGCCACGGTTCGTGCGGCAACAGGAAGTGCATGAAGTAAAGCGACGGCCTGGTGCTTGCGTCGACGGACTCGATGAAGCGGACGGCGGTAGCCCGCCGATCATCGACGCGGACCTCGCGCCAGCGGTCCTCCAGCGTCTCGTTCGCCGCGAAGTCCTTCCAGCTCTGCGTCGTTGGCGGCAACGACTCGGCCAGACCTCTCGGCAGCACAGCAGTCAGATAGACCACGGCCAAGTCGCGCAGGATGCCGGCGAACCGACGCGGGAAAGCGGCTCGTTCAGGCGGGCACAGCGTTTCCGGACACAACCCGGTCAGCGGCTCCAGCACCTGCATGCGGTACTGGCCGCCCAGTAGCGTGAAGAGATTCCCCGGATGCTCGGCTGCTACGGGCAGCCGACGGGGCGACGGATACGTTCCGGTCAGGATCGCCGGCAGCGCGTACCGGGTGTGTCCGGCCACGGCGGTCGCGTTACGAAACCAGGTGGCGTCGTCGGCCAGCGCCGCGAAGTGCGGGAAGGCTCCGCGGTCGATGTTGCCTTCGCGGTCAAGCAGCGCGGCGAGCTGCAACTGGTCGAACACGACGACCACGACCGGCGGCATGGCTCTGAACGCGACGCCCTCCGTCGCCCCGACTTCAGCGGCCGGCCTCAGCAGGCGCGACACGCCGGGGCTGAGCAGGAACAGGGCCGGGACAACGATGGCGGCCGGCGCCAGAAACGTGGAGAACAGCCGCACCGGGGCGAACCGTGCGTACGCCCAGGCCGCCACGGCGCCAGCGAGAACGGCCAGCAAGAGCAGCAAGCCGTCGGGCCAGCCGCCGAGCGGTTTGAGTGCCGCCAGCGCGATCACGCCGGCCAGGCCACCGACGACAGGGGAGACGGCTCGGCGACGCCAGCGCCAACCGCCGCTTCGGCTGACGAGACGAACGAGGAGCAGGCAGGCTGCCGGGCCGCCGAGGCAGAGGAGCGCCACCAGCGCCAGAAGATCACCGCGACCGGCGTCGTGGGCGACGAAGAACTCCGGACTCGGCCCCGAGATTTCGAAGATCGGCTGTGCGACCGCAAGGCTCCAGAGAGCCAGGATGTGGAGTGACGCGAACCGACCGGCGCCGCCGACTTCACGTGGCCCGGGGTGAGGATGTCCTTCCATGAGTCGTCAGTTTGACAAACCACTGCGATTCAGAACATTCCGTCTTCGAACCAGTCGACGTCGATCCGGCACACGGGCACGACCGCCAGGCGAAGCGGCCCGGCGTCAACGTCCGCGCCGATCAGACGCAGGCGGGCGCCGCCGAACCGGCAGCTTCCCGGCATGCCGGCCCGGAGCGTCTCGAGGAGGCGTTCTTCGGCGGGCGACAGCAGCGGCGCGGAGAGGCTCCCCGGATGGTCCACCACGAGCCGGGTCGGCGAGCCGAAGTCGCTTGACGGCCGGGAAGCACCGGTGGCGACCGGCACGGCACGCGCTCCGTCTCCGGCCGGATCGCCGGAACGAAGCCGGAGCGAGTACCGGCGGATCTCTCCGCCGCCGGGCCCGGTCGGCCTGAAGGTCAGGAAGGTCAGCAGTCCGGCGGCCGCCAGCGGCGGCGAGGCGATCTCCTCGCCCTGCTCCAGGGCGAGTGACCAGCCCTGCCCGGACGGCGGGAGCTCCGGCGCTAGGCGATCGAGACCCGGAACGCCGCCGGAAGGATCGATGGAGGCAGTGCTCCCGGCGGAACCGATGCGTCCCGATCCCCGGTCGACCAGGACGAAGAACCGGCCGGCCGCTTCCTCGGACGGAACCCGGAGGTCGGCCCGCCCATCGGCGCCAAGAGCCAGCGCGACCGCCCCGATCCCGGGCACCGGCACCACCGCTGGTGGCTGGCGAATCGGCCGGCCGCCGGTCTCGAACACCCGCCCGGGCGTCCAGCTCCTCGCCGCGACCTTGCCGCCCGCAAGCTGCGCCGGCGCCGACACGTCGACGCGGTACAGGCTGCCGGCGAGGGTGCCGGCGTAGATCCGATCGGCCACTCCGTCCCCGTCCAGGTCGGCGGCGGCGGGCGTCGCCGTTGCCGGGGCATCGAGCTCCCGCTTGTAGAGCAGCGCGCCGGATTCGACTTCAACGACGTAGAGCCAGTTGCCGACCTCGTCCGGCCGATTCGGGTCGTACCCGCCGCCGAACACCGCGGCCAGGCGCTCCCCTGCGCCCACGCTCAGCCGGACGATCGCCGGCGGCGACAGCGGCACTCCCAGATCGGGAGCACCGTTGCCGTCTTCGTCGCTTGGGTCGACGAAGGACGAGAGCGGATCCGGCGGCGGCGGCGCCGCCGCCAGGTCCCATTCCCCCCGGCTACCCGCCGGCCAGGGCGCCAGGTCCACCACGGCGGACACCGAGCGCCGAGGCGCCGGCAGGCCGTCCGAACGGCTCGGAGCGCTGGCCGTGGCGGATACGACGTGGCTGACACGCCTCAACCCACCGAGGGATCCCAGCGTTCCCTCCAGGTTCGTCATGCACAGGCGGCAGGGACCGCTCGCGGCCGGAACGAAGCCCGACACCTCGACGACGACTTCCGCTCCGGGCGCGCCGCCGCCGAGCGTCCGCGTGGTCGGCTCGACGGCGCCGGCCATCCCGCGCGCGACGCCAAGCTGCACGCCTCCGTCGGCCGCGGCCAACAGCCGCACCTGTACCTTCTGCTGGGCCGCGACCAGCATCCCGGTCTGCGTCGCCATCAGCAGCGCCAGACAGGATCCGCTCAGCAGGAGCAGGATCAGCGTCACCAGCAGGGTCGAGCTGCCCTGAACGGAGGTCGATCGCTTCACGGGAGGTTTCTCAGCCGGACAAAGGACGACGTTGTCCGCTCGACCCGCAACGCGGCGGCGGCGGGTTCGCCGGCCCGCGCCGTAGTGACCACGCTGGCGAGGAAGGCCCCTCCGTCCACGGTCTGTTCGACCGTCACGTCCAGGTCGATCAGGTCGTCGGCGATCGGCTGCAGCAGGTTGGAGTTCCGCCGTCGCCAGGCGATTCCGGTCCCCGGGTACAGGCGGGCCATCGCAAGCTGCGGTCCATGCCCCGACCGCAGGTCCGGCGGCCGGATGTAGAAACGCCATTCCTCCAGCACGCCCACCCTCTCCACAACGCGCATGGGGCGTCCGGGCCAGGCGCCGCCGCTCGACATCCCCAGGTAGGCGCCGGCCACCGGCCCGCGCGAGGCGTCGGCATGGAAGTGGACCCTCAGTCGGCGCCTTCGTCCGCGGCCGCTGGCCGCGACCTCGGTGATCGGCACCACTGCATGGACCGGAGCGACGCCGGAAACCAGGAGCAGGGCGTCGTCACCGGCTGCGCCAGCGTCCTGGAGCATGGCGAGCGGCTGGTGAACGCCGCCGGGGGTCTCGGCCAGAACTTCCACCCAGCCGCGCGCGACCGTCAAGTCGACCTCGACGTCCTCCACCCAGTAGAGCGGGCCGTTCATAACGCCCCGCACGACCAGCACGTCGGTGCCCTCGGCCGCTGTCAGGCCACCAACCGGATGACCCGCCGCAACGTCCTTCTCGACGAACGCCGCCAGCTCCGGACGCGCCTCCTGGCCGGGCGACTCGCGCGCAATGCCGCCGCGCCCGGCCGCGCGCAGCCCACGCCGCAACTCCCGGTGGGCCGCCTGCTGCGCCTGCTGCAGCGCCGAGTCGTCGAGTTGAGCGCGGGCCAGATGCTGGTGGAGGCCGAACAGCGAGAGCGCGAACGCCGAAACGGCGACCGTGAGACCGAACGCGACCAGGGTCTCGATCAGGCTGGCGCCCGCGTCGGCGGCCTTCATGGCAGGCGGAGGGTGACCAGAGACATCGACCGTTCCCCGGCGGCGCGACCGGCCTGCAGTGCGGTCACTTCCACTGTCACCTCCAGGACTTCGACTGACTCCCCCGGCACGGCCGGCTCAAGCACGAAGACCGACCGGACGACGCGGCGGAACTGGGGCGGCTCGGCGCCGCAGTCCTCCTGCCAGGCCGCGGCGGAGGGACACCAGACCTGTGCCGGATCCCCTGCGCCGGCGACCCCCTCGATGGACGACCAGGCCATCTCGACCAGCGCCTCGGCGCGGCGGGCCTCCAGGTTGTTCAGCCCGGATCGGACCAGAAGCGAGAGCACAGTCGCCGCGGTGAGGCCGAGCAGCGCGAAGGAAACGAGGGTTTCGACGAGGCTGAAGCCGGCGGTCCGCGGCGGCGAGAGACTGACGCGGTGGATCCTGTTCATACTGAACAGGACGGAAACGGACGCGTCGTCTTACAGCAGGGACGTGTAGGCGGCGATCAACCGCGCGCCGAAGAACAGTGACACGACGGCGCCCATCGCGAGAAAGACGCCGAAGGGGAGCCTGGAACTCCAGCCCAGCCGGCCGCGGACCATGAACAGGAGGCCCGCGAGCGCGCCGATCAGGGACGCGAGGAACAACGTCAGCAGCGTTCCGCCGACGCCCAGAAACGCGCCGACCGCGGCGAGCATCTTCACGTCGCCGAGACCCATGCCCCGTACCCGGCGAAGGAGGTACCAGAGTCCGATCAGCAGCAGCAGCGCTCCGGCCCCCACCGCGGCGCCGAACACCGCGTTCCGGGGGGTCGTCCAGGACACCACGAACGAGCCGGCCAGACCGAGCCCGATTCCGCCATAGGTCAGCGGGTCGGGGAGCAGGAGGTGGCTCGCATCGATGATCGCAAGCACCAGCATGAGGCTGCAGAAGACGGCGCCCAGAAGACCGTCGAACGTCGGCCCGAACACGAGCCAGGAGGCGAGCCAGAGGACACCGTTGCCCGCCTCGACCGCCGGATAGCGCCACGCGATCGACTCGCCGCAGGTCCTGCAACGGCCGCGGAGAATCACGAAACTCAGCAACGGCACGTTGTCCCGTGCGGCGATCCGGGCACTGCAATGGGGACAGCGCGAGCGCGGGCGAACGACCGACTCGCCTCGCGGCAGGCGCCATGCGACGACGTTGAGAAAACTGCCGACGCACAGCCCGAACACAGCGGCGTACACCGCTCCGAAGGCGACGGTCGCGGGCGCCGCTCCGGTCATGGCTGCCCGCCGCTGCCCCGAACGAGCGCGGTGACGACCCGTTTCATCATCTCGCAGCCGCGAAGGAAAGCGTCCACCGGTATCCGTTCGTCGAGCCCGTGGATCCCCGCCGCGTCGCCGGAGGCGACGACGAACGGCGAGAACCCGTAGGCATCCACGCCGCGCCGGCGGAAGAAACGCGAGTCCGTTGCGCCGGCGATCATCGCCGGCGCCACCGGCGCGCGCACGCCGAGGACGCGCTCCAGCGTGCGGTAGACGTCGCTTTCCGTGCTCGACGCCGGGCTGGCGCCCGAGCGCAGGAGCTCCTCGACGTGAATGCCGCTACCCAGGACGGTGTCGACTCGCCGGCGAAAGGCTTCGGCATCCGTGTCCGGCAGCAGGCGGGCGTCGATGAGCGCCACAGCCTCACCGGGCGCCACGTTGACCGGTCCGGCGCCATTGTCGATCCGGGTGATCTGCACCGTGTCGCGGAAACTCGCCGACATGCCGGGCAGCAGTACGCGGTCCAGGCCGCCGACCCGCAGCCGCCGGTCGAGCTCCGCCTGCGCGACCTCGATCGGCTGATCGAAGACCTCGGCGAACTCCGCCGAGTGGAACGTCGCGAGGCCCCGGTAGGCCTCGTGCGCCGCCGTCGTGACCCGCCACGGATGTTCCAGTTCGAGCACCCGGTTCAGCGCCCGCACGAGGCGGTGCGTGGGGCTCGCCGGGTTGAATCCCGAACCGTGCCCTCCGCGGCCGGAGGCCATGACGCGGAGCCAGAGCACCTGCTTCTGCGCCGTCTCGATGCCCCACCACAGCAGGCGGTCCCCAGCCACCCGGTTCACGCCCGCCTCGTTCAGCACGGCCTCGGCTTCGTCGAACAGCTCCCAGTGCTCCTCCAGCAACCAGCCGACACCGTCGGCGCCGCCCGCCTCCTCGTCCGCGCTGGCGACGAAGACGAGGTCGCGGCGGCGCGGCTGCCCGCTCACCAGCACGTGCAGCATCGCGCCCAGATGGGCAATGCCGAGACTCTTCGCGTCGAGGGCGCCGCGTCCCCAGATCTTCCCGTCGTGCATCGTTCCGCCGAACGGCGGCCGGCTCCAGCCCTCTCCCGCCGGGACCACGTCGACGTGATGCAGCAGCACCAGGGCACGGCCTCCGGCATCGGGCACGCTCGCCGGCAACCGCGCGTAGAGGTTGGCCCGGCCGCCGGGGCTGGTCAGCACCCGAACGTCGAGTTCGCCTTCCGGATCGTGGCGCTCGATCAGCGAAGCCAGGTACTCGACGGCGGCCCGCTCGTCGCCCGGGGGATTGCTCGTGTCGAACGACAGGTAGGTCTGGAGCCAGGCGACCGGCTCCGCGCCCGCGAAGGCCGGCCCGGCCGCCAGCAGAACCACGGTGGAGGCCAGGAGCAGGCCTGTCCCCCGCGCGCCGGGCACCCTCACCGGGCCGCCTCCGCCACTCCGCCTGAGGAGCCCGTGGTCAGTCCTCTCCCGGCAGTCGGCGGCAGGTCGAGAAGGTCCAGTACGACCTGGCGGTAGAGCTCGACGCCGTCCACGAAGGCGGGCAGGGCGATCTTCTCGTTCGGACCCGCGACGGTCATCGAATCGACCGCCAGGAACCGGAAGGGCGTGAATCCGTAGGCGGCAATGTCGTGGAGCCGGAAGAAGCGGGCGTCGTTGGCGTAGCGCGCCAGCAGGTAGGGACCGATCCGGTCCGGCTCGACGCCGGTGCGCCGGCGCAGCGACTCGGTCAAATGCAGGTAGGCCGGATGATCGAGGGGGCTGCCGTGCGCCGCTCCCCGCCGCTCGTGGATGCGAATCTCCACGCCGTCCAGTAGCCGGGCGGGCAGCAGTTCGGCCGCGGCCGCATCGGCGTCCAGCCCGGGCAGCACGTGGAGGACGATTCGCAGCCGGTAGCCGCCAGAGGAAGCGGCTTCGACGAAGAACGGGTGCGCCTCGTTGCGGAACAACGCCTTGAGCAGGTTCGGCAGACCGTCGAAGAGCTCCGGCTCCTTGAGCACGCGCTCGGGCTCGGCCAGCGCCGCTCGATAGTCCGGGTGCTGGCGCGACGGCCCGTAGGCCGCCGCGAACGCAGCCACCTCGGGAACCACGGCCACCGGCTTCGCGGTGCCGAGGGCCGCAAGCAGATCGGCGCGCAGCCGCTCCAGGCGCTCCGCCGCCGGCGCCGTGGCCATCGCCTCCAGGAACTGCTTCTGGGCGAAGGAGGTGCCCCAGTACTTCACGTCGTCTGTCCAGGTCGCCTCCAGCACGCCGCCCTCGGTCAGCACGGCCCAGACCCGGTCCCTGAGTTCCGGGCGGTTGTTCAGAATGTGGCGCGTCCCCAGGTCGCTGCCGGTCTCCTCGCTGCTCGTCGCGAGGAAGATCAGCGACCGGCTCGGCCGCAGGCCGGTCGCCGCCGTCCGCTTCGCGGCCGCCAGCATCGCGGCGAGCTGGGCCACCGTCACGCTCTTCATGTCGAACACACCGCGGCCGATGATCCATGGCGGCTCGATCCGCCCTTCGAAGGGCGGCACACCCCACTCCTCCGGGCGCCGCACCGGCTCGACGTCGAGGTGGTTGTGAAGCACCAGCGCCTCCCGGCTCTCGCCTTCGAGGATCGCCCAGAGGTTTGCCCGGGCGCCCTCGTGCGGCTCGATCTCCACGGCAAGGCCCGCATCCTCGAGAATGCCGGCGAGGTAGCGCGCGGCGTCGATCTCGCGGCCCGTGTCCGGCGTCGTGTCGATCCGCACCAGGTCCTGAAGGCGCCGGACGTTCTCGTCCGCCTCGTAGTCCACCTCCCGCCAGCTCGTGTCGAAGATCGGCGCCGGCGCCGTCCGCCGGGAGAACACCACGGCCAACGCGAGGGCCGCGAGCAACGCTCCATAGAGCACGATCCGGGCAGCCAGGCGGTGCCGCGCCTTCGACTTCGCGCTCGACATGTGCGGAATCAGCTTAGCGCCTCCCACCTGAGCTGTACGGTCACCAAGCTGCTACCGTCCATGCCGCCGCTCGTGCAGCTCTCCAACCACCAGCCGTTCCGCGGCATCGGAAGGGGCCTGCTGATCCTGCTCCTGCTGGGCACGGTCACCTTCGCCGCGCTCGGCTTCGTCGGCGACTTCGAGCAGATCCGCGATCTGATCCGGGACTTCAGTCCCTTGACGCTGGTCATCGTGCTGTTGCTGTCGGCGGTGAACTACTGGCTGCGCTTCGTTCGCTGGCAGATGTACCTGCGGCAACTCGACGTCCGCCTGCACTGGAGCCGCAGTCTCGCCATCTTCCTGACCGGCTTCCTGCTCGCGGTGACCCCGGGCAAGGCGGGCGAGCTCGCCAAGGCCTGGCTGGCGCGCGAGTTCGGCGGCGGACGGGCCCGTCCGGTCATCGCCGTCGTGGTCACCGAACGGCTGCTCGACGTGCTCGCCGTCCTGCTGCTGCTCCTGTCGTCGGTCTTCGTCTTCACCGGTCAGCGCTCGTTCGTCGCTCCCATCGTCCTCGTCGCGGCCGGCGCCGCGGTCGTCGTGGCCTACGGTCCCCTCACGAGACGACTCCTGCCCCTGCTGGCCAGAAGTCGCCTCGCCAGGGGCCGCGCCGCCCTGCTGATCGACATTCACCAGGCATTCACGAAGCTCGTGGAGCCCAGGATGCTGGTGCCGGGCCTCGCCATGTCCACCGCGGCGTGGGCTGCCGAGGGGATCGGCTGCGCGCTCGTCGTTCGTCACTACGCGCCCTCGGTGCCCGTGCTGGCCTCGGTGTTCGACTACGCGGCCTCAAGCGTCGCGGGCGCCGCCTCGATGATCCCCGGCGGCCTGCTCGCCGCGGAGGGGTCGCTCGTCCTGCTGCTGGAACGCCAGGGCGTCGCTCTCGACGCCGCGATGGCCTCGACCGTCATCGTCCGCGCCGCCACCCTGTGGTTCGCGGTCGCGGTCGGGGTGCTGGCCATGCCCTGGGTGCTGTCGCTACTGCGCCGGCCCCGGCAGGTAGACGATGAGGAAGACGGCCAGGGCGTAGAGCCCCACGTTCACCAGGAAGGGGACGTCGTACAGAAGTAGCTCGGTCGGGTTCCGCTGTTTCGGGTTGTCCGCCTTGTGGATCAGGTACAGGTAGCGGAAGATGCCGAACAGCACGAACGGAACGGTCCACACCAGGCCGTAGTCGCCGAAGCGCATGACGGTTTCGTCGGCGGTCGTGTAGAGGGCGTAGGACAGCAGCGTCGAAGCCGTCACGACGTTCATCATCTGGTCCAGGAACGTCGGGCTGTAGTGATCGAGAACCGCCCGCTGCTCGCCGGCGTCGTCCGGAAGCAGCACGAGTTCGTGACGGCGCTTGGAGAAGCCCAGGAACAGCGACAGGAAGACCGTGCATAGCAGCAGCCAAGCGGACACCGTGACGCCGACCGCAGCCGCTCCGACCACCACACGGATGACGTAACCGCTCGCGAGCACCATCACGTCGACGATCACGATCTCCTTCAGCCACAGGCTATAGAGCAGGTTCGCCAGCAGGTAGAGGCCGACCAGGAGCGCCGTCTCCCGGTTGAGCGTCCACGCCGCGATCAGCGCGGCGGCGGTAAGCGCCGCGCACGCCGCGGCGGCCGGCGCCGCGCCCAAAGCGCCGGACGCCACCGGCCGCAACCGCTTCCGGGGATGGCGGCGGTCCTGCTCGCGGTCGCGCAGGTCGTTGAACAGGTAGACGGCGCTGGCCGCGGCGCAGAACGCGACGAAGGCGATCGCCGAAGCCTCCATCGTGCCGCGATCCAGGAGGCTGCCGGCGAACGTCGCCGGCGCCAGGACGAACACGTTCTTGCTCCACTGCGCCGGACGCAGCGACCTGAAGAGCGGCACGGAGCGGCTTCAACCCCGGCCGGAAACGGGGATCCCGAACTCGCGGAGGGTTCCCTCGAGCGTCGGCCGTCCCAGGCGCATCCGGTCGTCGGTCAGCAGGTAGGAGAAGAGGAAGCCGCCCCCCAGCATGAGGATCCCGACCAGGAAGCAGTACATCACCGCGCGGTCGGGGTAGCCGTCCTTGAGGTAGCCCAGGTAGACGGGACCGACGATCCCGGCGGCCGCCCAGGCGGTGAGCACGGCGCCGTAGATCGAGGACATCTTCCGCGAACCGAAGACGTCCAGGACGAAGGGCGGCATCGTGGCGAACCCGCCGCCGAAGCAGAGCAGCACGTAGCAGACGAGGATCGAGAAGATCCAGGGATTCGTTTCGGTCATCAGCACCCCGAACACGACCATCTGGCTCGCGAGCAGGATCCGGAACACCTTCACCCGGCCGATGCGGTCCGACAGGAGGCCCCAGAACAGCCTGCCCACGCCGTTGCACAGGGAACTGATCGCGATCAGCGTGGCCCCGTATTCCGCCAGGGTCGCCGGCTCGAGCGAGGGGTCGGAGAGACCCCAGACCTCCTGGAGCAACTCGGACTGGAAGCTGATCACGGTGATGCCGGCCGCGATGTTGAAGAAGAAGACGATCCACATGAACACGAACTGCTGGGAACCGAGGTAACTCCTGACGGCCGTGTCGTCTTCCGCGGGCGCCGTCTCCGCGGCGGGCCCGGCGACGGACTTCACGAGATCCGAGGGGACGGGCGGGTCGCTCAGCAGCAGGCTGCAGGGGATGAGGAGGCAGGCGAAGGTGATGCCGAGCCAGAGGAACACCTCGGACAGGTCCTCGCCCGTGCGCAGCACCAGCAGGGGCGCCAGTCCCTTGCTGAGCAGGAAGGCGCCGACGCCGAAGCCCATGACGACGATCCCGGTGACCAGCCCCTTGTGGTCAGGGAACCACTTGGCCACCGTCGCGACCGGGGTCACGTAGCCGAGACCGATGCCGGCGCCGCCGATCACGCCGTAGCCGATGTAGAACAGCGGCAGTATGTCCAGGCGCAGCGCGGCTGCCGCGACCAGGTAGCCGCCCGAGAACAGGATGCTGCCGATCACGGCGAGCTTCCTGGGTCCCAGCCGCGGCAGCACCTGCCCGGCCCAGGCCGCCGACACGCCCAGTGTGAAGATCGTGATGCTGAAGGCCCAGGCCGTCTGCGAGAAGGTCCACCCCGCCTGCCGGACCAGCATCGTCTGGAAGAAGCTCCAGGCGTACACCGTGCCGAAGCACAACTGGAGCGTCGTGCAGAGCAGCGCGATGACGGTTCTGGGGACCCGCACGCCGGAGCTACTCCGTGCCGGAAGTGCTTGCCGGCAGGCCGCGGCCGGCGCCCTGGCGCGACACATGAAGGAACAGGCGCGCCAGGTGACCCACCTCGTCGTCGCGGGCCAGGAGGTCCCGCTCGCCAAGCTCGTCGTTCTCTCCGTCCCTGGCCAGTTCCACCGCGTAGGCGAGGAGCTCGCCCAGCGGCTTCGCGGCCAGGTTGACGAACCAGATCGAGGCCAGCACGGCAATGACGAGCATGACGCTGATCAGGTAGACCTGCTGGCCGATCGCCCGCTGGATCTTGAGCGCGACGACATCGAGGTCCATGCCGACGTGCACGGTGCCGGCGACTCCCGCCAGGATCGGACTGCCGACCTCGATGAAATCGCCCATCCCGGGCAGGCTCCGTTCAACCGGCGCCGTGTTGCTGTGTTCGCTCTCGAGAATCTCCTCCGGAATGCCGGGAACGAAGGTGTGCGCCAGGAACTCGCCGGTCTCGCTGGTGATGTAGATGTACCGGATGCCCTGAACCTCGAGAAACTGGTCGACCAGCGACTGCAGCGTCGCGAGATTCTGGTTGAGCAGAATGCCGGCGCTCGAGTCCGCGATCGTCTTGGCGATGTTCTGGGTGTTGACCTCGTACTCCGCCGACAGCTCGGTGTCGACGGTGTAGATGCAGAGAATGGAGGTCGACAGGACGATCAGGCCGAAGACGGCGAAGATGCCGAACCTCGTCCACTTGAACAGCCTGCGGATTCTCATCTCAGCCGAACCTGGCGCCCCAGTCGTCGAGGGGAACGAACCGGCCGTCCTCGACGACGGTGTGGTAGACGCTCTGGAGTCCCTGACGCCGGTCGGGACCGAAGGAGACGCGCTCGCTGATCCCGAGGTCGAAGTCCTCGATCGAGAAGACCGCCTCTTCAAGCCCCGCCCGGTTCGGGTCCGGCCCCAGCCGCCTCAGAATCTCCCCCATCAGCTTGGCGTTCAGGAACCCCTCGAGGCTGCCGAAGCTGTGCGGGAACGGCGCGTACTCCTCCTGCACCAGGTCGGCCGGCACCTGGGGGTCGTAGCGCGCCATCAGGTCCCGGTACTCCTGGACCGCCGGGATCGACGTGTCCTCGTAGCTGGGAACCACCTGGGAGTTGATCAACTGCCGGGTGTATCTCTCGGCGTCGTCCTGCCCCTCGGTCAGGAGCTTCAGCAGGTTCTCGCTGCCGACGAAGGACAGGTTGGCGATCGGCACGTCGAGTCCGAGGTCGACGGCGTCGCGCGCGAACGCGGCGCAGGCGGCGTAGGCGCCGATGCAGATCACCGCGTCCGGCGAGACGTCCTGAAGGATCTCGACCTGCTTCCTCATGCTGCCGGTGAACTTCTCGCCGCGGCTGTAGGTCGCCTCGCCCGCGAGCCGCTCGCCGTGCTTGTCCAGCGCCGCCCTGACACCGGCCCAGCCGCTCCGGCCGTACGCGTCGATCTGGTAGAAGACGGCGATCTTCCGCCTGCCGATCCGCACCAGGTTGTCGACCAACCCCGCCGTCTCCTGGTTGTAGGAGGCACGCAGGTTGAACGCGAACTCGCCGTAGGGCGGCTCCCGTTGCGGCTGGGCGCCGGTGAACGGGAAGAACAGGAAGATGCTCTCGTCCTGAAACTTCTTCAGGATCGGAAGGACCCGGGTCACTGTCGGCGTCCCGACGTAGCCGAAGAGGGAGAACACCTTGTCCTCCAGCATGAGCCTCATCGTGTTCTGGACGCAGGGATCGGGCTGATAGCCGTCGTCATACAACCTCAGGCTGACCCTTCGATCCTCGATGCCGCCGTTCTCGTTCACATGGTTGAAGTACGCCATGGCGCCGCGGTAGAGCTCCGTGCCGAGGCCCCGGGACGGACCCGAGAAGGCGGCGGACACTCCGAGAACGATCTCCTCGTCCGTGGCGCCCCGACCTTCGCTCCGGTCCGAGGTCTCATCCTCCGAATCCCCGGCGTCCTGACCGGCGGCGGCAGAGAGCGACGACGCCGTGAAGGGAGCGACGAGCAGCGCCGCCAGGCCGGACCGCATGACGGATTTTCTCGTGACCAGCGGACCCCAGTTACCGTTGTTCGACGCTTCGGGTCTGATACTGCAATCCATGGGGACTCCTCCTTTTCGTCGGCCTGATTCCACAATATCGCGCAACGGCGTCACCACTCACTGGGTGCGCCGGCCTACCTGCCGGCCGGAACGCCGGCGCCGCGAAACTCCTCGCAGGCTCGGCGTTTCGGCCCATCCCGTCCTCTCCCAGTAGGATGCGCCTTCCGGCATGAAGAACGGCCTGAAGAAGGTACTCGTCGCGAACCGCGGCGAGATCGCGGTGCGAGTGATCCGGGCGCTCCGGGAACGCGGCATCGTCTCCGTCGCCGTCTACTCGGAGGCGGACCGCGCCGGTCTCGCCACGCAGATGGCGGACGAGGCCCACTGCATCGGCCCCGCGCCCTCGATCGAGAGCTATCTCCAGGCCGGGAAGATCGTCAATCTCGCCGCGGCCGTCGGCGCCGACGCGATCCACCCCGGCTACGGCTTCCTGTCCGAGAACGCCGGGTTCGCGCGCCTCTGCGAGAAACGCGGCATTGCCTTCATCGGGCCGCCCTCCGCGGCGATCGCCGCGATGGGTTCGAAGATCGAGAGCCGGCGCCTGATGACCGCGGCCGGCGTACCCATCGTTCCGGGAGGCACCGATCCCCTGGCCTCCGCCGAAGCGGCGCGCAAAGCGGCAACCGAGATCGGCTATCCGGTCATGCTCAAGGCTTCCGCCGGCGGCGGCGGCAAGGGAATGCGGCTGGTGCGCGAGGAGAGCGAACTGGAAGCGGCGTTCCGGGGCGCGACCTCGGAGGCAGGCGCCAGCTTCAACGACGCCTCGGTCTACATCGAACGCTTCGTCGAGCGGCCGCGCCACGTCGAGATCCAGGTCCTCGGCGACAGCCACGGCCGGATCGTCTCCCTAGGCGAACGGGAGTGCTCCCTGCAACGAAGGCACCAGAAGGTGGTCGAAGAGGCGCCGTCGCCCGTCGTCGACGCGGATCTCCGCCGCCGCATGGGCGACGCGGCGGTCCGCGCAGCAGCGGCCGTGAACTACGTCGGCGCGGGCACGGTGGAGTTCCTGCTCGATCCCGGGGGAGAGTTCTACTTCCTGGAGATGAACACGAGGATCCAGGTCGAGCATCCGGTGACCGAGCTGATCACCGGCGTCGACATCGTGGCCGCCCAGCTCGACATCGCGGCCGGCGAACCGTTGCCGGAGGCGCTGGGAAACGGCCTGGAGCCCCGCGGTCACGCGGTCGAGGTCCGCCTGTACGCGGAGGATCCGTTCCGCAACTTCGCTCCTTCGCCCGGCCGCATCGAACTGCTCCAACTGCCGGAGGGCCCGGGCGTGCGCAACGACTGCGGCGTGTACGAGGGCGCCGAGGTCACGATCCACTACGACCCGATGCTGGCCAAGCTGATCGTCTGGGGGCGCGACCGGAGCGACGCCCTGGCTCGCCTCCGGCGGGCGCTCGCCGAAACCCGGGTGGAGGGCATCCGCACGAACCTGCCCCTCTTCGAGCAACTGCTCGAGGACGAGGACTTCACGACGGGCAACATGGACATCTCCATGCTCGATCGCAAGCTCGAGAACGGCGAGTTGCGGCCGGCCGCGCCGGACGACGACGCCCTGGAGGCCGATCTTCCCGTCCTCGCCGCCGTCCTCGCCCATCTGGAACGGGCCGGGGCGAAGGGAACCACCGCCGCGGCTAGCGGCGGCGCACCGCCGTCGAACTGGCGCCTCGCGGCGCGCCGCGACGCCCGGAGGACCACGACGTGGAACTGATCGTCGCCCGGTCGGACGACGAGGTCCGCGTCGAGGTCCGCGCCGAGGCGAACGGCCACTGGACCCTCACGGTCGACGACCGCGAGTACCGGGTGGACGCCGCGACCCTTGGACGGCCGGACGTCCTGAGCGTGATCGTCAACGGGCGCCAGGCGACGCAGAGCGTCCGCTCGCTCGGCAACGGCCTCTACGACGTCGACGGCGTCGAGCTGAAGGTGATTGACCCCCGCTCCCAGGCTCTCGGCGAGGCGACGCAGCAGGGAGCAGTGGACACCTTCGAGGCAACCGCCTACATGCCCGGCCGTGTGGTGGCCGTGCTCGCGGCCGAGGGCGACGAGGTGACCTCGGGACAGGGCGTCGTCGTGCTCGAAGCGATGAAGATGGAGAACGAGATCCAGTCGGAGATCGACGGGCAACTCGAGCAACTCCTCGTCGAGGTCGGCCAGACCGTCGACGGCGGCCAGCCGCTCTTCGTCGTCGCCGCGGGCGACGACGCCTAGTTAGTTCGCCGCCCGGACGAGCACCTTCGACGCGGCCGGGAAGCCCAGGCTGAACTCACGCGCGCCCGAGACCACCGCGACGCTGCCGGCAGTCTCGTCCCGCGCCGCCACCTCGACCTGGCTGCCCGGCGCCAGCCCTTCGCGCTCCGCGAAACGCAGGAACTCGGCGTTCTGGTCCGTCACCCGGACCACCTCGACGACCTGGTTCAGGGCGCACTTCAGGAGACTCGGATGATCCACGAGTTCGATGTGACCGTCCGCGCTCGGAATCGGATCGCCGTGGGGATCCACCGAGGGATGGCCGAGCATCTCGTCGATCCGTTCGATCATCCGCCCGGAGACGGAGTGCTCGAGCAGTTCGGCCTCCGAGTGGACCTCACTCCAGTCGAAGCCCATCACGTTGACCAGGAAGAGCTCGATCAGCCGATGCCGCCTGAGCACGTGGGTCGCCAGCTTGCGACCCGCCGGAAGGAGCCGGACGCCGCTGTACGGTTCGTAGGAGACCAGTCCGGAGTCGGCCAGGGTCTTCATCATCGCAGTGACCGAGGCGGGCGCCACCTTGAGCCGCGCCGCGATCCGGCCCATCGGCACGAGCTGCGCGCCCTCCAGCAGGGCCTCGTGCTCCGCCAGGAAGATGCACTTCAGGTAGTCCTCGACGGTGCTACTCGCGCGCATCTTCCACCCCGCTCGGTCTCACGAGTGTACCGGCGCTCTCCGCCTCGCCGCCCGGGCACCGGAGCACCGACTCGAGGAGACCGGGCCGGCGCCCGTCGATGATGAGCGATTCGACGCCGCGCTGAGCCAGCCTCCAGGCGGTCGCCAGGCGGTGCTCCATGCCGCCGGTGACATCGACCGCCGGTGAACTTCCGGCGGCCTCGGACGCTGTCCCGATGTTCTCCGCGTCGATGCGGGGAACGAGCCGCCCGGCGTCGTCCAGGACGCCGGCCGTGGCGCCGAGCCACACCGCCCGCCGCACGTCGATGCCGAGCGGAACGAGGGCGCCGGCAAGGAACTCGAACACCGTCTCCGTCGACGCGATCGAGGCCGCGCGCGCCCGGTCGACGACGACGTCGCCCATCGTGACCGGGACCAGGCCGAGTCGTAGCGCTGCAGCCAGCGGTTCGGGCGGCGGACCGTCGGGCTCTCCGTCGTCCGCCACGAGGAACGCGGACGGCAACTGCGAGTACGCCGGCACGCCAGCCGCGATCAGGTGGAAAACGACCTGGCGGTGGAGTTCCTGGGCCGCGGCCTGCGTGCGCGCGATGCCCATCCGGTCCGCCGCCGAGCCCAGCCGCCGGCCGCCGGCGCCTCCCCCCAGGCCGGCGGCGCGGGCCTCCGGGTGTCCGAAGGAACCGCTGCCGTGACCGATCACGAGGCCGCCCCCCGACCACCCGGCCGTGATCTCCGTCGCCAGCCGCCGCAGGTGTTCCTTCGCGACGGTGCGCGGTTTCGTCTTGTCCGTGATCAGGCTGCCGCCGAGCTTGACCAGGGTGACGTCCAGCCGCCCTTCCGAGGCGTTCGCGGCGGCGGCCGCACTCAAAGCTCAGCTCCGCCACGCCACACGGGCGGGCCTCCGGTCCGGTCGCGCAGCACCCGCTCGACGCTGCCGAGAGCCACGAGCCGTTCCGCCACCCGCGATTCGTCTACCGGCTGGCAGATCACGTGGACGTTCGCGCCGGCATCCATCGTGGCGTAGGCGGCGACGCCGTCCGCGCGCAGATCGCGGACCGCGGCCAGCACCTCGATCGTGCCCGGCGTCCAGTAGTACACAGGAGGTCTGGACGACATCGCGATCAGGTGGAGGTCGATCCCCTCTTCCTCGACCGCCGGTCCCAGGGACTCGAAGTCGCGCTCTCTTAGCGCGACGCGCACCTGTTCGAGGCGCTCCTCGAGCGCGTCCAGACGCGGCGCGAAGTACGGACTGCTGACCGCGAGCTGGTGCCCGTCGCGTGAAGACACCTTCTTGGCTCCGGTCTCGACGACGGCGACCACGTCGCAGAGCTGCCAGGCGTCCTCGTCCAGGACCTGAACCGCCCTGTTGTCGTCCCCGTCGGGCCACTCCACGTAGCCGCCGTAGGCCGAACGGGCGGCCGAACCCGAGCCGCTGCTCCGCGACAGGGCGGACAGGGTCCGCGGCGGCAGATCGAAGCCCATGGCGGCCGTCACGGCGAGGGTCAGGGCGGTGAAGCCCGAAGCGGAAGAGGCGATCCCGGCCGCCGCCGGGAAGGTGTTGCCCGTGGCGATCCGCAGCCCGCCCGTGTACGGCGCCGCCGTCTGCCGCGACCACTCGCGCAGCCGGTCCAGGTGCCGCCGTGTGCGCTCGACGAAGGCCGGCGGCGCTTCCCCGGCGGCTCCTGAACGGCCGGAGCCCGGTTCCTCGAGCCAGACGATCTCGTCGTCCCGTCCGTCGGCCAGGGGAGACGCCGAGCAGATCGACCGGCAGGCATCCAGGGTCATCGACAGCGAGCGGTTGAAGGGAACCGGCCCCTCGGGATCGCGGGCGCCCCAGTACTTGATGAAGGCGATGTTCGAAGGCGCCTCGGCGGTCACGGGCCCAGGCTCATGGGCCGGTTCCAACGCGGAGTTCATCTCTCCCGGAGCCTACAGTCGATCAGCGGTGGGACTCTCGAACCTCAAGCCGCCGGCGCCGATTGCCGCGTTCACAGACTCGAGGTCCGAGATGCCAACGATCGTCTCGGCCGACCGGCCGGCGAGCATGCAGATCAACGCACCGGCCGACCCGCCTTCAAGAGCCCCGGCCCCGGAGATCTTCGCCGCGCCCCCGGCAGCTTCCACCGAGGCGATCCGGCGAGCGACCGCCGGCGGCACCACGCCCAGTTCAACAAGGGCGCGATGACCGTCGGCGACGGCGGTAGCCGCATGCCGCGGCCCGCCGTCCCGGAGCGCCGCGCGAAAGGACTCCACGGCCGCCTCGATGCGGTCGAACAGGGCGGTCGTCCGCTCGGGTTCGTCCTCGTAGCGCCGTCGCACCGCAGTGACCACCGCGCCCGTGGTCTGGCTCGGAGTCCCGCTGTCGAGGATCCCGACCGCGCCGCGAAGCCACTCCGGCCGCGGCAAGTCGTCGAATCGCAACTCGCCCCCAGAACGGCGCACAAGCAGCACGCCACCGCGCAGCACCGTTCCACTGTCGATCCCCGACGGGAAACCGTGCTGCCGCCGCTCGACCTCCAACGCCGCCGCCTCGATCGCCGCGAGTTCGTCGGGTGAACGAACCCGGCTCCCTGCCAGTGCTCGCACGGCAGCAACCACTCCAACCGCGGCCGCGGCCGAGCTACCAAGGCCGGCACCAACCGGAAGCTGGGACCGCAACCGCAACTCCAACCCCCATCGTCGCAGCCGTTTCGAAACCGCCGGTGGCAGAGATGCCGCCGCTTCACCGACCGCGATCCTGACCAGGGCACTCCGGTCGTCCGCCGGTTTGAACGACACGTCGCCCGCTTCGAACCTGCCCCATCGACTGCGGGCGCGGTTCGTGAAGTCCTCAAGCGCCGGCCACGAGTGCTCTTCCTGAAGACCGAGGTCAGGCAGGTTCAGGCGAATCCGGCCGACGCCCGTCGGATCGCTACGGGCTTCAACGGTAAGGCGCAGGTCCACCGCGGCCACCACCGCCGGCCGCCCGTACACCGCCGCGTGCTCCCCCATCAGTATCACTTTGCCCGGCACGCTCAACCGCACCACCGACGCCTCCGTCTCTGCTCTGCCGCCTGGATTGAACTTCGCCATGAGGTCGGCGCCAATCCTCTTCTGTATTGAGCGCCCCGGTGTTACTTGATCGTGCGCGTCACCACCCACTTGTGCTTCCCGATCTGCCGCGATCGCTTGAAACCACGCCGTTCGAACATGGACAGCGAACCGTTGAAGAGGAATGCAGGTGACGCTTTTCTGCCTTCAGTGTTCTCCGGGTACGCCTCGACCCGCCCGCCGCCCAGCGTCCTGATCTGCCCGATGGCGCCCTTCAATGCGACTGAAGCGACGCCGTTGCCGCGATGTCCCTTGCCGGAAAAGAAGCAGGTAATCCGCCAGTCGGGCAAGACCGGATCGGTCTTCTGATAGGCGCGCTGATTGTGGATCCGCGGAAGCTCCTCCGGCGATCCAAACTGACACCAGCCCACGCAGTCCTCGCCCTCGAAGACAAGCGAGGCATGCGCCCGGCCTTCACGAACGAGGCGTTCCTTCGCCTCGCGTTTCTGAGCGAGAGTTCTGTCCTCGCTGGCTTCCTTTCCGTGATACCAAAGACACCAGCACCCGCCCCAGACACCGTTGTTCGCCTCGACGAGCTGCGCGAACTCCGGCCAGGTCGTCTCGTCGAGCGCCCTGGTTTCATACATGGTGGTTCAACCCGCGCTTGCGGCGCTGGAGCGGCCCAGCCGCTCGTGGGCCCGCGCCAGGTCGCGCGACGTGAACGCCGCGGTCAAGGAGAGCTCGCCTGCCAGGACGACGGCGCCGACGATCTCGGCCAGCCGGCGCACCGCGGCGCCCGGCCGCTTCGCGTCGGGCCGCACGCCCATCACCTCGAGCGCCTCGCGCTGGGTGTCTAGACCGGTGCCGCCGCCGATCGCGGCCAGCGGGCAATCCGGCATGTAGACGGACGCGTAGACTGAACCGTCCTCCCTGGCCTCGAACGAGGCGACACCCATCGCGCCTTCCACGACGTGGGCGAGATCCTGGCCGCAGGCGACGAAGACCGCCGCCAGCACGTTCGCGAACTGGGCGTTGAAGGCGAGCGCGCCGGCCGCGACGGAGCCCAGCAGGTTCTTGCGGTAGGCCACGTCCTGGAGCGCCTTCGCCTCCGACTTGAGGACCTTGCGCACGGTCGTCTCGTCGAGCACGACCTCGGCGTGAATCCGCTTGCCGCGACCGAGCTGGTAGTTGACCGCGGAGGGTTTCTTGTCGACGCAGTAGTTCCCCGACAGCGCCACGCACTGGGCACCGGTTTCCGGCTCGATCAACTCGGACACGACGCGGTCGCAAGCGATCGTCACCATGTTCATGCCCATCGCGTCGCCGGTGGCGAAGCGGAAGCGCAGAAACACGGTGCTTCCGACCACCGACGGTCGAATGTCCCGAAGTTCCAGGAAGCGGCTGGTCTCGTGAGCCTTGGCGCGGATCCTCTCCTCGTTGGCTTCCAGCCACCCGAGCAGTCGCCGGGTGTCCTCGATCCCCGTCGTGCGAAAGACGGGGGCCCGCGTCATGCCCACGTCCTCGACGAAGACGGTGGCGCCGCCCGCGGCCGTGATCGCGCGACACCCGCGGTTCACGCTGGCGAGCAGCGCTCCCTCGGTGGTCGCCATCGGCACGCAGACGGTGCCGTCGATCTCGCTCCCGCGGACGTGAACCGGCCCGGCGACGCCCATCGGCACCTGGGCGGCGCCGATGAAGTTCTCGCAGTTCTGGGTGGACGCCCGTTCGCCGTCCAGGGCGTAGCTGCCGATCGCCGTGAGCGGGCCGCTGCGGGTGGCCAGGTCCAGGGCCCGGCGGCGCACGGCTGCCTGTCCCGCGGCGTCGAGGCCGGGCGGCGGCCGGTGGAAGCCGCGCTCGGAGCCGGCGATCTCGGCCGCCGCGGCCTCGAGTTCGGGGGCCAGTTCGGAGCCGGAATCCAGCCGATCAGCCATCACCTGTCTCCTTCAGGAGTGGCACGCGGCGCAGCGCCGCCGGGTCGGCGGCGCCAGTGCAAAACATGCAGGTGCGCAGTTCGAAGGCGGTTCGGGCGATCCGATCGACCACGGCGGCGGTCGATCTGTTGGCCGCTTCGAGGAAGGGGAACGCCATACCGGCGATGTCGGCGCCGAGGGCCAGCGCCTTCGCCGCGTCGACGCCGGAGCGGATGCCCCCGCTGCCGATCACCTGGACGCCGGGAACCGCCGCCAACTGCCGGATCGACTCCGGCGTCGGCAGCCCCCAGTCGGCGAAACGTTCGCCGAGCGCCACCTCGTCGGCCCGAGCCGCCTCGATCCGCGCCCAGCTCGTGCCGCCGACACCGGCTGTGTCCAGGATGCGGACACCGACGTTGGCGAGCTCGCGGCCCACCGCGCCGGAGATGCCGCAGCCGATCTCCTTGACCACGACCGGCACGTCCAGCGCCTCGACGACGCGCGCGATCTTCGGCAACAGTCCCCGGAAGTTCAGTTGGCCTTCGGGTTGCAGCGCCTCCTGCAGGGCGTTGAGGTGCAGCACCAGGGCATCCGCCTCGACCATGTCGACCGCCACCCGGCACTCGTCGATACCGTAGCCGTAGTTCAGTTGCACCGCGCCCAGGTTGGCGAGGATCGGCACGTTGGGAGCGAACTCCCGCACCCGGAAGCTCGCCGCCGTCTCCGGATCGTCGATCGCCTTGCGCTGCGAACCGACTCCGAGAGCGACTCTTCCCGCCTCGGCCGCCTCGGCCAGCCGGCGGTTGATCTGCTCCGCGGCGCCGGTCCCCCCCGTCATGCAGGAGATGAGCAGCGGCGCCTCGAGCTGCCGCCCCAGGAAGCCGCCGCCGATCCGCACATCGCCGAAATCGATCTCCGGCAGTGCCCTGTGCTCGAACCGGTAGTCGTCGAAGTAGCTGCGCTCCACCTGCATGCGCCGATCCAGCGCCAGCCGGATGTGCTCCGCCTTGCGGTCCCGCTCCCCCTCGGCCGCTGCCAGCAGCGGACGAGTACTCACGCGACCGCCCCGATCTCGCGGCTACGCATGCGCAGGACTGTACCGGAATTCGCGTAAGTGAAGCGTTCACGGTCGGATGCGGCTGCGGCCGCCTGAAGCGGGTCCAGCAAACGCGCCGGCCGTCAGGCCGGCTCCACTTTGGCGGCCGGTTCCACACAAGTGGGTGGCACCTGTCGCGTGTCGAAGGCGGAAGGTACTCAGGCGAGCAGGCGATCCAGCGCGGTAACCAGGGCCGTGACTGCGCCGGCGACCAACACCATGCGCCACGTGAGACGAGCCTCCATCGCGCCCAGGTCGCCGCGTAGCTCGGCCAGATCGCCGCGCAACTCGGCGAGGTCGGATCGAGTCGCGACTCCCTCCGTGGAGGCGGACCGGATCGTCTCGGTCACTGCCGCCGCCTGCGCCGGATCCATGCCGGCACCTTCGAGCGTCCGGGCCGCCGCAAGCGTGTCGAAGGTCGTCATCCGATTGGAGCCTAACAGTCGGTTCAGCGTGAAGATCTTGGAGGCGGGACCCGCCGTCGCCACGTCCCTCTACGGATCTAGACGAGAAAGCCGCCGCTTTCTCCGTCAGCCCCCAGCGAGATCGAACCAATCTCGCGGATCTTCTCGTCGATCTGATCCGGCCAGAGCTTCGTGCGATTCAGGTGATGGTAGAAGACCAAGGTCTGCTGCTGAAGAGACTCAGCAAATCGCTCAGCCTCCTTCCACAGGACATACTGGACGGCGCTCTTGCTGTCCGCCCGCACAGAGGGCGGCTGAAACCCGATGTCGGGGTGAGCATGGTGAGGCGTCCAGCCCGCGACGGGGCCGGGGGAGGGTGCCCAGGGGGTCGGAGGCCAGCGACTTCCTCCACCGACCCAGTCACCGACGCCGCAGCGGAGCGCAGCCGACAACAGCGAGCCCACCCCTTCCCATCCTCTCCCCGAGGGCGAGCGTCCCCTGGCACCCCTCCCCCCGGCCCCGTCGCGGGCGGCTGCTACCAACGTCGCTACGCCGACGCGCGGCTCAGCCGCCGATGCGGAACATCTCGACGCGTTCCGCGATCGGCTGGAGGCCGGCGCGGAGGCGTTCGGCGCGGACTTCGGAGTAGCGGTCCTCGCGTTGACGCCAGTGCTGCGCCAGGAAGGCGAGCAGTTCCTCGTCCGTGGCGCCGGCGCGGAGGCGGTCGCGGAGCGACGGACCGGTGTCGGCGAAGAGGCAGGTATAGAGACGGCCGTCGGATGACAGGCGGGCTCTGGCGCAGTCGCCGCAGAAGGGGCGGCTGATCGAGGGGATGACGCCGAACTCGACGCCGTCGTCCAGATAGCGGAAACGCTCGGCGACGTCGCTGGGCTGGGCGCGGTCGACGGGCTCGAAGGCCCAGCGTTCGGCGATGCGGTCGGCGATGCCGGAGGCGGTCACGACCTGGTCGAGGCTCCAGTCGTTCACGGTGCCGACGTCCATGAACTCGATGAAGCGGACGATGTGGCCCCGCTCCTTGAAGTAGCTCGCGATGTCGGCGACTTCGTCCTCGTTCGTGCCCTTCATGACGACGGTGTTGATCTTGATCGGCCCAAGACCAGCGTCGGCAGCGGCGTCGATCCCTTCCAGCACCTCGCGGACGCCGTGGCCGAGGCCGGTGACCCGGCCGAAGACGTCGTCGTGCAGGGACTCGACGCTGACGGTCACCCGGTCGAGGCCGGCGTCGGCCAGCGCCTGCGCCTTGGCGCCGAGCAGGGCGCCGTTCGTCGTCAACGCCAGATCCTCGACTCCCGGCACGGCGGCCAGAATCCGGACCAGTTCCTCGATGTCCCGCCGCAGCAGGGGCTCGCCGCCGGTCAGCCGCAGTTTGCGGACGCCGAGTTGCACGAACAGCCGCACCAGGCGCTCGATCTCCTCGAAGGTCATCAGCTGCTGCCTGGGCAGGAACTTGTACTCCCGGTCCGCCGGCATGCAGAAGGTGCAGCGGAAGTTGCAGCGGTCGATGACCGAGATGCGCAGGTCGCGCACCGGCCGGCCGAGGCGGTCGATGACCGGCAGAGCCGAGGCGCCGCCGTTCGTGGAGTCGAGAGGCATGAGCGGACAATGCTACGCGAGCGCTCAGCGCTCGCTGCGCAGCCAGTTGTCGATCAGACGGCGGGCGATAGAGAACGGCGGCGGTAGCCGCACCTCGCGGGCGCGGAGCGCGTACTCCAGTTCGGCGCGGGTCGCCCACACCGCCTGCTCCAGCTCTTCCGTGTCCACCCGCACGTCGCCGCCGGGCGACGTCGCATAGAAGCCGAGCATGATCGACGTCGGGAACGGCCAGGGCTGGGAGGAGTGATAGCGGACAGCATCCACCGCGATGCCGGTTTCCTCCCGGACCTCGCGGGCAACCGCGCTCTCCAGGCTCTCGCCGGGTTCGACGAAGCCGGCGAGGGCCGAGAACATGCCCGGCGGCCAGGAGGCCTGGCGGCCGAGCAGACAGGATCCGTCTTCCGCTGCAGGGCCCGTGTGGACAAGCATGATGACGGCCGGGTCGGTCCGGGGAAAGTGCTCGATGCCGCACGCCGTGCACACCCGCAGGTGGCCGGCGTTGCGGCTCTCGGTCGCCGCGCCGCACTGGCCGCAGAAGCGGTGCCGGCGATGCCATGTAGCCATGGCGCGGGCGTAGGCAAGCAGGTTGCCGCCGCGGCCGCTCATCGCGGCGCCGACCTGGCGCAGCTCGACGAAACGGCCGGCGCCCCTGAGCGGTCCGGCGAGCGGATCCTCCCGGTCGGAGAGGTCGATCGAGAAGTAGGCGACCCCCTCCGCTTCGCCCAGGAAGACGACGTCCTCCGCCTGCTCGACCAGCCCGGCCGCCTCGACGGCTGCCACCGTGCCCGGAACCGGACCCTGGTCCCCGGCGTGCGCATCGAACACGAAGCTTCGCTCACGCCACACCGCCGTCAACTGGCTGGCGGGGTCGGCGAGGCGGCGCGCCAGCCACTCGGCGTCGGCGCGCCGCTCCGAACGCCGGTCGACCGCCGGTTCGGCCAGTGCGTTGTGGGATCTCATGAGGCCCCGGTCGAGCCCGGAGTGGGGCCGGTCCCCCCGCCGGTCAGGATCCCCCGCCGGCTTCAAGCAGTTCGAGAACAGCCTCCTCGAACTCCGCGTAGAGCATCCGTCCGAGGTGAACGTTGGTCAGTTCGCCGCCACGGTCGAAGAACATGGTCGTCGGTAGCGCACCGGGCCACTCTGGATCGAACGAGGTCACGAACTCCACCGAGTCGCTCTCCCCGGCGCTGGCCAGATAGGAAACCAGCCCCGGCGCCCGTTTGGCGAAGAACGGCCGCACCCGGTCCTCGAGCTTCTCGGGATCGTCCATCGAGACGGCGACCACGACGAGGCCGCGGTCGGCGTAGCGCTCCTGCAGAAGATCGAGCTCAGGCAGCTCCTGGAGGCAGGGGATGCACCACGTGGCCCAGTAGTTGACCACGACGACCTTGCCGAGGTGATGCTCCAGCACGGCGCGGAACTGGTCAGCGGTCGCCGGATGGACCGTGTCCGGCTCGAGCAGGTGCTCCACCGGCACCGCTTCGTCCGCGAGAGCGGGCGGCAGGACGGCGATCGCTGCCGCCATCGGAATCAGTGCCCACAGGATTGCCGGTGCGAGTCGCTTCGTGTTCAAGGGTCTTCCTCCCGTGGAGTGCGTCGAGCTGGTGCGCGACGAACCGAGTATAGGCGTCTCGGAGTGGTCGGCGCTCAGGTGAGGGCGCGGTAGGTCGGGCCTTCGCACTCGACGTGGCCGGCTCGCTGGAGACGATCCAGATGCAACTGCATGCTCCACCGTTCCGCCTTCGGAATGCCGTCCCCCTGGTCGCGCGGCCGGTACACGAAGCGGTGGGCGACGATGTCGTCCATCGTTCGCGGTTCCGCCAGGTACTCGAGCAGGCGCCGTTCGCGGTCGGCGATGCGCTCGACGTAGCGGTCCAGGCGAGCGAGGAACGCCTCCCGGTCGGCGAGCAGGCCGATGTGGTGGCCGGTGACGTAGTGCCTGGCCTCGATATCGCGCACCAGCTCGAGCGAACGTTCGAACGCTTCCAGGTCGGACCAGGCGTCGCCGTAGTACGGGCCGAATCCGGTCAGGTCGATGTCGCCCAGGAACAGGACGCCGTCTGGTTCGATCAGCAGTGCGCAGTGGCCGCGGGTATGACCGGGCGTGTGGATCACCCGCACCGACACCCCGCCGCCGAGCTCGAACAGGTCGCCGTCCCGGAAAGGCACGGCGTCGGGCCGGGGTTCATAGAAGAACGTCGTCTTCAGGAAGTGGCCGTACTCCTCATGGCGCTCTGGCTCGACGCCGAAGATGCTCAGAAAGCCGTCGAAGTCGAGCAGGCCGGGCAGATCCTCCTCGTGGACGTACACGGGCGCGTCCCGAAACAGGGGCAGCGCGGCCGTGTGGTCCTCGTGACAGTGGCTGAGCAGCACGAGGTCGACGGCGGGCAGGGCGCTCCGGCCGCGGGCCCGGACGCCGAGCGACGGGTCGACCAGCATCGTCGACCCGGCGCCCTCGATCAGCAGGGCGTTGTTGTCGGGGTACTTCCCGCCGCCGATGCCGAACAGAATGGTCGCGGCGCCGAGCCGGCGGTCTTCGAGTTGACCCACGGGAGCGCTACTTCGAGGTGTCTTCGAACGGCTTGCCCGCTCTCGGTTCCTTGGTCACCTCAGCCGGCCGACGCCTCGCCGCCCGTCACCCTGGGAAGCTGCCAGCCATTGTGGTACTCGGCCAGGAGCATCGCGTTCGCCTCGTCGTCGCCTTCGAAGCGTCCCGCCTCCTGGTCCCAGTAGACCCGCCGGCCGGTGCGGAACGCGATGTTCCCGAGGTGCGCGTTCACGGCGACGAGAGCGCCGACGTCCGCGTTGCAGCGCGGCTGCTCCCTCGTCTTCATGCACTCGATGAAGTCCTCGGTGTGCTGGGCGAGACCCCGCTGGCTCCGCGAGGCGGTCCGGTCGGGAATGGCGGGCGTCTTGTAGAACCTCCTGCCGTCCTCGCGGCCGACTTCGGGCAGCACTTCCCAGCCGCTGCGGTCGATGACGAGGGTGCCCTTGTTGCCGACGAACGACACGCCGTGCCCGCGCTGGTGCGGACCGAGCGCTATCCCCAGGGCGTGCTCCCAGATCATCGTGAAATCGTCGAACTCGTAGACCGCCTGCTGGGTGTCCGGGGTTTCGATCGGGGCGTCCGGATAGCCGAACGGACCGCCCAGCGACATGACGGACTTCGGCGCGGTCGCCTTCATGCCCATCAGCACCATGTCGATCAGGTGCACGCCCCAATCCGTCATCAGGCCGCCGGCGTAGTCCCAGTACCAGCGGAAGTTCCAGTGGAAGCGGTTCTCGTTGAAGGGCCGCTTGGGGGCCGGGCCGAGCCACATGTCGTAGTCGACGCCCTTGGGCGGCTTCGAGTCCGGCACGTGCACTGGCGCATCCCATCCCATGTAGGCCCAGGCCTTGGCGGTGCGCACCTGTCCGAGTTCGCCGGACCAGAGGTACTCCATCGCGTCCTGCCAGTGCTTGCCCGAGCGCTGCCACTGACCGACCTGGACCACCCGGCCGTAGGCCCTGGCCGCCTGCTGCATGATGCGGACCTCCTCGATCGAGTTCGCCATCGGCTTCTCGACGTAGACGTCCTTCCCCGCCTCGCAGGCGTCCACCATGATCTTGCAGTGCCAGTGGTCCGGTGTCGCGATGATCACCGCGTCGATCTCTTCGTCCTCGAGCAGCTTGCGGTAGTCGCTGTAGGCGTCCGGCTTGCTGTCGGTCAGCTCCTCGAAGGACTTGACCCGCTCCCCGAGAACGTTGCCATCCACGTCGCAGAGCGCCGCGCACTCGACCCCGTCGATGTCGAGCATCGAGCCCATGTTGCTCGAACCCATGCCCCTCACGCCGATCGCGCCGACCCGGATGCGGTCGCTCGGAGCCACCGCCTTGCCGCGCGCCGGCCGCGCGAACGCCGCGCCCGCCGCGCCGAGCCCGGTAGCGGCTGCTCCGAGACCGCCCACGCCATGAAGAAAGGAACGCCTGGTCGTCGTCATCGTCTCGCTCCCCGCTGGAAATCCCCAGTGACCCGAATGCCTGTACACTGCGCCATGCAGACCGCGCATGATACCCACTTGAAGGCGCCGCTCTCCCGCGCCGATCTCATCGGCAGGCTTCCGAAGACCGACCTTCACGTCCACCTCGACGGTTCGCTCCGGCTCGACACCCTGATCGAGCTTTCGCGCGACGCGCGGCTGGAGCTTCCCTCCCAAACGCCGGAGGGCCTCCTCGAGCTCGTCTTCAAGGAGAGCTACGACGACCTCGAGGACTATCTGCGCGCCTTCTCCTACACTTCGCCCGCGCTCTGCACGGCTGAAGCGCTGGAACGGGCCGCCTACGAGCTGGGGGCCGACAACCTGGCCGAGAACGTCTGCTACGTGGAGGTGCGGCTGGCGCCTCAGCTCCACACCGGGCCCGACCTCGACATCGCCGGCGTGCTGGCCGCGGTCGACCGCGGGCTCGCCCGCGTCCAGCGCGAGCACGAAGCGACGGACAACGTGCGGAACGGCGCCGAGCCACCCTTCCGCTACGGGATCATCGCCTGCGCTCTGCGCATGTTCGGCGCCGGCCACAGCCCCTACTACCGGGGACTGTTCACCGCGCTCCACGGCTGGACCAAACCGGAAATCTACGCTGCCGCCTCTCTGTCGCTCGCCCGTTCCGTCGTCGAGGCGCGGGACCGGCTCGGGCTTCCCGTCGTCGCCTTCGACCTCGCCGGCGCCGAGGCGGGCAACCCGGCCGCCGTGCACCGCGACGCCTTCCTGTACGCGCAGCAGCACTTCCTGAAGAAGACGATCCACGCCGGCGAGGCCTACGGGCCCGAGAGCATCTTCCAGGCGATCACGCTGCTCCAGGCGGACCGTATCGGCCACGGCACCCACCTCTACGCCGCCGACCGGCTCCGCCGCGACAACCCGGACTCCGCGGCGGCCAGGGACCCCGAGCGCTACATCCGCAACCTGGCCCAGTACATCAGCGACCGGCGGATCACTCTCGAGGTCTGCATCACCTCGAACCTGCAGTCCATCCAGCGCCTCGAGAGCTTCGCGGACCACCCCTTCGGCCGGATGATCGAGGACCGGCTCTCCGTCACCCTGTGCACCGACAACCGGCTCATGTCCCGCACCACCGTGACCAGGGAGATCGCCTCAGCCTGCGAGGCCTTCGACCTGTCGCTCGAGGACCTGCGCAACGTGATCATCTACGGCTTCAAGCGCAGCTTCTACCCCGGCACCTACATCGAGAAGCGGGCCTACGTGCGGCGGGTGATCGACTACTACGACGAGGTGGTGGCGGCGGAGACCTAACCCGCCGCGGCCATCCGCGCCTGGCGCCGCCGCCACCGCTCGCGCGCCTTCTCGGCCTCGGCCTCCCGGTTGCGTGGCGGCGCGGTCGTGGTGAGTTCCTGGAGCAACCGGGCAGTCGTTTCGGCGACGGCGTTCACCGCCCGTTCGAAGGCGGCTTCGTTCGCGCGCGACGGCTTCGTCGAACCGCTGACCTTGCGCACGTACTGAAGCGCCGCGGCGCGCACTTCCTCGTCATTGGCCGGCGGCTCGAAGTTGTAGAGGACACGGATGTTCCTGCACATGGTGGTCTCCTTCAGCGGACGGCGTCACTCGCCTTCGCGTACGTGGGCCAGTCCGGTTCGTACTCGCTGCTCTGGTCGCCCCAGGCGGTCCAGAGGTCCGAGTGGCGGCCGCGGGCGAACAGTTCGAGGTACGGGCCCGGACTGCACGCTTCGATGATGTCGTAGAGCTCGTCCGGTTTGCGGGAGTGCTCCCGCTTGCGCGATCGGATGATGTTGACCTGGCGGCGGCCGGGAGCCAGCGTGCGCAGCTTGCCGCGGACGCCGAACAGGACGAGTTCCGTCGTGTTGCGGAAGTAGAAGCCGACGCCGCGGCCGTCGGGGCCGCCGTCCTTGCGCACCTTGTGCCAGACGAGGTTCGTCTTGTAGGTGAAGCCCCAGCGCTTCATCACGTCGAGGCCTTCCTGGAGGAGGGCGTTGGGCACCCAGAGGTAGAGGTGGGCGGCTTCGGCGCAGGCGGCGGCCACCGGAATGGCTTCGATCTCGGCCCGCGACAGGGTCGCGTAGCGGCTGAGGCGGTGGTGCTCGGGCGCCACCTTGCCGGTGCGGTTGGTGAACTGCCAGGGCGGGTCGGCGAGGACTGTGCCGAAGGCGCTGTTGGCGTGAGCGCGTTCGAAGTCGGCGGCGGCCGTCAAGCGGGGCGGCATGGCGTCATCGTAGCGCCGAGTAACTCATGAGGAGCCAGGCGTCCGGGTCGATCCGGAGCCGCTCGGGGCGGGCCGGTAGACGCAACGAGGCGGTCGTCCGCTCGCCTTCGACGTCGACGCGGCCGCGGACGGTGCGGCCGTCGTCGAGTACGGCTTCCACGTCCAGAGGCAGCCGGTAGATCGTCGGACCGAGCTGGGTCACCGTCAGCTCGACCGCCGACGTCGCCTCATCGAACCGCCACGCGATCTCCAGCTCCGGCACGCCGGGCCGGCGCAGCCACTGGCCGAAGAACCACTCGAGACTCCGGCCGGAGGCCTCCTCCATCACCGCCACAAAGTCGGCGGTCGAGGCGTTCCGGTCGCGGAAGCGCTCGTAGTACGTCCGCATCCCCTTCCAGAACGTGCCGTCGCCGACTTCGCCCCGGAGCATGTGCAGCACCCAGGCTGCCTTCTGGTAGACGTTCGGGCTGAGCAGGCGCCGCGGGTCGGGCACGGACTCCGGCACGATGACCGAGTCCGGCGCCTCCGCCGCGTACGCGAGCACCCGCTCCCGCGCCGCGTCCATCTGGCCCATGAAGCGGCCGCGACCGTACGTCCAGTCGAGGTAGCAGGCGGTCAGGTAGGTCGCGAAGCCCTCGCTGAGCCAGACGTGCGGCCAGTCGCTCTCGGTAACGGCGTCGCCGAACCACTGGTGGGCGATCTCGTGCGCGATCAGACCCTCGATGCCGCCTTCGCGGTCGACCGCGTCCTCGTCGTAGAACACGTTGCCGGCGTTCTCCAGGCCGCCCCAGCGGGTCGTGGTCTGCACGTTGGCGAGCTTGGCGTACGGGTAGTCCCCGAGCCGTCGCTCGAAGGTCCCCAGCACGCGCGGCCCCGGAGCGAACGCCCGCAGGCCGACGTCCCGATCCTGCGGGTAGACCCAGATCTCCACGGGCACACCGTTGACTTCGCCTTGCCGGTGTCGGACGAAGCGCGCGACGCCGACCGCCATCACCTTGGTGGCGATGGGAACGCGACTGCGCCACTCGGTGCGACGCATGCCGTCGCCCAGGTCGACCGCCTCGACGAAGGCGCCGGTGGCCACGACCTGGTATTGCGCCGGCGCCGTGACGACGAAGGCCACGGTCGCCTTGTCCGAGGGATGATCGACAACCGGCAGCCAGTGGTGGGCCCGATCCGGCCAGTTGTCGGCGAAGAAGGTCCGCTCGCCGTGGCGGTTCGTGCCGATCGCGAAACCGTCGGCGGGGACGCCGCGGTAGCGGATCTCGATGCGGCGTCGTTCGCCGGCAGTAGCCTCGCGGTCCAGCGCCACGAAGAGCCGGTCGTCCTGCTGCCGGAACTGCAGAGCCATGTCGGCGAGGGTCGCCGAGGAAACGACCATGCCGCCGGCTTCCGGGCCGCCGTCCGCGGCCGGGTCGTCGAGATCGAACTCGACCTCGCCAACGGGTCGCAGGACGCGAAAGGCGATGGCCGCCCGTCCCTCGATCTCGTCCGTCTGGTCCGAGAGGTCGAGTTCGAAGCGATAGTCGAGGACGTCGATCGCCGCGCCGGGAAACTGCGCCCGGGCGCCCGGAGACACGGCCAGAAGGAGCGGCAACGCCAGACGCACCGCAACGTGCCCCAGTCGACGGACCGGGGTCACGTGCGGTCTCTGGCGCCGGCGTGCGCCGGCGTCAGTCTCAGTCGTTGAGGAACTTGTAGACGAGCGCCGCCACCGCGCCGCCGACCAGCGGACCCACGCCGTAGAGCGCCAGGGTGTTGGCGTCGAAGCCGCCGCCCGTGATCGCCTCCATGACCTGAGGACCGAGACCAACTGCGGGATTGAACGCACCACCGGATACACCAGCGCCCGTGTAGAGGGCAGCCGAGAGTGTAAAGCCGATGGCCAGGCCGCCGACAGGGTTGCCGGCCGACCGCGAGGACATCATGTTCAGGACGACGGTGACGAGCGCGAAGGCGAGCAGCGCCTCGGCCACCACGCCGTGCATGACCGGATGCTCGGTCGGCATAGGCGCCGTGCTGCCGCCCATCAGGTAGCTGTGGACGAGCCAACCAAGGCAGGCGCCGACAACCTGGGCCACCATGTACTGGACCATGTCGGCCACGCCGAGCTTGCCGCGCATCCATGCGGCCAGGCTCACTGCCGGGTTGAAGTGTCCGCCGGACAGGTGTCCGCCGCTGTAGACCATCACCGCCAACATCAGACCGACGGCGATGGGGTTGTTCCCGCTGAAGGCCACGGCCATCATCAAGAACAGCGTGCCGATGCACTCCATGAGCAGCTTGCGCATGTGCCTTTCCTCCCTTGGTTTCTGCTTCTGCCTCTTCCTCCTTGTTTACGCTCAGCCGGAGACCAACCGGCGGCGTTTCCCTAACGATGTTAGCCTCCGGTTATCGTCGCCAGACCATTGAATTTTCCTGATTTTTCCTAAGGGGAGGCAGGCATCAAATGAAGTCAAGAGCCGCCGTGGCCCACGAAGCCGGCAAGCCACTCGAGATCGAAGAAGTCGACGTCGAAGGCCCGAAGGAAGGCGAGGTCCTGGTGCGCGTCGTCGCCACCGGCGTCTGCCACACGGACGCCTACACCCTGTCGGGCGCCGACCCGGAGGGACTGTTCCCCGCGATCCTCGGCCACGAGGGCGGCGCGATCGTGGAAGAGGTCGGGCCCGGCGTGACCTCCGTGGCGCCCGGCGACCACGTGATCCCGCTCTACACGGCCGAGTGCCGGGAGTGCAAGTTCTGCCAGTCCGGCAAGACGAACCTCTGCCAGGCGATCCGCGCCACCCAGGGCCAGGGCGTGATGCCCGACGGCAGCTCCCGGTTCTCGAGTGGCGGCAGCTCCCTCTACCACTACATGGGCACGTCGACGTTCTCCGAATACTCGGTCATTGCCGAGATCTCGACCGCCAAGGTGAACAAGGCGGCGCCGCTGGACAAGGTGTGCCTGCTCGGCTGCGGCATCACGACCGGCATCGGCGCGGTGCTCAACACGGCCAGGGTCGAGCCCGGCTCGACGGTCGCGGTGTTCGGCCTCGGCGGTATCGGCCTGTCGGTGATCCAGGGCGCGGTGATGGCGAAGGCGGGCCGGATCATCGCGATCGACGTCAATCCGTCCAAGTTCGACTTTGCCCGCTCCCTTGGCGCCACCGACTTCGTGAACCCGGCCGACTACGCCGACCCGATCCAGGAGGTCATCGTCGACCTGACCGACGGCGGCGTCGACTACTCGTTCGAGTGCATCGGCAACGTCGAGGTCATGCGCGCCGCCCTGGAGTGCTGCCACAAGGGCTGGGGCGAGTCCGTGATCATCGGCGTCGCCGGTTCCGGTCAGGAGATCGCCACCCGCCCCTTCCAGCTCGTCACGGGCCGCGTCTGGCGCGGCACCGCCTTCGGCGGCGTCCGCGGCCGCACCGACATCCCCGGCATGGTCGACCAGTACATGGCCGGCGAGATCGAGATCGACAGCATGATCACGCACACGATGGGGCTCGACGACATCAACCACGCCTTCGACCTGATGCACGAAGGCGAGAGCATCCGCTCGGTGGTGCTGTACTAGCAGCGCAGGGAACTGGCCGCCGCTGGGTGCGCGGGTCTGACGTCCGACCGCCCGCGGACGGGCGCTCGGACCGTGACGCTGACGGCGCGGGGGCGCGCCGCCAGGGTGCTGACCCGCTGCCGCCGAAGGCGGCCAGAGACACGCGCCGGCCACCAGGCCGGCTCCGTTTGGCGCGCCGGCCCCTGCCTCGGCCTCAGTCTGCCTGCGCGATCGGGTTCAGGACCATCGTCATCTGACGGCCCTCCAGTCCCGAGCGGGTCTCCACCTCGCCCACGCCCTCGATCGCGTCGCTCACCTTGTCCAGGATGGCGATGCCGAGTTCGGGCCTGCGGAGCTGCCGGTAGCGGAAGAAGATCGTCACCTTGACCTTCTTGCCCTCGCGGAGGAAGCGGAGCGCGCGGTCCGTCTTGATCTGGTAGTCGTGCGGGTCGATCGTCGGCCGGTACTTGACCTCCTTCAGATCGATCGTCGCCGCCTTCTTCCGCGACTCGCGCTTCTTCTTGTCGCGCTCGAACTTGACCTTGCCCCAGTCCATGACCCGGACCACGGGCGGATCCGCGTTGGGACCGACCTCGACGAGATCGAGCCGAGCGTCCTGGGCCCTCCTCTTCGCGTCCTCCAGGGGAACGACGCCTAGCTGGGCGCCGTTCTGATCGATGAGCCGTACCGGGGTCTTCCGGATCCGGTGGTTGATGCGCGGCTCGTTTGATGGGCGTGCGATCTCGAGGCCTCCTGTGCTGCTGCCTACCGGCGCGGGCCGGAACGGACGGCTACCTTAGCCGCTTCCCGCCCGCGAGTGTGTGCGGATCCAGTCAGTTGAACGGACACGGCCGCGGCCGCAACGCGGCCTTCGCGACCCGTCCTCACGAACGGGTACTCACGTCAACCGGCCACGGCCCGCTTCGCCGGGGCGTCTGCAGCCCGTCGAGCCCGCTTCTTCTTCGTCGCCTTGCGCTGTGCCGACGCCTTCCTGGCCGGCTTGGACTCGGCGGTTGCCTCCGCCTCCGTCTCGCCGTTCTTCGACAGGCTCGCCTTCAACGCCTCCATCAGGTCGATGATCTGCGCCTGCGGCGCCTCCGTCTCGTCGTCCGCGAGCTCGCGGCCGTCGATCTTGCTCTGGATGGCGTCCCAGAGCCGCTTGCGCACCTCGTCCGTGTACTGGTCCGGCTTGAAGTCATCCGACGCGATCTGCTCGATCAACTGCACAGCGAGTTCCACTTCGCCCGGCTTGAGTTCCGCCTCCTCGCCGAGCGGCACCTCGTCAAACGACTTCAACTCGTCCTCGTACTTCAACTGCTGCATCAGGAGACCGGAACCGTAGGGACGCAGCATGACGAGGTACTGCTTGCCGCGCGCCGCGTGCTTGGCCAGCGCCGAACGGCCCGTCTTTCGCATCGCCTCGCTGAGGAGGCGGTAGGCGCGTTCGCCGCCCTTCTCCGGGCCGAGGTAGTACGACTTCTCGAAGTAGATCGGCTCGACTTCCGCGAGCGGCACGAACTCGGTGATCTCGATCGCTGGCGACGCCTTCTCCTGGAGTTCCTTGATCTCCTCGTCGCTGAAGGTGACGTACTGGCCCTTGCCGAACTCGTAGCCCTTGATCGTCTCTTTGCGCTCGACAACGTCGCCGGTGCGAGGGTTGATCAACTGCTGCTTGACCCGCGAATTGTCGCTCGGGTCGAGCATGTTGAAGCGAACCGCGCCGGAGGTCTCCGACGTGGAGTACAGACGGACAGGAATCGAAACCAGTCCGAACGAGACGGTGCCGCCGCCAACGGTACGAGCAGGCATAGACGGCGGACTCTAGCACCGGAAGCCGTTTCGCGGGGCATGGAGCCGGTCTGTGAGAATGCTGGCCTCATGCCGCACGGCAATCTGGAGGCCTACCGTCGCAAGCGTTCGAGCGAGGCGACGCCCGAGCCGATGGGCTCTCGAGCCGCGGCCGGCGGCGGGCGCTTCGTCGTCCAGAAGCACGCCGCCCGCCGGGTCCACTTCGACCTGCGGCTGGAGCTCGAGGGCACGCTCAAGTCCTGGGCGGTGCCGCGCGGGCCAAGCCTGGACCCCGAGGTCAAGCGGCTCGCGGTGGCCACCGAGGACCACCCGCTGGAGTACGCCGACTTCGAAGGGTCCATCCCTGCCGGCAACTACGGTGCCGGCGCGATGATCGTCTGGGACAGCGGCCGCTGGGTTCCGCTCGAGGACCCGGTTGCCGGGATGGAGAGCGGCAAGCTGCTGTTCGAACTCCAGGGCTACAAGCTGCGCGGCGTCTGGACCCTGTTCCGCACGGGCGGTCGACGGCAGACCGACGACGGCAGCCAGTGGCTGCTGATGAAGAAGCCGGACGCGGCGGCGCGCCCGCGGGAGGTGGAAGGCGGCGACGAGGACGGGTTGCCGCCCGAGTCCGTGCTGTCGGGCCTGACCATCGAGGAGCTTCGGGACGGCTGCGACCGGATCGAAGAGGTGCGGACCGGGATCGAAGCGTCGGATGCGCCGCGCCGGCCGGTGGACCCGCGCTCGCTGCCGCTGATGCTCGCGACAGCCGCTGACCGGCCATTCTCGCGCGCCGGCTGGATCTACGAGTTGAAGTACGACGGCTATCGTCTGGTCGCCGCCAAGGAAGGCGGCAGCGTCTTCCTCCGATACCGGCGCGGCGGCGACGTCACGACGCTCTACCCCGAGCTGGCCCGCGCCCTGCGCCGCCTGCCAGTGGACTCGCTCGTCCTCGACGGCGAGGTCACCGTCCTCGACGGCGGCGGCCGGCCCAGCTTCGCCAGGCTGCAGACGCGCGCCCTGCTCAATCGTCCGGTCGACATCGAACAGGCCTCGGTACGCCAGCCGGCAACGCTGTTCGCCTTCGACCTCGTTTCGTTCGAGGGCCGCGACCTTCGGCCGCTGTCCCTGCTTGAGCGCAAGGGCTGGCTGGCTCAGATTCTGCCGCCCGCCGGACCGCTCCGCTACTCGGACCACATCGAGGAACGGGGCGAGGCGTTCTTCCAGCAGGCGGTCGCGATGGGACTCGAGGGCACCATGGCGAAGGACGGCGCGTCGCGCTACACAGGCCGCCGGTCGTCGTCCTGGGTCAAGCTGCGCGCCGAGCGGACGGGGGACTTCGCCATCGTCGGCATGTCGCCGCCCAAAGGCAGCCGGGTCGGCCTGGGCTCGCTCCACCTGGCGGTCTGGAACGCCGAGGCCGGCGGCCTGGTCTACGCCGGGCGCGTCGGCACCGGATTCAGCGATGCGGATCTGAGGCACCTGGCGGAGCTCCTCTCGGCGCGCCAACGCGAGGATCCTCCCTGCCACGCGCCGGTCGGCGAGGATGGAGCGGCCGGGAACGAGCTGACCGACGGCCACCTGATGGGCGGCCGCATCGAGGACCAGACCTGGGTCGAGCCGGACGACGGGTTCATCTGCGAGGTCCGGTACAAGGAGTGGACTCCCCACGGCATGCTCCGGCATCCCGTCTTCCTCCGCCTGCGTGACGACAAACCGCTCGAGGACTGCGTCCGCCGCGCCGCGCCTCACGGCGTTGAAGCCGCCCAGCCGGCACCGCCGAAACGGCAGGTCGAAGTCACGAACGAGTCCAAGGTGTTCTGGCCGGACGAGGGCTACACGAAAGGTGACCTGATCGACTTCTACGCCGCCATTTCACCGGCGATGCAGCCCTACCTCTCCGACCGCCCGCTGGTGATGACCCGCTACCCCGACGGGACCGAGGGTAAGTCCTTCTTCCAGAAGAACGCGCCCGACTTCGCGCCCGACTGGCTGCAGACGGTCAGGCTGACCAGCCCGCGGACCGGCAAGGACGTCGAGTACTTCGTCTGCCAGAACCGGGAGAGCCTGGTCTACGTGGCCAACCTGGCCGCGATCGTCCTCCACGTCTGGTCCAGCCGGTTGCACCAGCTCGGCCAGCCCGACTGGTGCATCCTCGACCTCGACCCGAAGGACGCGCCCTTCGGGGACGTGATCGAGATCGCCCTCGCCATCCGGCGCCTGTGCCGGAAGATCAAGCTGCCCAGTTTCGTCAAGACCAGCGGCTCGAGCGGCTTGCACGTGCTCCTGCCGCTGGGCGGCGCCTGCACATACGAGCAGTCCCGCAGTCTGGGACAACTGATCGCGCAGATCATCTGCCGGCAACTGCCGGAGATCGCCACCGTCACCCGCAATCCCGAACGCCGCGGCGGCAGGGTCTACATCGACTTCGTCCAGAACGGCCGCGGCCGCCTGCTCGTCGCCCCGTTCAGCGTCCGTCCCCTGCCGGCAGCGCCCGTGTCGACGCCACTGCGCTGGTCCGAAGTCAAGCCCGGCCTCGATCTCCGCGACCACAACATCCGGACCGTGCCGAAACGGCTCAGGAAGCTGAAGACCGACCCGCTCCGCGGCGTGCTGACGGAGACGCCCGACCTGCTGGCCGCGCTGAGGCACCTCAGCGAGCTTGTGTAGGACGTCAGAACTGAAGCCGCAGCCCCGCCCGCACCCGCCGGCTGGTCTGGAACGCGACCGGCAGTGACTCGCGCAGATCCGGCCTTGCCCCCTGAGCCGCCGCGGAGACGAGCAGGTCGGTGCGGCCCGGGCCGACGAAAACCGGGTCGAGGTAGGCAAGCGGCCAGAGCTGGTTCGCGGCGTCCTGGTCGAAGACGTTGAGGGCCTCGGCGAACAGGGAAAGCCGCCGGTCGTCCGAGCGAAGCGGCACGCGGTAGGTCAGAGACAGGTCCGCGCGCTTGAGATCGGCGCTCTTGACCGGCGCGTCCGCGCCGGGCGCCAGGGGCGTCAGGCCGGTGCTGAGGATGCGCCTCGCTTCGTCGACCCGCACCGTCAGGGCCCGCGGCACGTAGGCAGCCCCCGTGCGGAAGCGGTAGACCAGAGCCATCAGCCAGCGTTCGCCCGGCGACAGGACGAGCCAGCCGGAGAGCTGGTGCTCGCGGTCGAGGCTCAGGCGGCGGCTGTCCGTCGTCACATCGAACATGTCGCAGGGCACGGGCGAGGAGCAGACGTCGAGCGCGGCCAGGACCGGATGGGCGCCAGGCAGGGTCCCCGCCTCGAGCCCGAGTCCGCCGGCCTCGTGGTTGCCGGTGAGGCGGCTCAGGAGGTACGAAAAGTGGATCCTCCAGGAGGGGCTGAAGCCGACGTTCGCATTGAGCTCGGCGCCCCACCAGTCCTGTGCGAGTTGGGGAAGCTCGCCGCCGGCGCCGCGGCCGGGGGTCAACAACGTCGGGACGACCTCCCCGCCGGCCAGTAGCGGCATGAGACGGATGCCGTCCCGCAGGCGCCGTCGCGCGACGCGGGCCGAAATCACGACGTCGGGCAGGAACTGATAGCCCGTCCCCAACTGGAGTTCGCGGACCCGGCCCGGACGGAGATGCGGATCGACCGCCGCACTCGCGAAGTCGAGGCCGGCGCCGCTGTAATCGCCGGTCGCGTCCAGCGTCGCGACCGCGTCGAGGTCGGAGCGACCCGCCCGCGGCCGGGAGACGTCAATGTGCCACCAGGCGGCGCCGCCGTAGACCTTCCATCTTCCGCGGCCGGCGACGTCCCAGACGAACGCGAGCCGCGGTTCCGTGCGGTCGTCGAATTCGAGGTCAATGGGGCCCACCTGTTCCTCTTCAGCGCGAAGTCCGCCGTGCAGGGTCAGGTGCCTCCTGAAGGCGCCGCCCACGCGCCATGCGTCCTGCACGTAGAGGGCGCGCTTCTCCTGCCGCAGGCCGGCGGCGCCGAGCGGTCTACCGCTCCAGGCGTCGAGCCTGCCGCCCGGAAAGCGCAGCATCCGTCCGGAGCCCTGGGAACGGACGAGCTCCAGGCTGCTCCGGGAGTCCTGGATGCCAATCTCCAGCGTGTGGTCGAAGAGGAAGAACGACGGCTCCACCGCCCAGTTCCGGCGTTCCGCAGCGCGACGGACCCGGCCCGCCGGCGCGGCCTCGTACCAACCCGCCAGCCGCCCGGAGGCGGGCGCCACGAAGTACAGACCCGCGTCTTGCCAGGGGTCGCCGTCCTCGATGAAGTCGGATCGACCGCCGAACACGCGCAACCACAGGCGGTCGGTGACTCCCCACTCGACGTTGAGGCTGGTCGTCTGCCGTCGCGACCGGTCGCTCTCGATTCCGTCCAGCGACGGAAGGATCTCGAGTGCCGGTCGCCGGCCGTCGAGGTCGCCGGATCCGGCATGGTGCTTCAGGGTCAGGTTGCTGGCCGAGCCGGCCCACCAGTCGAGCTTGCCGACCGACTGTTCGATCGTCTCGACCCAGGTCATCGGCGCGCCCGCACCGAACAGGCTCTCCGTGCCGCGGGTGCGGCTTCTCGAGTAGCCGCCGAATGCACGGGCCCGCTTGTCCCGCAGCGGGCCGCCGGCAAAGACGGTCGCCTCGTCGCCCTCGATGCGTCTACGGTCCCTGCCGCCGGCCGGCGATTCTCCGGCAGCGAACAGGCGCAGGGCGAGCCGCTCGCCGTTGTCGAGCGGTTCGACCGTCGACCAGCCGCCGTTCACCTGCCATTCGGTCCCGCCCGAGCGAGTGATCAGGTCGATGTGGGGTCCTGCCATCGTCGCCGCCAGTTCCATCGTCCAGACGCGCACCTGATCCACCCAGCGGGGATCGATGGCGGTCGACCCCGGTTCGCGAAGCGCGCTCTCCTGACCGTCGACGCGGTAGTTGGCGAAGCCGGGCGGCCAGCCGTTGACCGCGATGTCCGAGTCCAGCGCGTCCAGGCCAGAGGCGAGGTCCAGGTTGAGCGCCGCCACGGGACCGGGTAGCTGCCGCAGGTCGTCGCCCGCCAGGACGTTCCCGTCGCTGCCGGTGACCACGTCGAGCAAAGGCGAGGAGACGAGGTCGAGCGCCGACTCACTGCCCGCCCTCATCTGGAAGTCCACACGCAGCACGCCGCCCGCGACCAGGATCAGGTTCTCGACCACGGACGTCGCGTAGCCGTCCACGGTCGCCTCGACGTAGTAATCGCCCGGAGGCAGGCCCGGCGCCCGGAAACTGCCGCCGCGACCGGCGCGAACGGTCTGGGTGCTGTGCAACTGGTCACCGGTGATCCTGATCTCGGCGCCGGGCAACGGGACGTCGGTCGTGGCGTCGCGCACCTGGCCGTTGATCTCGCCGTTCAGACCGGCGGAAGCCGGGCGCGGCCAGAGAAGAGCCATGCCGGCGAGCGCCACAACGAGCACGGTCGACACCGCTGGCGCCGCCGACAGTCGACTCGGTTCGCGTTTCGGCAGGAGCAGGGAAGCACAGGCGGACACCAGACCGACGACGGCGCCGGCCTGCAGCACAGACGTCAGTTCGAAACGATCGGCGAGTCCTCCGATTCCCCAGGTGGCAAGCCCGCCCGTCGCGAACAGGAAGCCGAGCGCCGTTCCCGAAGCCAGACCCCGGCGCCAGGGCAGCAGTTCCTGGGCCATGACGATCAGGATGGAGTGCGACGCCCCGAGCAACGCTCCGCACGGCAGGACGACGGCGAAGATGAGGCTCCCGGAGCCCGGCACCAGGGCCAGCAGCAGGGAACCCAGCAGCGTGGTCAGGAAGACGACGGGACGCCGCCCCCAACGGTCGGCCCAGGCCCCCGCCAGCACCGCGGTCACGGCGCCTCCGAGCAGGAACAGCCCGCTGGCGAGCCCCTGGGCCGAGGAGCTGTACCCCTGCTGGCTCAAGAGGAGAGGCAGGAACGCCATCGTTCCGAACATGGCCCAGGAACGGCTGGCGAACACCACCGCCAGGAGAGCGATGACGCCGCCGCGCACCGGGCGCCGCCGGCTGGCCCGCGTTTCCGGCGCAGCGGGCGGAGTCTCATCGGCCGACCGCACCTGGCCGGGCGCGCGATGGAGCCGCCGCGGGCCCATCGCGAACACCATGAAGATCGGTACGGGCACTGCCAGGAGCACGAGCCAGTAGATCCCGTTGAGCCCCGCCCGATCGAGAGCCAGCCCCGCCAGAAGCGGCCCGGTGGTGAGCCCGAGCTGACCGCAGAAGAAGAAGATGGCCGTGAACGTGGCCGAACGGGCGAGGTTCACCGTACTGGAGTGCATGACTCCCAAGGGATGAAAGGCGCCTGAGGCAACCGCCGCGAGCGCGAACGGGACGAGGAACAGCAGGAACCTCCCCGTGGCGGCGGCCGCATAGACCGCCAGCGCCATGCAGGCCAGGTTGAAGGCGACGCTGAACGGTCCGAGAAAGCGGCTGCCGACCCGATCGACCAGCCAGCCGAACGCCGGCTGGGTAGTGCCGGCCAGGACCTGGAACAGGCCCACGGCCAGCCCGATCTGGGCGGCGCTGAGACCGAGCGGCGCCTGGAGGAAGGCCAGCAGCACCGGCCCCATGCTGTTGAAGATGTCGATCCCGAGGTGACCTATGGTCACCGCCGCGAAGATTCGTCGCCCGTTCATGGCGAACCGATCCCGGCGTGAGCGTAGGTCACCGCCGCGAAGATCCGTCGCCCGTTCATAGGGAACCGATGCCGGTGTGAGGGTACGTCACCGCGGCGAAGATGCGCCGGCCGTTCATCCGCGGCCCGCTACCCGCCCGCGGGCGCGTCCCCTCTTGGTGCGCTGACGTCGCCGCCCCGGCGCGGATCCGCCACGCCAAGCAGGCTCGACCCCTCTACCAGGACCGCGGACACGTCCCCGCTCAGGCCGCGCTCGACCAGCTCGTGGCCCCTCGCCGCCAGAGCCTCGAGCGTCTCGGCGGCAAGACCGCCTTCCTCGTAGAACACCTGGTCCGGCCACGCCTGGTGATGCACCCGCGGACTCTCGACCGCCTGCCGCAGCCCCATTCCGTGGTCGATGACGTTCGAGATCACGTGGTAGACGGTGGTGATGATCGTCGGGCCGCCGGGTGTGCCGACGACCATCATCAGTTCGCCCTCGAGGTCGAGCACAATGCTCGGGGTCATGGACGACAACATCCGCTTGCCCGGGACGATGGCGTTGTTCTCGCCCTCGACCAGGCCGAACTGGTTCGGCTGACCCGGCGAGGCGGCGAAGTCGTCCATCTCGTTGTTCAGCAGGAAACCGGCGCCGGTGACGGTGACGGCGTTGCCGAAGCCGCTGTTGATCGTCGTCGTGACCGACGCCGCGTTGCCCCAGCGGTCGACCACGGAGTAGTGGGTCGTCTCGGTGCTCTCCGCGGGCGGCGCGACCTCGATCGGCGGCAGCGGCCGCGCTCTCTCGGGATCGATCCGGGCCCGCAGCCCGTCGGCGTAGTCCTGCGACTCGAACTGCCCGCGCGGTACGTCGACGAAGTCCGGGTCGCCGAGCAGGGTGTTTCGGTCCCGGAACGCGAGCCGCATGGCTTCGGCCTCCAGGTGGATCAGGTCGGGACTGCCGAACGGCGGCAGGGGATCCCAGCCCTCGAGGATGTTCAGGATCAGGCCCAGGGTCAGGCCGCCGGAAGAAACCGGCGGCATCGAGTAGATCGTGTGTCCGCGGTAGGCGACCTCGACCGGCTCGCGCCACACCGGCGCGTAGTCCTCGAGGTCCTGGAGCGAGATGAGCCCCACGCCGCGCTCCATCTCAGCGACGATCAGGTCGGCAACGCGGCCGCGATAAAAGCCGTCCGGACCCTGGTCCGCGATCGCCTGAAGCGTGGCCGCGAGGTCTGGCTGTTCCAGCATCGCCCCCGGTGGCGGTGCCTCGCCATCGACCAGGAACTGCATCGCGCTGGCCGGGAACCGGTTGAGGCGCGGCGCGGCCGACTCCAGACTCCGCGATCGCGGCTCGTCGATCTCGTGGCTCCGGGCCAACTCGACCGCCGGTGCGACCAGGTCGCTCCAGGGCAGGGATCCGTACGTCCGGTGCATCTCCCAGAGCCCGGCCACCGAACCCGGCACGCCGGCCGCGAGGTGACCGACAACCGCGCTCTCCGCGACCTTGCCTTCATCGTCCAGAAACATGTCGCGGGTCGCCGCACCCGGCGCCTTCTCGCGGTAGTCCAGCGCACGGACTTCGCCGTCGTTCGACCGGTAGATCAGAAACCCGCCGCCGCCGATGTTGCCGGCGGCGGGCAGGACCGCGGCGAGCGCGAAGCCGACAGCTACGGCGGCGTCGATAGCGTTTCCGCCCTGTTCCAGAACCCCGGCGCCGACGTCGGAGGCGAGGCCGTGGCCGCTGACGACCATGCCGTGTGCGCCCTCAGCCGCCGGCGCCGTGCCGCCGAGACCCCAGGACGACTGTCCCGAAGCAGCTTCTCGTACCGCCTCGGGCCCCGCGCAGGAAACGCCGAGCAGGAACGCGGCGACCAGAACGCCTGCAACCGGGCGGCGAGCGAGCGGACGCGAGGCAATGGTCGCGAGCCGGCTCATCGCGGGAGGCACGGTATCAAAGCAGCCGGATACGCTTGTTCCATCCCTGCCCGGAGACGGCCTCCCTACACCGGAGAAGAACCATGCAGACCAAGCTCCCCGAGCTGACGATCGGCATTGAGGAGGAGTACCAGATCATCGACCCCGAAACCCGGGAGTTGAAGCCCTTCATCCAAGAGTTCCTGGAGCAGGGACAGATCGTGCTCCAGGAGCAGATCAAGGCGGAGCAGCTGCAGTGCCAGGTCGAGGTCGGCAGCGAGGTCTGCCGCTCGATCGACGAGGCCCGCCAGGAGCTCATCCGGCTGCGGCGCTCGATCGGACACCTGGCGTCGCGGAACGGCCTCCGCATCGCGGCCGCCAGCACCCATCCGTTCTCCTCCTGGCAGGAACAGGACGTCACGGAGGCGGAGCGCTACGTCACGATGCAGGAGACCTTCGGCGACGTTGCACGGCGACTGCTGATCTTCGGCATGCACGTCCACATAGGCATTCCCGATCGCAACCTGCGAATGGACATCATGGACCAGTCGCTCTACTTCCTTCCCCACCTACTGGCGCTGTCGACGAGCTCGCCACTCTGGCAGGGGCGGGACACCGGGCTCAAGTCCTATCGGTCCGTGATCTTCGAGAGCCTGCCCCGCTCGGGCCTGCCGCCTTCGCTCCGGTCCTATGCCGAGTACGAGCGGCTGGTCGACGTCCTGGTGCAGACGAGGTGCATCGAGGAGCCGACCCAGATCTGGTGGGACGTCCGCCCCCACCCCAAGTTCCCGACGATCGAGTTTCGCGTCTGCGACGTATGCACGAAGATCGACGAGGCGCTGTGCCTCACCGCGCTTCTGATGGCGATCGTGGCCAAACTGATCCGGTTGCGCAGGAACAACCAGGCGTGGCGCCGCTATCCGCGCCACCTGATCTACGAGAACAAGTGGCGCGCCATGCGCTACGGCATCGACGGCAAGCTGATCGACTTCGGCAAGGGCGAGGAGGTGCCGCTACGGTTCCTGACCCTGGAACTGCTCGAGTTCGTCGACGACGTGCTCGACGAACTCGGCGTCCGCAAGGAAGCCGAGTACGTCCACACGATCCTCGCCGAAGGCACCAGCGCCGACCGCCAGATCGCCCGCGCCGAAGGGGGCAACCTCCACGCCGTCGTCGACGGCCTGATCGAAGAGACCCGCGAAGGCTGCGACTGATCGTTGGTGACCCGTCTGCGGCCCGGTCCGGAGGGGAGGGTCCCGGACGGACGCTCACCCCCTCTTGGTGAGTGGAGGGATGGGGGTTCGCTTCGGTCGACTTCGCTCCGACTCGATGTCGGTTGATGCAGCAACGTGGGCAGTCGCTCGTCTCTAGCCCGCCGGGACCCTCCCCTCCGGACCGAGCCGCAGACTAGACGTCGTTGCACACTGGGTGCGCCGGCGCCCCCGCCGGCTGCCGCCACAGGCGGCCAGAAAGACGCGCCGCGAAGCGGCGACCGCATTGGCGGACCCTAGAGAGAGTCCTGGGGTGTGCCGCGCGACGGCCGAGCCATGAACAGCGGAACCACTGCGAGGAGGGAGAAGAAGAGGAGAGCAGGCGCGAGAAAGCCAGGCCAGATCCAGATCCTGTTGCCGCCCGCAGCACTCTCGTACGTCGGCACGGGGACCGCGCCCTCCTGCTGCAGCCGCCGGACCCGGTCCGGCGGGAAGGCGTGGCGCAGGCTGCCGTCGGGATTCCGTACTTCCTCCAGCACGGCCGGGTAGTAGCGGTTCAGGATTGCCTGTTCGGCCGCGGCGGTCGGCCAGTCCTCCGCGTCGAAGGCCTCGTTGCGGGCCTGGACGTGCCAGGCGGCCTCGGACAGGAAGTGGTCCTCGACCTGCCAGGGCTGGAAGGGTGGCGTCGGCGGCTGATTCGCGGGCCAGCGGGCGCGTCGGTCCTCGTTCAGGCTCTCGAGCCGCTCGGCGCTGTAGTTGCTGCGGAAGCTGCCGAGTTCCGGGTCGCTGATCCGGTGGCCGAGGTTCGTCAGGTCGACGAGGCCGACCGACGCCACGGCGAAGACGACCCACAAGCCAGCAAGCGCGCGGCGTTCGGCTGGGCTGGGCGCATCGGTGTCGAATCCGAACAGGCCCGCCCCGAAGACGACGCCGCAGCCGGCGGCGGAGGCGTTCAGCAGGCAGTCGTAGAAGTCGCCGGCGCGGACCCAGACCAGCCACTGGATGAACTCGTCGGCGATCCCGAGTAGGGAAGTCAGAACGGCGGCAGAGAACGCCGCCGCGATGGCCGATCGGCCGCCCCTGAGGAAGACCCGGTAGAGCAGCAGAGCGACCACTCCGTAGAGAACCAGGTGCATTCGCTCGAGAGCGGACTCTTCGGGGCGTCCGCGGGCGAGTGCTGTCGCCTGGACGGCCGCCCACAGCAGACCGAGCGCCATCGCGATCCAGTTCTTCCGTCGCAGGCGCCGTGCCGAACGAACCACCCAAACCACGAAGGCCGCCGCCGCGACCCAGAACAGGATCGTCGGGACGATCACAAGAAGCGAACGGTCGACGTCCTCCTGAATCCACCGGGTGAGCCGCCCCAGGAAGGGCGCCGAACCGACGATCCACAGGGCGATCAGGGCAGGTGCCGCGAAGCGGCGCATCGGCAGAGCACGCTAGCAGCCTGAGGGCGACACGGGTGTAGGCTCACGGCAGGAGGCAGGAGGGAACACATGGCAGAGCCAGCGCGAATCGACGCTCACACCACGGAAGGAGCCCCGCATCATCGTCCCGTCTCGGCGAACAGCGGCGGCGACCTGAGAGAGGCGCTCGACGATTTCCTCGAACTGAAGGAGATGGTCGCGGCCCAGGAGGCTGATCGTGCCCTGCACGATCAGCCGCAGATGGTCAGTCGCTTCTACGATGTCGTCACCAAGTTCTATGAGTACGGCTGGGGCCAGTCGTTCCATTTTTCCCCACGACGGTCCGGCGAGAGCCTCCGGGACGCCGTCCGCCGTCACGAGATCAGCATCGGCGAACTCCTGGCCCTCGGGCCAGGAACGAAGGTCGCCGACATCGGATGCGGCGTCGCCGGGCCGCTGGTCACGATCGCGAATTCCACGGGCGCCAGCATCACGGGGATCAACCTCAACGCGTACCAGATCGCGAGAGGCCAGCGATCGCTGCGCCGCGCCGGCCTTCAGGAAACATGCGGTTTCCTGCTCGCCAGCTTCATGGACGTGCCCGTCGACGACGGCTACTTCGACGCCGCCTATTCGTTCGAATCGACTTGCCACGCGCCCGACAAGACCCTCTGCTTCAAGGAGCTCTATCGGCTGCTCAGGCCGGGAGGCGAGCTTGCCCTGATCGACTGGTGCCTGACCGACAGCTTTGACGAGGACGACCCCATCCATCGCGACATTCGGGACCGACTCGAGTTCGGAAACGCCACGCCCAACCTGCTCACGACCTCCAGCCAACTCGACCTCGTTCGGGCCGTCGGTTTTGAGATTCTCTCGGGCCGTGACCAGGCGCTCGAGTGCGACCCCGACGCTCCCTGGTACCGCTCGCTCCAGGGGCGCGACCTTTCGCTCGCGTCGCTTGGGCGGATTCCCGCCGGCCGATGGTTCACGGCCAGGGCGACCAGCCTGCTGGAGCTGCTCCGCATCGCGCCGGCCGGCACCGGCGAGGCCGCCCGCATCCTCAACGTCGCGGCCGATTCCCTCGTCGAGGCCGGCGTGGCGGGCATCTTCACGCCGTCCTTCCTGATCCACGCGCGCAAACCGGGCGGCTCGGTCTCTTCGTAGCGGTTGGAGGTCCATCGTGGGCTTCAGGACTCGCCGTTCAAGGCACCGGGAACCCCAGACATCGGACGACCTGCGTCTCGCCAGCTACCCCCATCCCTATCCGGACGGCTGGTACCGGCTGATGACCTCGAAGTCGCTCCGGCGCGGGCAGATCCGCTACCTGGAGTGCCTGGGCCGCGCGCTGGTCGTGTGGCGCAGCCAAGACTCGGACGACGTGCACGCGATGCAAGCGTTCTGCCCCCACCTCGGCGCGAACCTCCGGCATGGCCGCGTCCGCGAGAACCGGATCGAGTGCCCGTTCCACAACTGGCAGTTCACCGGTGACGGCCGGGCCGCCTGCGTGCCCTACAGCGACAGCGCCCCGAGCCGCGTCGCGGCCGAGAGCTTTCCGGTACAGGACGTGCATGGGCAGATCTTCATGTACCACCGAAGCGGCGGCGCCAGACAGGAGGCGGGCGACGAGGTGCCGTACCCCGTCCCGCGGCTCCCGGAAGTCGACGAGGGGAGGTTCGCTTTCCGAGGCCACTACGACGCCGGCCGCGTCCACATGCACATCATCGAGTTCGTCGAGAATGCCGCCGACTTTGCCCACTTCATGTACATCCATGAGCAGATGAACGTTCCGTGGACCGGAATCCCGGTTCCCGGCATCAAGATAGAACACACGCCCGGCGTGGAGTTCCCGGAGGACCGGCCCTGGACGATGGACTTCCTCGACGAAGCCGTGCTCAAGTTCCGCGGCCGTCCTCTCGAGCGGACACGGACAAGGGCGCGGGCCACGTTCACGGGCGCGGCCAGCATCGTGAACTTCAGGTTCTTCATTCCCGACGCCGGAGAGATCGACCTGTGTCAAACGCACCTGCCGGTCGGGCCGCTCGAGCAACAGGTCGACTTCCACTGGTTCGCCGACCGAACGGTCCCGCGGCTGCTGGCCTGGTACGTCGTCGGCAACTGGATCTCCCAGTGGCGCCACGACATCCGGATCTGGGAGAACAAGACCTATCTCGACCACCCGACCCTCTGCCGCGACGACGGACCCGTAGTGCGCATGCGGCGCTGGTACCGGCAGTTCTTCCCGGATCCGCAACCGGCGGGGAAGCGACCCGGGATGCCGCAGCGGACGCCGAGCGAGCGTACTGAAGGCCGGCTGGTCGGTGCAGTCTCCAACTGACGTGCTGCGCTTTCTGACAGCCGCCTTGTGCGTCCATTTGACCGGCCTGACCGCACCGGCGCCGGCCGCCGACCCGGAGTCGAACCCGGTGGTCCGCATCGAGCGCTGGATCGAGGGCGGCGCCCGGGTCGACTGGTCCCGCCAAGGCGACTGGCTGGCCTACGACAAGGCCGGGGAGGACGGCCGCTACGACGTCTACATCACATCCACGGACCTTCTGGCCGAGCGCTGCCTGACATGCGACATGTACGCGCTGCGCAAGGACAACGCGATGAACCCGGTGTGGCATCCCTCGGGCGAACGGCTCATCGTGCAGGTCCAGAGCCACCCGAAGCGGCTCAAGTTCGTGGCCGATCCGCTGCGGCTCCTGACTCCCGACCGCGGCGTTCACAGCGAGCTCTACGACATCGACCGCAGGGGTGAGCACTTCACCCTGCTCACCCGGTTCGCGGCCAGCGGCTCGGCGGTGCTCGATCCCCACTTCGCCTTCGACAGCGACCGGCTGGTGTGGAGCGAGCGGATCAAGGCGCGCAAGGGGCGTTACGGCGCCTGGCAACTGCGCAGCGCCCAGTTCCAGGTCAACCGCAGCGGCATCGCCAAGCTGCGCAGGATCAGGACCTACGCGGTGCCGGTCGACGCGCTGATCGTCCCCCAGGGCCACACCCCCGACGACCGGGGCGCCCTGGTCGCGGCGAACCTGGAACCCGGGCAATCGCCCGACACGCTCGACCTCTACCGCCTGCGCTTCGACGGCGGCGAACCCGAGCGGCTCACCCACTCCCGGGGCGGCGCCGACGAGTACGCCCGCCTGTCGCCCACGGGCCGACACATCGCCTTCACGTCGAACGCCGGGATCCGCGGCACCGAGCCCGATCAGACCGTGCCTTCCTCAGCACGTCGCGAGCTGTGGCTGATGGACGCGGACGGCTCGAACAAGCGCCGGCTCACGTTCTTCAACGACCCGACCTCCGAGGACAGCCTCGGCCACACCTACGTCGGCGATATGGCCTGGAGTCCAACCGGCGACCAGATCGCCGTCCACGTCCTCTGGGGCGGCAGCCGCAACGGCGACCGCCCGCGCGAAGCGCTGTACCGTATCCACCTCGACCCGTCTTTCCGGCGCTAAGGAAACGCATATGAGAAAACGTCCCGCCTCGTTCCTGTTGGCCGTCGCGCCGGCGGCACTCCTTGCCGCCATGCCCGCAGCGGCGCAGGACGACCCCCACGTCTTCCGCGGCGCGCGGCTGCTGCCGATCGCCGGGGAGCCGATCGACGACGGCGTCCTCGTGGTCCAGGGCGGCAGGATCACCGAGGTCGGCGGACCCGACACGCGCACGCCCCGCGGCGCCGTCGAGCACGACGTCAGCGGCAAGGTGCTGATGCCCGGGCTCGTCGACACCCACTCGCACATCGGCTCGGTCTCCGGCGGCGACCGCTCCTCACCGCTGCATCCCGACGTGCGCAATCTGGACTCGATCGACATCGCCTCCGACAGCATCTGGCGCGCCCGATCCGGCGGCATCACGACGGTCAACATGATGTCGGGATCGGGCCACCTCATGTCCGGGCAGACCGTCTACGTCAAGCTCCGCGACGGCGCCCGAACGATCGAGGACTGGCTCTTCTGCGACGATCCGCTGACGGGTATCTGTGGCGGCCTCAAGATGGCGAACGGCACGAACTCCATCGGCCAGCCGCCCTTCCCCGGCACCCGCGCCAAGTCCGCGGCCCTGGTCCGCAACCTCTACCACGAGGCCGTGGAGTACCGCGAGAAGATGGCTGCAGCCGAGGCCGAGGGGGACGACGAAGGCGGCGACGGGCCAGCGAAGCGCGACCTGCGGATGGAGGCCCTGGTCGAGGTGCTCGACGGCAGGAGGATCGTCCAGCATCACACCCACCGCCACAACGACATCGCCACCGTCCTGCGGCTCAAGGAGGAGTTCGGGTTCCGGGTCGTCGCCCAACACGGCACGGAGGCCTGGAAGGTCGCCGAGGAACTCGCAGCCGCGGACGTGCCGGTGTCCATCACCTGGATCGACACGCCGGGCGGCAAGGAAGAGACGATGGGCTGGAACATGGAGATGGGAGCGATCCTGGAGCAGGCAGGCGTCGACGTCAGCTTCAACACGGACGACTCAGTGACCGATTCGCGCCTCCTCGCCCGGGGCGCCGCGATCGCGGTGCGCTACGGCATGTCGCGCGAGAAGGCGATCGAGGGACTGACCCTCGCGCCGGCGCGGGCGCTCGGGCTCGAGGATCGCGTCGGTTCGCTGGAGGTGGGCAAGGACGCCGACTTCGTCATCCTCTCCGGCGACCCGCTCAGCGTCTACACGAAAGTCGAGCAGACCTGGGTCGAGGGGACGATGATCTACGACCGGGCGAACCCGGACCACCGCAAGTACGCCGTCGGCGGCTACAAGGTCTACAACATGACCGCCCACGAAGACGAGATGATGCGCCAGTTGCTTGAGAGGGAGTCACATTGAAGAACGTAACGTTGGCCGCCCTGCTCGTCGCCGCGACGACGGGCTCCGCGGTCGCCCAGGTCGCGGTCCGTGCCGGCACCCTCCACACCGTGTCCGGCGCGCCGATCGAGAACGCGGTGGTCATTGCCGGCGCCGACGGCAGGATCGAATGGGTCGGCCCCGCGGCGGAGGCGAACATTCCGGACGGCGTGGACGTCCTCGAAGCCGCGGTCGTCACGCCCGGACTCGTCGACGCCCGCTCGGTCGTCGGCCTGTCCGGCGCCCTGAACAGCAACGTCGGCCCGGTGCGGGACCAGGACCAGCTCGAACGGTCGTCGCCGCTCCAGCCCGACCTGCGGGCCATCGACGCCTACGACGCGAACGAGACCCTGGTCGAGTGGGTCCGCTCGTACGGTGTAACCACGCTCCACACGGGCCACGGGCCGGGAGCCCTCGTCAGTGGCCAGACGATGATCGCCAAGACCAGGGGCCGCAACGTCGAGCAGGCCACCTTGATGCCGGTGCGGATGCTGGCAGCAACGCTCGGCAACGCGGTGTCCTCGAACTTCCAGTCGCCCGGGACGTCCGCCAAGGGGATCGCGATGCTGCGGAGCGCGCTACACGGCGCCCGGGCCTACCTCGACCAGGTACGCAAGGCGGAGGAGGCCGGCAGCGCCGGGAACGGGGAAAGCAACGGCGACGGCAATGACGAGGAGGACGTTGACGCCAAGCCCGCACCCCAGCCGCCGCCTCGCGATCTGTCGAAGGAAGCACTCGGCCAGGTGCTGGACGGCGAACTCTCCCTGCTGGTGACCGCGAACACGGTGGCCGAGATGGCCTCGGCGCTCCGTCTGCAGCAGGAGTTCGGCTTCGACCTCGTGCTCGACAGCGCCGCCGAGTCCTACCTGCTGCTCGACGAGATCCGCGAGGCAGGCGTGCCGGTCCTGCTCCACCCGACGATGAGCCGGGTCCGCAACGGTTCCTACGAGACCGCCGCCCAACTCGCCGACGCCGGCATCCCGTTCGCCATCCAGACCGGTTTCGAGGGTTACGTTCCCAAGACCCGCGTGCTGATCTGGGAAGCGGCCATCGCCGCCGCCAACGGCCTCGGCATGGAACGCGCGCTCGAGGCAGTCACCCTGAGCCCGGCCCGCATCCTCGGCATCGATGACCGCGTCGGCTCGATCGAAGTCGGCAAGGACGCCGACCTCGCCCTCTTCGACGGCGACCCGTTCGAGTACACGAGCCACATCTGCGGCGTGATCATCGAGTCGGAGGTGATGTCGGCGGAGTGCCGGTAGGCGGAGGCCGCACGCAGCCGGTGAACCTCGCCGGCCCGAACCATGTGGAGTCCCGATCAACTGTCACAGGTCGTTCTGGGCCTGCTGTCCTTTGCCGTCCTGGCCAGCTTCGTGGTCCGCGCTCGGCGGGCGCGCGCCCGGAAAGCCGACGCACGGCGCCCACAGGCTCCCTCCCACGGCGAGAGCGACGACGGTGATCTCATCGGGATCACCTACGAGTGGATCGACGAACCCCTCAGGGCCAGCGAGATCCTCGGCCTGGAACCCGTAGGAAGGTGCCCGCCGCTGACGGGGATCCCGCCGTTTCTCGCCGTGTTCATGGCGAACCGACGCTCCCATTCGACGCGGTTCAACGACCTGGTCGAGTTCGATCAGGCGTTCCACGAGATCGGAGATGGCCGGATCGCTTCGGTCCTCCTGATGCTCGAGCACGACCGGGAGCAGGTGGAGCGGTTCCTGCTCGCGCACGAACTCGAACTGCCCGCAATGATCGGGGCTCCTCCAGGATTGGAGGGCCTTCTCGCGAAACACCAGGACAGAAGTGTCCCCGGGCAGATGGTCATCCTCAACTCCACGACGGGACGAACCGTCGTGCGCGTCCTCCTGGAGAGCTTCCGGATGGGCTTCATTCCCCTCGCCTCCAAGAAGGCCCTGATCGAGAGGGTCCTCCGGCGATGACAACGGGAGACGGAGTCGGAGGCGCTTTCCTCCTCGAAAGGGCGCGGATCGGCAGCGACTCCGAGCCCGGCTTCGTGCTCGGAAACCCAGCCGCGATCGCCGTCGATCGGGAGCGACGCGTCTACGTCGCCGACATGGCCAGCATGACGGTCAAGGTGTTCGACGAAGCCGGCGGTCCGCTGCGTCGTTTTGGCGGTCGCGGCCGCGATCCCGGCAAGTTCCTCACGATCGGGCCGATGGCCCTGATCGGCCCCGGCGAACTGGCGATCGTGGACGACGCGCGGGGCGCTCTCTCCACCTGGTCGACCGACGGAGAGTTTCTCGGTGAGTTGACCCTGCCGGACGACGCGCACGACATCGGCCAGGTCGAGCCGTGGGGTCCCGAATCCCTGCTTCTGCTCTACGACAGCAGCGAGCGGGGGCGCATGCGCGCCGAGGACAAGAGAGGTCTGTTGTTCCACCAGACGAGCCGCACCTCACTGGCCACGGAGTTCCAGTTCGGAACCGCCGAACTGGGGTTCAACCACGATCCGACGCCGGAGCTTCACTTCGAGTCCTTCAGGCCGCCCGGCTCCTTCGCCAGGATCGGGCCCGGCGAGATCGCCTACTCGCCCGCCTTCTACGAGGGCAACCTCTATCTGTTCGGCCAGGAAGACGCCAACGGTCCGTGGCGCTTTCGTGGCGTGCTGGCCGGCTTCCAACCCTCCGGAAGAGCCCTCGAGCAGCTACAGCCAGCGGGTGGAGTCCTCAAGAACCTCGCCGCGACGGTCTACTCGGACCGCGGTGTCCAGCACTTCCGGGCCGTCCACACCAGCCTGGGCCTGTTCTCGACCCGTGCCGGTTCGCTCGTCCACTTCCTTCGCGTCCGCTTCGAGCAGGGCCGAGACGCGATCCTGATGCAGACGTTCTCGTCGACCGGCGAGTCGCTCTTCTGCCAGCAGAGCAACCTCCTGACGAAGGAGCTGCTCGAAGGAGGACTCGAGCACGAAGTCCTGGCCATGGACGACCGGCGGCAGGTCTACGTCGTCAGCCGGACGCCGGACTGGCGCGTGCCGACGGTCCGCGTGTTCGAGGTGCGGCCGGGCAACGACGACTAGCTCCGGCATCAGCGGTTGATACTGTGGCCAAGGAGTCCTTGACGGATCGCTGTGGCGCGGATCGCGGAGGCACATGACGCGCTGGACAGAAGAGAGACTTGGCGGCTTTTCGCTGCTGTTCGGAACCGTGGCGGTGGCCATCGGCTACGCGTTCTCACCCGGCCGCGGCATGGTGGATACGGTCCCCAGCACCAGCCTCGGGGATCTGACGCTGGCGATGGCGCGCAACGCCACCCTGTCCTACACCGTGGCCGTCGTCCTCGTCCTGGGCGCCCTGCTCATGCTGAACGGCATCGTGACGTTGCGGCGGTACACCGCCCCCGTGCCGCGGCTCGGCCTGCTCGGCATGGCGGTTGGTGCGTTCCTGCAGATGGTGATGCGAGGCTTCGACTACATGCTGATCGGCATGGGCGAGGCGGCGCTGGGGCCCGACCCGGAGCAGTCGGCGCAATGGCTGGAGTCGGCGCTGGGCATGCAGCGCACGGTATGGGGTCTGCACTTCACGGGCAGCGTAGCCGGCTATGCGGGGATGGCGATTCTGGCCTTCGGCCTCATCTCCCGTCCGGAACCGCTACGCCTGCCGCCGGTGCTGAACGGCATCGTCGCACTGCTGGCCCTGGGGTCGCTGGCGCTGTTCATCGCCGCATGGCATTCGAACACGCTGGAACTGTCACTCGCTCCAGTGTTCGGGCTGATGTCCGCCAGCGGCATCGTCTACATGGGACTCCTGGGGTGGCGGTTGGCGGCATCCGGGGCAGGTGAGAGCGCTCGGGAGTCCCGTATCGGCTAGACTATTGCCGTTTTGCGACGCAAATCGGCAATAGTCCCGCGCTTCTGCAGGCTACCGGAGCAGAGTTTCTTCCTCTTCGGGCCTCGGGGGACGGGTAAGTCGACCTGGCTGCAGGACCAGCTTCCGGACGCCCTCTATCTGGATCTTCTCGACCCGGCTCTCTACAGGGCTCTCCGGGCTCGCCCGGAACGCCTGCGCCAGATGATCGACGCAGAACCGGACCGCAGCGACGTGGTCATCGACGAAGTCCAGCGCGTGCCCGAGCTTCTCACGGTGGTCCACTCCGTACTGGAGTCGCCGGACACGCGGAGATTCGCGCTCACCGGATCAAGCGCGAGGAAGCTCCGCCGAGGGGGCGTCGATCTCCTCGGGGGCCGAGCCTTCTACAGGACGATGCATCCCTTCATGGCCGCGGAGACGCCGGACTTCTCCCTGGACCGAGCACTCGCCGTCGGACTCCTGCCCCTGGTGACCCGCGCGCCGGATCCCGAAGAGATGCTCGAGGCGTATGCTGGGCTCTACCTGGAGCAGGAAGTCCAGACCGAGGGCATCGTTCGCGATGTCGGGGCTTTCGCCCGCTTCCTCGAAGCCGTCAGCTTCTCGCACGGTGCCCAGCTCAACGTAGCCTCCGTCGCCAGGGAGTGCGAAGTACCGCGCCGCACCGCCTCCGGCTACGTTGCCATCCTGGAGGATCTGCTTCTGGCCTTCCGCCTTCCCGTGTTTCGCCGGCGGGCGCGCCGCAAGACAGTCGTCCACGACAAGCTCTACCTCTTCGACGCCGGGGTCTTTCGAGCGCTCCGCCCAACCGGACCGCTGGACAGTCGAGCCGAAACAGAGGGCCCCGCCCTCGAAGGTCTTGTGGCGCAGCATCTCCGCGCCTGGGCCGCCTACTCGGAGGGGACCTCCAAGCTGTTCTTCTGGCGCACGCGAGGCGGTTCGGAGATCGACTTCGTGGTCTACGGAGGGGCCGGCTTCTGGGCCTTCGAGGTCAAGAACTCACAAACCGCGCACCGAAGCGACCTGCGTGCGCTCAGGGCCTTCCTGGCCGACTACCCGGAAGCTCAGGCCGCCCTGCTCTACCGCGGCGCCGACCGTCTTCTGGTCGACGATGTCCTCTGCGTGCCGGTGGGCGAATTCCTGCACGGCGTCGTTCCTGATCGACCTCTGCTCAAGTAAGGCTCAAACGAGTGACGAGTCGCCGTGCGGCCCTTCGTCCTCTTCCCCGGCTGCGGAACCGAACCATGTCTTGAGCGTCTCCCGCGCCTTCTCGCGGTGCTCCGGCTTGATGTGTGTCGCCACCATTGCAAGAGCCAAGACCAGGACACCCAGGTCATCGGAGAATCCGACGACTGGAATCAGGTCGGTGATCGCGTCGAAAGGCGCGATGAAGTAGCCCAGCGCGCCGATGATCGTTGCCTTCGCCCTCTTCGGCGTATCCGGATCCAACAGGCAGTAGTACAGCGTGAGCGCCTTTTCGACGACCTCCTTCCCCGCCCGTACGGCAAAGCCGCCCAGCTTCTTCCAGAAGGACTCCTCGCTGTACTCTTTGGAGTAGTCGGTTGCGTCGGTCATGGGGCGAATCCTATAGCTCCAAGCGCAGGTTCCGGCTAATCCGTCGGTTTGCGGGAACTCCCGCAACCCGCGTTTCGAGCCAGACACCGGCTGGCCGGCGCCTGCGCGGCCGGACTTCTTCAAGCAGGTCCTGGCCCCCGGTCGGCAGCCTCGACAGTCAGATTCGGCGGACCCTCTTGAGGTGCTCCCACGCCTCGGTCAGCATTCGCGTTCGGTCGGTCGCGTACTGCATCATGTCCTCTGGCAGCCCCTTCGCAGCGAGCCTGTCAGGGTGATACTCGGTCATCAACTTCCGCCAAGCCTGCTTGATTTCCGCATCCGACGACGTGGGATCGACCTGAAGAAGCCGATAGGCATCCGCCGTCACGGCCTGTTCTTCCTCACCAGGGCTCTGTCCGCCTCGGCCACGGGGTTCCTCCGGATCGCCATTGCCGCTGTATGCATGCCAGTCACTGCGAGCCTCCGCGATGAGGGCTTTGAGGTGGGCCTCCGACAGACCGAGCCACCCACACACCTGTTCCAGAAGCTCCCGCTCGCGAGCGTGAAGCACCCCGTCGACCACCGCGGCCCGCACGGCAATACCGACTAGCGCAACTTTCAGTTCCGGCTCCTCGATCCCCAGCCGCACACGCGCCAGGGCCTGGTGGATTTCGAAGTGCGGCGAAGCCCCCTCTCGAAACAGGTTTCTTGCCTGTTCGCGTGCAGGTTCGGCGAGCCCAAACCGGTCCATAACTCCGATCGCGAAACGTATCTCGGCGTGCGTCACCGCGCCGTCAGCCTTCGCCAAGTGACCCATGACCAGGAAGACCGCCCTGAAGAACAAATCAGACGAGTCGTTGGGACTCCCATCAACGCCTGCGGAGGCGTGCGGCTCTGCGGGTTCGGAAGCTCGCGACGCGGCGACGAGCCCCACCACCACGGCCCCGACGACGAGGACGATCAAGACACCGACAAAGCGATTGACGTCGAGCCAGGCCGCAACCCCCGATGCGGCGAGAGAAAGGCCTACGATCACCCAACATCCCGGAGACGCGTCTGACTTCCCGTTGCCCATCCCTCAGCTGCAGCCGTGCCCTACTCGCGCAGGGGGAACTCCGGCAGCCCGCGTTCGAGCCACACGCCCGCCTGCATCACGCGATCGATCCGCCGCGTATCGCGGATGTCCGCCAGGGGATCGGCGGTGAGCAGAACCAGGTCCGCGGCCATGCCCTCGGCGACCGAGCCGAAGTCGGGGTCGTCGGTGAGTTCAGAGGCCGCGGCCGCGCCGGCGGCCGCCAGGGCTTCGAGCGGCGTCAAGCCGGCGTCCTCGACGAGGGTTTCCAGTTCATGGTGGGTGCCCCAGCCGTACGCGATGTTGCCGGCGCCGCTGTCGGAGCCGACGGTGAGCGCGACTCCGGCTTCGTTCATGCGGCGGACGAACCTCGTCACGTAGTCGTAGGCGACGCGGCGCCTGGCGGTCGACTCGCTTTCCAGCATCGCTGCCCGGTTCTCGGGATCGAGCAGTCTCTCGAACGCCGGCGGCTGGATGCCGGCCCGGAACTCCTCGTCGTCGAGCAACTCGGGGTGCTCGGCGACCCACCAGAAGGTCTTGGCCTGGCCGAGAGCGGGCGCGAACGAGAGCCCCTTCTCCAGCGCCATGGCGACGAACTCGTCGTCGACCTCCTCGTCGCGCACGCCGTGGACGAAGAAGCGGACCCCAGCGTCGACCAGTTGCCAGACGTCGTTCTCGAAGAAGACGTGCGCGGCAACCGGGATGCCGTGCTGAGCGGCTTCGTCGGCGATCGCGGAGCGGATCTCCGGCTCGATCTTCGGCCGCGTGTCGAGGAAGGTGTCGACCCACATCTTGATCAGGTCGACTTCCTGGGCGGCTAGCTCGCGCACCATCTCGCGGGCTTCCTCTTCGGTGGCCGGACCCAGCTTGCCCGGCGGGAAGCCCTCGGGGTGCGTGAATCCCACTCCCGCAGTGAAGATGCGAGGGGCCGGCACGTTGCCGGCACGTGCCTCGCCGATCATCGCCGGCGTCTGGCCGTGGTCGGAACCGAGGCTGCGGACGGTCAGCACGCCGGCGTGGAGTTGCAACGCCCAGGACCACTCCTCCAGGCCGTCGCGGTAGTGGTTGTGGAGGTCGACGAGACCGGGGATCAGGAACTTGCCCGTGGCGTCGACGACTTCTCCGCCCTCGGGCACCGGCACGTCGGCGCGTGAACCGGCATGCTCGATCCGGTCGCCGCGGACGATGACGACGGCGTCCTCGACCGGCGGTGCGCCGGTGCCGTCGATCAGGGTGGCGCCGGCGATCGTGATGGTGCCGGCGCCGTCGATGGCGGGCTGGCTTGGGGCGCAGGCGGCCAGGGCGACGAGTGAGGCGACGGCGAGAGGCCGGAGCGGAGCCGGATGCCGGCGAGGGCGCCGGCGCACCCAGTCTGTGTCTTTCTCAGTCAAGGAAGACCTCGGCGAGCGCGATGCCGCTCTCGCCGGCCACGGCATAGAGGAGGAAGACGCGGCCGTCCTCCTCGTAGATCGCGGGATCGCGCAACTGGTTCACCTTGCCGTAGGCGGTGCTGCGAACGGACGGCTCGAGCGGGGCGTCGGCGCCCTCCCAGTCGCGTTCCGGACGCAACACCTCGACCGGTTCGGACTCGGTCCACTCCATCCAGTCGCCGGACAGGTCGATGCTGCTCAGAAGGATCCGTTCCGGCGCCTCGCCGACCTGCGTCCAGAACACCCACAACGTGTCGCCGCGGAGCAGCACGGCCGAATGGCGCATGTCCGGGTTGAACAGCAGCGGGCCCTCTTCGAAGTCGGTGAAGCCATCGGTCGAGCGGTAGAACTGGCCGGGCATGGCGAGCGAGTAGCTCAACCCGCCGTAGTGGAAGATCCGCATGTAGGTGCGGCCAAGTGACTGGGGCTGAGCCTCGAAGTCGATGCCGTCGGTCGAAGTGGCGACCCGCGATATCTGCCTGCCCACGTCCTCGAGGCCGTGGAAGTACATGACGATCCGCTGGTTCTCATCGTCGACGTGCACGTCCGGCGACGCGATGTGGGTCGCCGTGATCTCCTTCTGGACGTCGTGCGACAGCTTCAGGCCGCGGCGCTCCTCCCACTCCGCGACCATCTCGGGCGTCACCTCCGGCGGCTCGACCAGGAAGTGGGAGTGCTCGATCTGCAGGCTGCCGGGCACGTGGATCGACCACGGCCCGAGCAGGTCGTCGGCGTAAGCGAGCCGAATGTAGTGACCCTTGTGGTCGGCGAAGTAGAGGTAGTACCTGCCGAGCGGGTCGGAGACCCAGTCCGGCACGCGGATCAGTGACGGTCCCTGGATGTTCTCGCCGATGCTCGGGTCGAGTTCCGGGCCGATGATGGGCGCGTCGAGGAGCCGTTCGACGCGAACCGGAGCGGCGGCGGTGTCGGGCTGTGAGTCGGAGTCGGCGACAGGTCCGGTGTCGGGGGGCGCACAGGCCAGGGCGGTGATCGAGGCGGTCAGGGACAGGGCCACCGGGAGCGATCCCGCTCTCATCGGCTGATCGGGAGGGTTGAGGACTTCATCGCCTTCTATGCTAGTGGCACTCGGGCTCGCCGCTTCGCGGCATCGCCCGGATGCCGGCGGGGACGCCGGCGCACCCAGTGAGCAAAGCCGTTGCGCCTTCAACTTCTCTGCTGCTCCCCCAGAGGCCTCGCTTCGGGCGAAGGGTCCACAGGACGGGCGGCTGCCGTGGCGGCTCTTGGCGTCCTGCTCTTCTGCACCGGTGCCCAGGCACAGTACGGCGCCGAGGACGGCGAGTGGCGCCATCACGGCGGCGACGACGGCTTCACGCGCTACACGGCGCTCGACCAGATCGACGGCTCGAACTTCGGCCGGCTCGAACCGGCGTGGAAGTGGTCGTCCGCTGATTCGCGGATCGAGGCGAACTCGCCATACCGGCGGCAGGTGTTCCGGTCCTCGCCGCTCGTCATCGACGGACGCCTCTACATCCCGACCGAGTTGAGCCAGGTCGCGGCGCTCGACGCCGCGACCGGCGAGGAACTCTGGGTCTACGACCCGAAGAGCTACGAGCGCGGCAAGCCGGCGCAGAACAACTACTACACGCGCGGCCTCGAGTACTGGAGCGACGGCGAGCAGGAACGCCTGTTCATCGCCACGATCGGCAAGCAGCTCATCTCGATCGACCCGGCCACCGGGCTGCCCGACCGCGGCTTCGGCGAGGACGGGGTGGTCGAGCTGTCCCGCAACCTCGGCCGCGAGAACATCGTGCTCCGCAACATCAGCCACGGCCAGCCGGTGATCGTCGTCGGGGGCACGATCGTCGTCGGCTCGCGCATCTACGACTTCCCGCTCCAAAACAACAACCCGCCCGGCCACGTGCGCGGCTACGACGTGCGGACCGGCGAGTTCAAGTGGCGCTTCCACACGATCCCCCAGGAGGGCGAGGACTTCGTGGAGACCTGGGAGAACGACTCCTGGAAGATCACGGGCAACGCGAACGTATGGGCGCCGATGACCGCCGACCAGGAGCTGGGCTACGTCTACCTGGCCACCAGCACGCCGACAAGCGACTACTACGGCGGGCTCCGGCACGGCGACAACGTGTACTCCGAGAGCCTGATCTGCGTCGACGCCGCGACCGGCGAACGGGTCTGGCACTTCCAGACGGTCCACCACGGTGTCTGGGACTACGACATCGCCTCGGCGCCGAACCTGATCGACATCGTGGTCGAGGGCAAGCTGATCAAGGCGGTCGCCCAGGTCTCGAAGACCGCCTTCACGTACGTCTTCGACCGCGCGACCGGCGAGCCGGTGTGGCCGATCGAGGAGCGGCCCGTTCCCTGGGAAAGCACGGTCCCGGGCGAGAAGCTGGCGAAGACCCAGCCGTTCCCGACGAAGCCGCCGGCGTTCGACCGCCAGGGAGTCAGCGAGGACGACCTGATCGACTTCACGCCGGAGCTGCGGGCCGAGGCGCTCGAACTCGCGGAGAAGTTCATCCTCGGGCCGATGTTCATGCCGCTGATCCGCCGCGGCGAGGGCGGCAAGGAGGCGATCCTGGCCGTGCCCGGCGCCGGCGGCGGCGCCAACCATCCGGGGGCCGCTGCCGACCCGGAGACCGGGATGCTCTACGTCCAGTCGTCGACCCGGCCCTCGGGGATGGCACTGGTCGAGCCGGACGGAGCGCGGAGCTTCTGGCCCTATGTGCTCGACCGCGTGTCGACGGCCGGGCCGCGCGGCCTGCCCCTGCTCAAGCCGCCGTACCGTCGCATTACGGCGATCGACCTGAACCGGGGCGACATCGCCTGGCAGGCGCCGCTCGGCGACGGGCCGCGCAACCATCCCGCGATTCGCCACCTGAACCTGGGACCGCTGGGCGGACGCTCGTCGAGCGCGGTGACGGAGGGCGGCATCCTGGTCACGAAGACGCTCGTCGTCACGCATGCCGCGCGCTTCGAGGTCTACAACGACCGCTCGACGGTGCTCGGCAGTTCGCTCCAGGCCTACGACAAGTTCACCGGCGAACTGCTGGCCGAAGTGCTCACCGAGCGCGCGCTGCACGGCGCGCCGGTCAGCTACATGCAGGACGGCCGGCAGTTCATCGCCGTCACCGGCGGCGGCATGACCGAGCCGGCGGAGATAATCGCTTTCGCCCTGCCGGAGAGCGAGGCTCCTTAGAGCAACAGGGGGAACAGCCGATGCGCATCCAACTCCTCGTGGCCGCAACGATCCTGGTCGCTCCCGTCGCGGCCGTCGCCCAGGACGACATTCCCCGCATCGCGAGCGGTCGGCCGGACCTCTCGGGCACCTACGACATCGCCACCCGCACACCGGTGATGCGCGATCCGAAGTACGGCGACGATCCCTACATGAGCGCGGAGGACGCGCATGGGATCGCAGCCGCGACCGAGGCGGGCAGAGCCCAGGCCGACATTCCCAGCGACCCCGACCGCAAGGCGCCGCCAGTCGGCGGCGACGGGCATCGCAGCAACATCGGCGGCCACAACCCGTTCTGGTTCGACTTCGGCACGATCCCGTTCCAGATCGACGGCAAGTACCGCAACTCGATCATCACGGACCCTCCCGACGGCCGGCTGCCGCCCAAGACGGACCGCGGACGGGCGCTCACGCCGCGCGGCCTCGGCGCCTACAACCGGAACCCGGGCGGGGCGTGGTGGATCGAGACCGGCGAGGACCTCTACGACGAGCCGGAGGTCCAGACCCTGGGCACGCGCTGCCTCTACGCCGGCGGCCCCACGGTGCCGGTCCGGCCTTCCGCCTACAACAACCTGAAGACGATCACGCAGACGGACACCCACGTGGCGATCCACGTGGAGTGGATGCACTGGACCCGGATCGTCCGCCTCGACTCCGAGCACGCGCCGCAGGAGTACCGCTCGTTCGGCGGTGATTCGGTCGGCTGGTGGGAGGACGACACCCTGGTCGTCGAGACGACGAACTTCCTGCGCGCCCCGCATGTTCCCCACGACGGCCTGCGCGTCGTCGAACGTTTCAAGCGGCTCGACGCGGACACGCTGTTCTACGAGTTCACCGTGGAGGACTCCGACTACACCGCGCCGTACACCGGCTCCCTGCCCTGGCCCCGGACGGACAAGAGGCTCTACGAGTACGCCTGCCACGAGGGGAACTACTCGATGGGCAACATGCTCCGCGGCGCGCGGCTGCTCGAAGAGGAGGCCAGCGAGAAGCAGCCGTAGCCCCGGCTTCGCTGATACCCTCCCTCCGGCCCAAACCCCAGACCGGCGCTTTCGAAGCGCCCATAGACGCTCCGGAAGTCCCTTCTGGCCAATCAAGTACTCGATCCGTACACCGTCCGCCACGGCGAGGCCGTGGCCCCTCCGGCGACCTTCCGGGAGCGGCTGAAGTACCTCGGACCGAGCCTGATCGTCACCGGCGCCGTGATCGGCTCCGGCGAGCTCGTGCTGACGACGAGCCTGGGCGCGGTCGCCGGTTTCACCCTGCTCTGGTGGATGCTCCTCTCCTGCTGGTGCAAGTCGCTGATCCAGGCGGAGATGGCGCGCTACACGATCGAGTCGGGCGACACCTACCTGCGAGCGATGAACCGGCTGCCGGGACGCATCTGGAGGATCTCCTGGCCGATCTGGCTGGGGCTGATCGCTTACGTCCCGGGGACGATGGGACTGGGCGGCATCATCGGCGGCGCCGGCCAGTCGATGTCCTTCCTCGCCTCGCTGGGGAACATCGAGCTCGACGGGGTTCTCTGCACCGGTCTCATCGCCGTCGCCGGTTCGATCATCCTCGGCACCGGCTCCTACAAGTGGCTCGAACGCGTGATGCTGCCTCTGGTCATCGCATTCACGTTCTGCACGCTGATCTGCCTGATCGCGATGCAGTTCACCGAGTTCCGGACCACGCCGGGCGAGATCCTCGGCGGCATGAAGCCGGACATGACCCTGTTCGTCGCCGTCGCGGCCCTCGCGCTTTCGGCCTACGGCTACACCGGCACGACCTCGGGCGACATCTCGTCCTACACCTACTGGTGCGTCGAAAAGGGCTACCCGAGCTTCCTCGGCGCCGACCGCAACGACCCGAACTGGGAATCCCACGCTCGCGGCTGGATGCGGGTGCTCCACACCGACGTCTGGCTGGCCCTGATCATCGTCACCTGCGCCACGATCCCCTACTACATCCTCGGCGCCGGGGTGCTGAACAAGATGGGGCTGACGCCGGAGGGGAACGACGAGACGATCGGGGCCCTCTCCAACATCTTCACCCAGACCCTGGGGCTCTGGGCGGTGTGGATCTTCGCGATCGGCGCCTTCTGCATCCTGTTCTCCACCGTCCTCTCTGGAGCGGGCGGCGGCGGCCGGACGATCCCGGACTACCTGATGGAGATGGGCCTGATCGAGCGCTCCAACCTGGCGCTGCGCAAGAAGATCATCCGCGGTTACCTGGTCTGCCTGCCGCTGGCCGCCTTCGGGATCTACTACTTCGTCACCGACTTCGTCATCCTGATCATGGTCGGCGGCCTGACCTCGGCGATCTTCCTGCCGATTCAGGCCGGCGCCACGCTGTGGCTGCAGCGGACGCGGATGGACCCGCGGATACGGCCCCGCCGGTTGACCTACATCGGCATCTGGGTCGTCTTCGCGTTCGAGGCCGCGATGGCGCTCCTGGTCATCCGCTACGTCGTGCTGGCCGACCAGTTCGACTGGCTGTTCGGCTACCTGTTCGGCTGAGGAAACCAAAGCGTCTGTGCGCCGGCCCTCTGGCCGGCTCCGTCTGGCGCTAGCATGGCCCTCATGCTTCGGTACATCCTCACCGCCACCCTCGTTCTCCTGGCCACCGCGGCAGCCGCCCAGCGCCCCGGCGAACGCGTCGACCGTATGCGTGAGAGGAGTCGCCAGATCGACGCCCGGCTGGCCGACGACCCCTACGTCGGCATCCACGGCAGTTCCGGCATCGAACGCGGCCTCTACAGGATCGAGTCGACCGGCGTGTCGACCGAGCCGGTGCGCAAGGCCGCCGAGAAGTTCCTCGCGGCGCTGACGGCGGAACAACGCGCGAAGACGACGTTCGCCGTCGACGACGACGAGTGGCGCAAGTGGATGAACCAGCACTTCTACGTTCGCCAGGGCGTCGGCTTCGACGAGATGGACGAAGGGCAGCGGGAGGCTGCCTTCGGTCTGATGCGCGCCTCGCTCAGCGCGGACGGGCTCAGGCTGAGCCGCGACATCATGAACCTCAACCGCACCCTGGGCGAACTGAACGGCGACAACTTCGACGAGTACAACGAGTGGCTGTACTGGATCACCGTGATGGGCGAGCCCTCGGCCGACCAGCCCTGGGGCTGGCAGGTCGACGGCCACCACCTGATCATCAACTACTTCGTGCTCGGTGATCAGGTCGTGATGACACCGCTGTTCGTTGGTTCGGAACCGGTCATCGCCGAATCCGGCAAGTTCAAGGGCACGGCGATCATGCAGCGGGAACAGGACCAGGGGCTCACCCTGATTCGCTCCCTCTCCCCGGAGCAGCAGGACAAGGCGATCATCGAGACCTCGAAGGACGGCAACGACAACCTCGGCGAAGCGTTCAGCGACAACATCGTGCTTGACTACGCCGGCATCCCCGCCGCGAAGCTGTCAGCCGAGGCCAGGAACCGACTGCTCGACCTGATCGGCCTCTATGTCCACAACATGCGCGAGGGCCACGCCAGAGTGCGGATGGCGGAGGTCGAGGCCCATCTGGACGAGACCCACTTCGCCTGGATCGGCGCCACGGACGAGGACGCCGTCTTCTACTACCGCATTCACAGCCCGGTCATCCTGATCGAGTTCGATCACCAGCGGCCCGTCGGCATCCGGCACCTGGTCGAGGGCCGCGCGCCCATCCGGCAGCACATCCATGCCGTCGTGCGGACGCCGAACGGCAACGACTACGGCAAGGACCTGCTGCGGCAGCACTACGAGCGGGACCACTAAGAAGGTCGCCGCTTCGCGGCGCACCCAGCGTCTACCGCTTCGCTGCGGCAATGTGCTACCGTGTGCGTCATCATGGCCGGAACCGATGTCGGGACGTCGCAAGTGGGTATCCGGGCACTACGTCAGAACCTCAGCGTCTACCTTCGGCGCATCCATCGCGGCGAACGGTTCGAGGTGACCGATCGTGGGCGACCCGTCGCCCTGCTGATACCGCTCGGGGGAGACCTTTCTCCAGTGGAACGACTCGTAGCCCAAGGGCGGGCGACCATGCCGGCGGGGAACGTGCTCGACCTTCCGCCGCCCACCGGCGAGCCGCCGACGGCGGCGAGCGACGCCATCATCGCCGATCGCGAAGACCGACTCTGAGCGTCGGTGATCTACCTCGACTCCTCGGCCATCATCAAGCTCGTCGTCGCCGAGCCGGAGTCGAACGCACTCCGCGCCTACCTGGCCGAGCACGAGGACCATGTGTCGAGCGGCCTCGCGCGGGTCGAGGTCTTTCGAGCGCTGCGCCGGACGAACGACAGACCAGCCGTACTGCGCTATGCCGACCAGGTCATTGAGAGAATCGTGCTGGTCGCCGTGGACGGGCCGGTCATTGCCAGCGCAGCATCCCTGGACCCACCGCTACTGCGGAGCCTGGACGCCATCCACCTCGCCACGGCGCTTTCCCTGGAAGAACTCGACGCTCTGGTGACCTACGACCGGCGGCTCGGCGCCGCCGCCAAGGAAGCAGGGTTGGTCGTCGCGTCGCCGGATTGAGTCAGCCTTCCTGGTTCGCCTGCTCCTCGTCGGCGCATAGCGCGCACGAGGCGTCGTAGCAAAGGCGGGCGCTCAGCACCATGGCGCCTGCGATCGTCAGGCTGCCGGCGGATGACGTCACCGTTTCGGGCAGCGGCTCAAGCCAACCCGCCAGGGAGGCCGCCCAAAGCGCAGCTCCTCCGGAAAAGGTGAGGATCACGGGAGCGTTCCTGCGGGCCGGGCCCAGGAGGAGCATCGCCGAGCCGAGAAGAACGGTCACGGCCCAGGCGGCACGTTCGACGCCTTCGGAAAGCGCGAGCGCCGGCGCCGTCACGACGAGAACCGGCGTGAGTGCGCAGTGCAGGCCACACAAGGCCGCAGCGCACGCCGCGAGCCGTGAGCCCGAAGTCAGATACGAGATCGACTGAGCGGTTGCGAGAGAGTTCTTCATTCTGCTACTCCACCGTCACCCAGATCGGGGACGACCAGGCCATGTTGCCGTCGACCTGGATCACCCGCACGTAGTAGAGGTGCTCGCCCGGTTCCACGTCCGCGTCGACGAACTCGAGGCTGACGTCCGCCTCCAGGTTCTGGCGATTGTAGAGGAACGTCTGATCCCGGATGATGTCGATCTGGCGGATCGGCGTCGTGCCGATGACGCGGACGCTGAGCCGGAAATCGCCGTCCGCGGTCAGGATGTCGCCCTGGAGGTACTCCCTGCCTCCGGTCCGCAGCCGGTAGTCGAGGATGATGTTGTCCGTCGCGCCGTAGCTATGGCGCTTCTTCATCGCCTCGAGCATCCCCTCGCGCGTGAACTCCTCGGCGATCGTGGCGGCGTAGGAGATGTGGGTCGAGAGGTGGTCCGACGCGGCCTGCACGCCCAGCTTGTAGCCCTTGGCCCAAGCGTTCCAGACGTAGCCCTCCGGCCGAAAGCCCCCTGGAGCTGAGCGCGGGTTGCCGGTGCGGGCGGCGCGCGGCGCCCCCTCGTACTCGTTCGAGACCCGATCGCCCTGGTAGATCTCGACCAGGGGCTCGACCTCCGGATCGTTGTCGCGCCAGTCCGTTCCCATGCTTGAAGCCGACGTGTGGGAGATGGCGATGCCGTCGTGCTCCTTCAGGTACTCGTAGAGCCTCGCCGCGCCCTCCTCATGCGTCCGCTCCGCCTCGGTGACCGGCAGCGTCGGCGTGCCGCGCTCCGCGAACAGGATGTTCCGGTGCCCGTCGGGGAAGGAGATGCTCCGCTCGTAGCCGTAGAAGGGCTGGAAGCGGCCCGAGACCGAGAAGACGTCCACCGTCTGGTGCAGGAGCCAGTTGATGTACTCGATGTCCGGGCCGCCCAGGAAGTTGTGCTCGCTGGCCAGCAGGAAGTCGAGCGAGGCGACATCCATCGCGTAGCGGTAGGTCTGGATCAGCGAGCCATCGTTGTTGCCGTCCATCGAGATCTCGGTGTGGCGGTGGGTGTCGCCGCGGTAGATCCGGTACGTCTTGCCCTCGGATTCGATCTCGTAGCTGCGGATCCTCTCGAGGTCCTCCGCCTCGTTCTCGTGGATCACGTATCCCGGCACCTCGTCGACGACCAGGGCCACCAGTTTCGGCGGCACGACCTTTGTCATCAAGCGCGGCAGCTTCGCGGCGTAGACGTCGGCGTGCTCGAACAGGAAGCCCGAGTAGTCCCGGTTGTCCGTCGGCCAGCTCGCCCAGACGTCGCCGTTGCCGTCGGCGGCCAGCCCCCAGCGGGCGTCCTGCCGGAAGCGCGTCATCGGGATGTGCTGCGGCCGGAGCCAGCGGTCTCCCTGGAGCGTCGTGCTCCAGACCTCCCAGGCGGCCCGGTGGGCAGGGGACTCGCTGAGGATGTCGGCCTGGCGGGTGGTCCGGTGCCGGAAATGAAGCCAGATGCGTCCGTCGGCGTCCGGGAAGAGCACGGGGAAGTCGTTGTAACCCTGGAGCTCTTCGGGTAACGCGTCGTTGATGTCCGCGGCCGGCGACCGCCACTCCCAGCCGTCGTGGACCGCGACATTCATCGTGCGCCACTCATAGAGCCGCGTGCCCTCCCGATTGAGCACCCAGCCCGTGTCCTTGCCCCAGTTGACACCGCTCTCGTTCCAGGCCGCCCAGACCCGGTCCTGGCCGTCGACGGCGAGACTGATGTGCGCCTCGTACTTGGCCGTCGAGGCGACCGCCATCTCCTCGCCCCACTCGCCGCCGGCCCAGCGTCGGACCAGCACGTCGTAGTTGCCGGCGCCGTAGCTGTCCCAGCCGACGTACACGCCGCCCTTCGAGTCGGCGACGATCACTGGCTCCCAGTCGTTCGCCGGCGACGACGAGATCTGCTCCGCCTCGGACCAGCGTTCGCCGTCGTAGCGGCGGGCGAAGACGTCGGCGGCGCCGTCGCGGAAGCCCTGCCAGACCACCCAGAGATTGCCCTCGGCGTCCGTCGCCAGGTTGTGGAACACATCCGGCTGCGGCGCTTCGGTCAGCCGTTCCGCCGGCGACCAGGCATCGCCGTCCAGGACGCGGGCGTAGAGATCCCAGTTGCCGTCCACCTGGGCCGAGTAGACGACCCAGGGGCGGCCGTCCCCGTCGCGGCCCATCTTCACCAGGTAGTGGTCACCAGGCTGTTCCGTCAGGATCTGGACCTCTCCCCAGCCCTGCCCGTCGAATCGCCGCGCCAGCACCTCGTTCGCGTTGTCGCGATAGCCGAGCCAGGCGGCCCAGACCTCGTCACCGTCACTGCCGAGCAACGTCGCGAAGTCGTTCTGGTAGTCGTCGGAGGTCAGCCGCTCGACGCCGGGCACGCGCTCGACCGTCACGTCGCCGGCCAGGAACCGCAGCCGGCGGCCAACCGCGACATCGGCGAGCCGGACCTCGAACTCGCCGTTGGCGGTGGCGAACATCAGGTGCGAGCCGCCGTTGCCCCGCACGTCGACGACCAGTCCGGGCGATCGGACGTACTCGACCGGACCGACCGTCTGCGTATCGTGCATGGCGCGGGGGGTGAAGTGCGGCCCCTTGTAGCTGGCCAGCTTCCAGGTGTTGCCGGACACTTCCTCACCCGGCCGGGGACGCCAGTTGCGCACTCCGAGCAGTTCTCCGCCAGAGATCTCGACGGAGCCGTCCCAGTCGCGGGCGGCCGAGTCGTTCACGCCCAGGCGAACGAGGAGCGAGACGACGTCGTCGCCGGCGAGGGCGCCAGCTTCCTGCGACGCCGCGGGCGGACACAGGGCGAACAGGGCGACTGCCGCCACGGCAGCCGAGGCGAAGGCGACCTTGTTGTGTGACATTGCCAGCTAGCTTAGCGGGCGCTGGGCCATACTCTACGGCTCCACTCAGACAGGAAGAGGTGTTCTCGATGCCGAAACGGTTCCACTGCCTACTCGCCGCCGCCGTCGCAGCCGTGGCTCTCGGCGGCCCGACCGTTCATGCCCAGTCCGGCGACGCCTTCGTCCCCGTCACCGACGAGGTGCTTGAGAACCCGGCGCCCGGGGACTGGCTCATGTGGCGGCGCACCGCGAACGGCTGGGGCTACAGCCCGCTGGACCAGATCACGCCGGAGAACGTCGGCGATCTGCGGATGGTGTGGACCCGCTCGCTGAACGACGGCAGCCAGACCGGCACGCCGCTCGCCTACCGCGGCGTCATGTACATGCCGAATCCCAACGACGTGATCCAGGCGCTCGACGCCGCGACCGGCGATCTGATCTGGGAGCACCGGCGCAAGGTCCCTGAGGACGCGAAGGACTACGTCGGCGGCTTCCTGTCGCAGAACAACCGGAACATCGCGATCTTCGCGAACCTGATCATCGACACCAGCGTCGACGACCACCTGTTTGCGCTCGACGCCGAGACCGGCAAGATGGTCTGGGAGACGATGGTCCTCGACTACAAGGTCCATCCCGCGCTACAGGGCGCCGGCCCGATCATCGGCAACGGCAAGGCGTTCTCGGGCCGCAGCTGCTCGCCGCGCGCCGGGCCCGAGGCCTGCGTGATCACGGCCCACGACGCGTTGACCGGCGAGGAGCTGTGGCGGCGCCTCACGATTCCCGCCCCCGGCGAACCGGGCAACGAGACCTGGGGCGACGTGCCGTTCGAGAAGCGAGTCCACGTCGGCTCCTGGATGCCGCCGAGCTACGACCCGGAGCTCGACCTCGTCTTCGCGGGTACCTCGGTCACGGCACCGGCGCCGAAGTTCATGCTGGGTGGAACGGACAGGACGCACCTGTACCACAACTCCACGCTCGCCCTCGACGGCGATACCGGCGAGATCGTCTGGCACTACCAGCACATGAACGACCACTGGGATCTCGACCATCCGTTCGAACGCCTGATCGTCGACACCGCGGTGGCGCCCGATCCCGACGAGGTGGCCTGGATCAACCCGAACATCGAGCCCGGCGAAGTGCGCAAGGTGATCACCGGGATCCCCGGCAAGACGGCCCTCGTCTACTCCATCGACCGGGAGACCGGCGAGTTCCTCTGGGCGCGGCCAACCGTCTACCAGAACGTGATCCAGAGCATCGACGGCGAGACCGGCAAGGCGACCGAGAACCCGGAGGTCATCTTCCACGCGCTGGAGGAGGAGCGGCTCATCTGCCCGAACATGCACGGCGGCAAGGACTGGGAGGCCGGCGCCTACAGCCCGGAGACGAACACCCTGTACTACCCGCTGCGCAACATGTGCATGCCGACGCTGACGACGACCGACCGGAGCGCGTCCCACCCGTACTACGCCTTGAGCGTCCGCCACGAACTCGCGCCCGGCACGGAGAACCTCGGCACCGTCTACGCGATCTCCGCCGAGACCGGCAAGACGGTCTGGCTGCACGAACAGCGCGCTTCGACGACCTCCCTGGTCGCCACTGGCGGGGGATTACTCTTCGGCGGCGATGTGAACGGCCGCTTCAAGGCCTACAGCCAGGAGACGGGCGAGGTGTTGTGGGAAGTGAACCTCGGCGCGCCGGTAACCGGCTATCCGATCACCTACGCCGTCGACGGCACGCAGTACGTGGCGGTCAGCACCGGCATCTCGGCGACCACATCGAGCTTCCTGCGGCTGACGCCCGAGTTGAAGCCGGGCTTCGCGAACAACCTGTTCGTGTTCGCGCTGGAGTACTCGGCACCGTAGATCCGCGGACGCTACGGCGGCATGCGCTCGACCGCTACTCTCTGAAGCAGCACCGGGTCCGCGGTCAGCTCCCGAGCGCCCGCGGGGTACCCGTTGGCGCTCAACAGGAACGCGACGATATCGATGTAGGTCTGGTCGCCGAGAGTCTCGGGCTCTTCCGGCGGCATGGTCGACTCGATGCTCTCGAAGATGTCGGCCACGTTGAGCCCGCGCCAGCGGAACCTGAACGCCACGCCGGTGAGACCCGGCGCCATTTCGCCGCCGCCCAGGCCCTCGCCGTGGCATTCGGCGCATTGCGCGTCGTAGGCGGCCCGACCTCGCTTCGCCTGTGCTTCGGTGAAGATGCCGTCGAGAACGGAGGCCGGCGGTGCGGCCGGTTCAGACTCCGCTGCCGCTGGCGGTGCCTGGGCCGGAGCGGACGGCGGCGTCGTCACGATCGCCGTCGAGCAGGCCAAGGTGGACGCCAAGACCGGTACTGTGACCCCGACCGCAGTGAGGAAGGCCCTTCGGGTTGCCATCGTCGCCAACGTACTACGCGGTCGCCTCGCAGGTACAGAGACCTCCGGGCCCGCTCCTCAGAACGACGACCCGGGCTCCCGAAGGAACGCGATCTCCTCTGGCGTCGAAGAGCGGCCGAGGACGCGGTTGCGATGCGGGTAGCGACCGAAGCGATCGATGATCACCTTGTGCCGCCGCTCGAAGTCCAGACTCTCGGGGTCGTCGAGGCTCTCGAACAACGTCATCGCGTCCTCGTGGATTCGCGGCGATTCGCTGTGCTGGTAGGGCATGTACATGAACTGACGCCGGACCGGCGGAACAGCTTGATCGGCGCCAATCCGCATCACCTCCTGGGCCAGCGCCAACGCCATCGCGTCGGCCGCGAAGGCGCGCGGGTCCTCGCGGTAGAGGTTGCGCGAGAACTGGTCGAGCACGACGATCTCGGCGAGACGACCTTCCGGCGTATCCCGCCAGCCGTGCAGCTCCCCCTGGACCGCCCGGTCGTGAAGCGCTCCGAACCGTGACCGGATCTCCGCGTCGAACCGCGGATCGCGGGTCCACCACTGCTCGGGGCCGCTCTCTTCAAACCAGAACGACAGGACTTCTTCGATCATGTTCATGTGGTCTATCCTCTACTACCTCCATGCTTCATAGAGTGTCCCGCCTGTTCCTGGTAGCGATGGCCATTGCCGTCTGCGGCCCGGCGACGTCGCAGGGGGCGACTGCCGCCGAGCCCGCTCCCGCCGTCGACTTCCAGCGCGACGTCCGGCCGATCCTCTCCGACAACTGCTTCGCCTGCCACGGTCCCGACGAGGCGACCCGCGAGGCGGATCTGAGGCTCGATACACGGGACGGGGCGTTCAGTCCGCGGCCTCCGGCGGGCCGCAGCAACCGGCCTCGCGGTCCGGCGGTCGTTGCCGGCGATGTCGACGCCAGCCTGCTGGTCGAGCGCATCACCCACGCGGACCCACTGCGGCGGATGCCGCCCGAGGTATCGCAGAAGTCACTCTCCGACGAGCAGATCGGGACCCTTACCCGCTGGATCGGGCAGGGCGCTGCCTGGGACGAGCACTGGTCGTTCGCCGCCATCGAACGGCCGGCGCCGCCCGCAGTCGAGGACGATGCCTGGGCCCGCGATCCGCTCGACCGCTTCGTCCTTGCACGTTTGGAAGCGGAGGAGCTCACACCCGCCGAAGAAGCTGACCGCCGCACCCTTGCCCGGCGCGCCGCCCTCGACCTGACCGGACTTCCGCCCGATCCGGGCACGCTCGCGACCTTCCTCGACGACTCGGAAGAAGGCGCCTACGAGCGCCTCGTCGACCGTCTCCTCAGCTCGCCCCACTGGGGCGAGCACCGCGCCCGCTACTGGCTGGATGCCGCCCGCTACGGCGACACCCACGGCATCCACATCGACAACTACCGTGAGATGTACGCCTACCGCGACTGGGTGATCAGGGCGTTCAACCGGAACCAGCCGTTCGATGAGTTCACGGTCGATCAGATCGCCGGCGACCTGCTGCCGGATCCGACCCTCGACCAGTTGATCGCCACCGGCCTCCAGCGCAACAACATCACGACGAACGAGGGCGGCGCCGTCATCGAGGAGTACGAGGCGATCTACGCCAAGGACCGCGCGGAGACGATCGGCAGCGTCTTCATGGGGATGACCGTCGGCTGCGCGACCTGCCACGACCACAAGTTCGACCCGATCAGCCAGCGCGAGTTCTACGCGCTGACCGCGTTCTTCCGGAACACGACCCAGTACGTGATGGACGGCAACATCTCCGACCCGCCGCCGACCCTGGTGGTGCCCCACGAAGATGACCGCGATAGCTGGTACCGCCTGCGCGAGGAGGTCGGCGAGATCGAGGACGCGATGGCGGAACGCCCGGACGCGATGGAGGCGGCGTTCGAGGAGTGGCTCGGCACCGGCGCCCACCGGTCCATCGAAGCTCCGCTGGGGACGGCCTCCGAACTCCTCCGGCTCGACCTCGACGGCGAGGAGCCGGCCGCGATTCTGAAGGGCGAACGGCAGCCGCTCCCTTCGTCGCAGGGGATCCGCATCGAACCCGGCCCGAACGGTCTGCCCGCCGTGCTCTTCGACGGAGAGTCCTGGGTCGAACTGCCGAACCTCGACGTCAACACGGACACGCCCTTCTCGCTGGCCTTCTGGGTCCGTATGCCGGAACCCGAGGGTACCTACACGATCGCCAGCCAGTACGACCCGAAGGACGGTAACCGCGGCTGGGCGATGACCCTGGCGGCGCGGGAGCTCTACTTCGGCCTGTACGGCGATCGAGCGGGACCCGGCCGGGGCGTCACCAGCATCCTGATCAACCCGAACAACACACAGCGGCTCACGCCCGGCGAGTGGACCCACATCGTCGCGACCTACGACGGCTCCGGCGAGCGCGGCGGCATGCACATCTACCGTGACGGCGGTCGCGTTCCCGAGCAGGGCAGCGAGTACTTCAGGAAGGTCGAGGGTCGCATCCGCACCGACCGGCCGTTCTACCTCGGCCGCGGCGACGTGAGGGGCGACGGCAAGCCGCGGACGCTGGCCGGCGGCGCCGTCGCCGACCTTCGCGTTTTCGACCGCGTCCTGTCCGTCGAGGAAGCGAAGGTCGTCTCCGAGTGGAACGCGCTCCGGACGGCTGCCGCCAAGGCGCCGGTGGCACTCGACGCCCCCGAACGCGAGGCGTTGCGGCGCTCCTACCTCAAGACACACGACGAGGAGTGGCGCCGGCTCGCCTCCCGCCGGCTCGAGATCGAAGCGGAGTGGCGCGAACTCCGCCGCCGCGGCACCGTCACGCACGTGATGCAGGAGCTTCCTGGAAGCGAGGCGGCGGCCCACGTCCTGTACCGGGGAAACTACGACCAGCCGCGTGAGCGAGTGCTGGCGGGCACGCCGGCCGCGCTGCCGCCGATGCCGGAAGGCCTGCCCCGCAACCGGTTGGGCCTCGCCCAGTGGCTGGTGGACGAGACGAACCCGCTGACGGCGCGGGTCACCGTCAACCGGTTCTGGCAGCAGGTCTTCGGCACCGGGCTCGTCACGACCAGCGAGGACTTCGGCGCCCAGGGCGACGTGCCGACGCACCCCGACCTCCTCGACTATCTGGCGACCGAGTTCCGGGAATCGGAGTGGGACGTCAAGGGCTTCTTCCGGCGCTTGGTGACCTCGTCGACCTACCGGCAGGCGGCCACGCTCACGCCAGAGAAGCTGGAGCAGGACCCGGACAACCGGCTGCTGTCGCGCGGCCCGCGTTTCCGCATGGACGCGGAGATGGTCCGCGACACGGCGCTCGCGGCCAGCGGCCTCCTGGTGCGCACGATCGGCGGCCCGAGCGTCAAGCCGTACCAGCCGGAAGGGCACTGGGAGCGGGTGGCGATGAACGCCAGCAACACGTCCCGTTACCAGCAGGACTCGGGGGACAAACTCTACCGGCGGAGCCTCTACACCTTCTGGAAGCGCGCCGCGCCGCCGCCGTCGATGACGATCTTCGACGCCGGCAACCGCGAGCACTCGATGGTGCGCCGCGAACGGACGAACACGCCGCTTCAGGCACTGGTCACGATGAACGACACGCAGTTCGTCGAGGCGTCGCGCTTCCTCGCCCAGCGGGCGATGCGCGAGGCCGGTGACGACTTCGACCGCCGGCTCGACTACCTCACGACCCGGCTGCTGGCCCGGGACTTCGACGACTCGGAGCGGACGGTGGCACGACGGACGTACGAGGGCCTGATCGACCTCTACAGCGCCGATAAAGCGGCGGCCAAGCAGCTCGTCGACGTTGGCGAATCGGCCCACGACGCCGGCCTGCCCATGGCCGAGTCCGCGGCCTGGACGATGATGGCGAGCCAGTTGATGAACCTGGACGAGTCCCTGAACAAGTAGCCGGAGGACCTGGAATGGACCCATTCAAGGAAACCGTTCGAGCCGAGACGAGACGCCAGTTCTTCGGCACCGCCGCACGCGGCATCGGCGGCCTGGCGCTCGCCAGCCTGTTCGCCGAGGACGCCTTCGCTCTTCCCGCGGCCAGGGACCGCTTCGGCGGCCTGCCGGATCTGCCGCACTTCGCGCCGAAGGCGAAGCAGTGCATCTATCTCCACATGATGGGCGCGCCGCCGCAGATGGACCTGCTCGACTACAAGCCGAAGATGAAGGAGTACTTCGACCAGGACCTGCCCGGCTCGATCCGGCAGGGGCAGCGGCTGACGACGATGACCTCCGGGCAGTCCCGCTTCCCGATCGCCCCGTCCGTCTTCGAGTTCTCACAGCACGGCGGGAACGGCGCCTGGTTCTCCGAGCTGCTGCCCCATACCGCGAGCATGGCGGACGACATCGCGATCATCCGCTCGATGCACACCGACGCGATCAACCACGAGCCAGGCATCACCTTCATCCAGACCGGACAGCAGATTCCGGGCCGGCCATGCATCGGATCCTGGTTCGCCTACGGCCTCGGCAGCATGAACGAGGATCTCCCGACCTTCGTCGTGATGAACGCGGAGCGCAGCCACCCGTCGGCTGGCCTGCAGGCGATCTCGGCGAAGCTCTGGAGCGCCGGTTTCTTGTCACCCGAGTACGCCGGCGTCGGCCTCCAGACGGGAGACGAACCGGTGCTCTATCTCAAGGATCCGCAGGGAGTCTCGCCGGATGTCCGGCGACGGGTGCTCGACGGCATGAGTGAACTGAACCGGCTGCGCCATCAGCAGGTCGGCGATCCGGAAACCCTGGCCCGCATCGAGCAGTACGAAATGGCGTTTCGCATGCAGTCCTCGGTGCCCGAGATGGCCGATCTGGCGAGCGAGCCCGAGAGCACCTGGGAACGCTGGGGCGAGGAAGCCCGGGAACCCGGCAAGTTCCAGAACGCGGCCCTGATGGCCCGGCGGCTGGTCGAGCGCGGCGTGCGGTTCGTGCAGATCTACCACCGCGGCTGGGACGTCCACTCCCTCCTGCCCACGGTGCTGCCGGCCCAGGCCCGCGACGTCGACCGGGCGGCCTGGGCGCTGATCCAGGACCTGAAGGAGCGCGGCCTCTTCGACGAGACCCTGGTCATCTGGGGCGGCGAGTTCGGACGCACGATCTACTCCCAGGGGGCCCTCACCGCTGAGAACTACGGCCGCGACCACCATCCGCGCTGCTTCAGCATCTGGATGGCCGGCGGCGGGGTCAGGGGCGGCGTCGTCCACGGCGAGACGGACGACTTCTCGTACAACATCGTCAAGGACCCGGTGCACATCCACGACTTCCAGGCCACGGTGCTGCACCTGTTCGGCATCGACCACGAACGGTTCACGTACCGGCACCAGGGCCTCGACGCCCGGTTGACCGGCGTCGAGAAGGCGCGGGTAGTCAAGGAAGTCCTCGCCTAGGCGCGGCAGAAGTCAGAAGCCGGCGGGGACGCCGGCTGCCGCCGCAGGCGGCCAGGGAGTCGCGCCGGCCGCAAGGCCGGCTCCGCTAGCGAGCCCTCCTAGGAACCGCCGGCGTAGCGCCGGCTGATCGCCGCCTGCCGCGCCGCCACGATCCGCGCGCGTTCCGCGGGATCAACCCTCACGGTTTCGGCGGGAAGGTACTGGTCGAGTTCGTCCAGCTTGACGACGCGGGCGTTGATGCCGGTCGGGTACGCGCTGCAGTACGTCCACCGGGCACAGAGCGAACCCTCGGCCCAGCCGGCGGTGTCCAGCCAGTTCTGCACGCCGGGGTCCCGGCGGCTGATGACGTAGCGCACGCGGCCGTCGGCGTCCGCGTGCGCGGTGCGGTGATTCAGGCTCGACTGGTGGCTGGCGTAGTCGAGCGACTCCATCCAAGGATTGGCGAGCTGGATATTGGTGTACCTGCAGTCGGCGACCGGCACGTCCACCAGCAGGGCTTCATCTTCCTCCAGCCGGAAGTAACCCCGGGCGCCCGCCTGGAAGGCGTCGGCCATCGCCAGATTCGGGTCGGACTCGGCGGGTTCTTCCACCGTGTTGGGCCGCAGCCTGAGCTGAAACGTGATCCGATGCGCGAGCGTCAGGAGCTCTCGCAGGGAACGGGTCTGCGTCACGGCGTCATCGAGAGCCCGTGCCACCGATTCCGGCGTCGGGCGGGGCGCGCCAGTTCCCAGCGTGGTCAGATTGAGAATCTCCCACAGACCTTCGTCGGTCTTCTCCCAGTCGGAAACCAGGCGCCGTACGACGACGATGTGCGCATCCGGTTCCAGCTTCAGCCAGTCGCCTTCGGCCCGTACGGCGCTAAGCGTCAGGACGAAGTCGCCCTTCTCGTCGACGTCGAGATCGTCCGAGGCGATGCTCGAAACGGTGCGGATCTGCCTCGCCGGCGTATGGCCGAGCATGCCGCTGTAGACATTGATCGTGACGAGGTCGAAGCTGGTCGTGTTGCCACGCAACCGGTAGACGTGATCGCCCCGCACGGCAAACACGAGATAGGGATTGTCCGGATTGTCCCAACCGACGCGGGCGACGCCGTTGGGGAAGCGCGAGAACTGCGGGTAGTCCGGGTCCCGCAGGTCGGTGTACTCGGCCAGGAAGGTCGAGAGATAGCGGGCGATGTGGCGGTACCCCGCGGCCGCGGTCTGCTCGTCCCGATTGAACGGCGCGCTCTCGATGGCACGGCCGAGGTCCGCGACCTCCTCGGCGAACCGGCTCCAGGCCGCGTTCACCTCCTCCTGCTCCTCCGTTTGGGGATTGAAGAAGAACGCGAAGTACAGCGCCAGCACGATGACGGCGAGGGCCACCAGGGAGTAGAGAAGGATCTTCATGGCTGGTTCTCACGGTTGAGGCACATGCGGCCCATGTTGCTGGAAGGACCAGTCGGGTGCAATTGAGGAACTGGGTGCGCCGGCGTCCCCGCCGGCATCCGGTGCTAAGCACCGGCTCTGCCCACCGCTACCATGACAACCGTGGACGCCCCCAGGACCGCCGGGCAGCACCCGTTCACGATGGCGCCGCTCGGAGTGTGGCTGCGGCTGATCGCGGAGAACGGCGGCGTGCCGCCGCGATACTGGGGCAAGCTGGCGAAGGTGCTCGCGATCAGCGCTCTGATGACCCCGCTACGGGTCGCCGAGCGTCTCCGCTACGGCCCGTCGAGGATGGCGCGCGTCGCCATCGACGAGGCGCCTTTGTACATCCACGGTTTCGGCCGCTCGGGCACGACGCATCTCCACAACCTGCTCGCCCAGGACCCGGGTTTCGGCCTCGTGTCGACGTTCCAGGCCATCGCGGCGCCGATGTTCCTGACCGCGCGCGGCCGGCTGGAGCGCCTCGTCGCCAATGGGATGCCCGCGACACGCCCCATGGACAACATGGCGGTGTCGGTCGAGCTGCCCCAGGAGGAGGAGATCGCCCTCGCCAACACGTCGCACCTGTCGTTCGTACACCACCTCTCCTTCCCCAACCGGGCGAGGGAGTACCAGGAGAAGTTCGCCACGATGCGGCTGACCAGCTCAGAGATGGCCCGCTGGGAACGCGCCTACCTGGACGTGCTGCGCAAGGCCACGCTGGCCTCCGGCGGCCGCCGGCTCGTGCTGAAGAGCCCAACAAACCTCGGCCGCACCGCGGCACTCCTGCGCCTGTTCCCCGACGCGAAGTTCATCCACATCGTGCGCAACCCGTACGTCGTCTACCGGTCGATGACGAACCTGTACCGGCACGTGCTGCCCGTCTGCCAACTGGACGATGCGGATCCCGAAGACGTCGTCGCCAGCATGCTCGACTCCTACGCCGCGATGATGAGGCGGTACATGAGGGACCGCGGATCGATCCCGAAAGGACACCTGGCCGAAGTGCGCTTCGAGGATCTCGAACGAGCCCCCATGGCCGAGCTCGAGCGGCTCTACGACGAACTTGCGCTGCCGGGCTGGGAGCAGGCCAGGCAGCCGATGGCGGACTATCTGGGAACCCTGTCGGGTTACCGCAAGAACGCCTATCGGATCGACGCGGAGACGGTCGACATCGTCGACCGGAACTGGGGATTCGCCGTCAAGGCCTGGGATTACCGGCCACCGAAGCAACGATCGACGAAGACAAAGCAAGAGGACACCAACCCATGATTCAGGCTGAAGAACGCAGCGACATCACGCCGCTCTGCCCGCACTGCGAGCATCCCGTGAGCATCTACTTTCGGGAGATCTCGGGATTCCTGGGCAAGCGCTACGTCTACTTCTGCGCGCTGTGCAAGAAGGTGCTCGGCGTGTCGCACCGCAAGGGCTTCTTCATGGGTTAGCACCGCAGAGTCGTGTCCAGTAGGTTGAATCCGTGACGATGCTGGTGTCGACCTACCCTGGTCGGGGCAACGTGCAATGTTCCCGTTCATGCAGACGGCCCAGGTAGGACTGCAGGTTCCCGAATCCTCCCAGTAGGCCGTCGTCGGCGCCCCAGCTCACGGTGTAGCCGACGATGATGTCGGTGACGGTGAAGCGGTCTTCCACAAGGTAGTGCGACTCCCCGAGTACCGCATCCAGTACTGCCGCGCTGCGCCGGAACAGTGCGTTGTTCTGCTCGATGATGGCGGGAACCTGACGTTCCTTCGGCATCAGAACGTCGACGCTGTTGATCTCGGAACTCCACAGCCACGGTTCCATCTCGGTCAAGGCGAAAGAGACCCATTGATCGTGGAGCGCGCGCGACCACGAGCCCGGCTTCGCTATCAGGCCACGCTCGGGTGACAGGTCTGCGATGGCGGTCGCGATGGCAGCGGATTCGAACAGGGGACGCCCGTCGATGATCGCGACCGGCAGTTTCCCCAACGGGTGGACGGCGCGCAACTCGGCGAGGCCGGCCTGGCCGCCGATGCCTACCGACTCGTAGGCCAGGCCGGCCTCGAGGAGGGTCCACCGGCAGCGCGCGGACCGCGTGGGTGCATGTTCGTAGAGCGTGATCTGTGGCATCGCGGGTGCTCGCACCGGGCGGATCGCCTTGGGGGGCGCGCACTTTAGCGGACGCGCAGTCTCAACACGCAAGGCCCGGACGGACATGGCCGACGGACGTTCCCTGCGGCTCAGTCGATACGGAGGCGGTCGAACTCGTCCCAAGCGGACATGTCGGACAGGACGACCTGATCGCCCGGAACCAGACCCTCGACGATCTCGATCGTGTTCGCCGAGATTCTGCCCAGGAGCACACGGGTTCGGGTAGCGCCGTTCCCTTCGCCGTCCAGACGGAAGAGACTGACTTCGCTCTCTTCCTGACCGACGACCGGGCGGCCGACGAAGACCACATCCTCGAGCCGCTCCAACTCGATCGTGCCGGCGACGGTCAGGTCCGGTCGGGCCCCGCGCGGCAGGTCGCCTTCCAACCCGACATCGACGGTCACCGTCCCCTCTTCGACCGCTGGATCGATCCGTGCGACCCGGCCGGCGACGATGCCGTTTCGCGTGTCGACCGACGCCACCTGTCCGATCTGGACGTCCTTCGCCTGCGTCTCGGCGATCCGCAGTTCAGCCTTCAGCGCCGCCGGGTCGCCGACCCGGGCCAGACTCGTGCCCGCGGTGACGCGTTGCCCCTCCTCGACCGGCACCTGTTGGAGGACGCCGCGTATTCCCGCGCGGACCCGCAGGGCCGCGACCTGATCGAGACGGAGTTGCCAGAGAGCGCGTAGACGATCCACCTCCGCCCGCTCGACGGCGAGCTTGGCCGCCTTCGTCGTTTCCGCGATGCCGAGACGCTCCTCCTCCAGCGCGAAACGCGTCTCGTGTTCCCGCTTCGACGCCTGCGCCCGCTGGAGTTCGATGGCCGAGGCCAGACCGTCCTTCGCCAGCTCGGCGTCGGCGTCCGCCTCGAGCCGCGCAACGACGAGAGCCGCCTCCACGCTCGCAAGCCCAGCCTTCTGCATCAGCAGTTCGCTCTCTAGTTCGACCTTCCGATTCTCGTAGCGGGCCTCGGCGGCGCGAAGGTTGAGCTCCGCTTCCCTGGCTTGGTGCTCGAGTTCCGGGTTGCTCAGTTCGACGATCAGCGAGTCCGGCGTCACCCTGGCACCCGGGTCGCTCACGATCCTCTCGACGGTGCCCTCCGTCGTCGCCGGAATCCAGCGGATGTTCTCCGGCACCAGCGTTCCCCGGCCCCGCACTTCACGGACCATCGGACCCCCCCGCACCGTGTCGATGTAGAGCGCGTCCCGGTCGACTCGCGGCGCCGACGGCTGTGCCTGCTGCAAGCCGAGCGTGACCAGCACGAGCAGGACGCTCCCGAGGGAGAAGTACGTCACCCGGCGGACCTTCTTCTTCCGCGCCAGGTCAGGTCTCGCGACGTCCATCAGGTCGTCGCCCGCCCGTCGAAGAGCTGGATCTCCCGCTCGGCATAGTCGGCGTAACGGGGGTCGTGGGTCACCATGCAGATCGTCGATCCTTCCTCGTGCAGGGTCCGCAGCAGGTCCATCACCGCCCCGCCGTTCTTCGAGTCGAGGTTGCCGGTCGGCTCGTCGGCAAGCAGGATCGACGGTTGTCCGGCAACGGCGCGGGCGACCGCGACCCGCTGCTGCTGCCCTCCGGAGAGCTGGCTCGGCAGGTGCTTCGCGCGCGGCGCCATCTCGACCTTCTCCAGTGCCTGGCCCACCAGTTCGCGGCGCTCCCTCGGCCGGATTCCCCGATACGTGAGCGGAAGCTCGACGTTCTCGAAGACGGTCAGGTCACCGATCAGATTGAAGTTCTGGAAGATGAAGCCGATCTCCCGGTTGCGGATGCGCGCTCGCTCGGACTGCTTGAGCTGCGCCACCGGATAGCCGTTCAGCGTGTAGTCGCCGGCCGTCGGCCTATCGAGCAGACCGAGGATCGACAGCAGGGTGGACTTGCCGCAGCCGGACGGGCCGGACACGGCCACGTACTCGCCCGAGTCGATGTCGAGAGTGACTCCATCGAGGGCGTGGGTTTCGATCTCGTCCGTGTAGAAGACCTTGGACACGTTCTCCAGATGAATCAGCGTATTCATGGTGTAGACAATCTACGTCATATGGAGTAGCTTGTCTACACCATGACGCCAGCAAGTCCTCGCAATCAGCTTCTCTACGGAACCCTGGACCTGCTCATCCTGCGGACGCTGCTCTACGGCCCGGCGCACGGCCACGCGATCGCCGGACATATTCAGCGCGTGTCGGAAGACGCACTTCGCATCGAAACGGGATCGCTCTACCCGGCCCTGCATCGGCTGGAGGCCCGCGGATGGATCGCGGCGAAGTGGAAGACCTCCGACAAGGGCAAGCGCGCCAGGTACTACCGTCTCACCCGGACCGGCAGGCGGCAACTCGCCGTCGAGCAGTCGCGGTGGCAGCAACTCTCGGTCGCCGTGACCAGGGTGCTTCGTCCGGCGGACTGAGCCGGGGAGACCGGGGAATGCTGCGGCAGGTCCTAAACCGCTTTCGGTGTCTCTGGCACCGGCGACGCAAGGACGCCGAACTCGAGGAGGAAATCCGCTTCCATCTCGCTGCGGAAGCGGAGGAACGGATCGACGCCGGCCTGGCGCCCGAGGAAGCACGCGCAGCCGCACAACGGGACTTCGGCAACGTCACGCTGACTCGCGAACTGACCCGCGAAGCCTGGGGGTGGGCACCGGCGGAGCGCTTTCTCAGGGACGTCGGTGCCGCGTTCCGGATGATGTGACGCAACGCCGGCTATACCTGCGCCGTCGTCCTCACCCTGGCACTCGGCATCGGACTGAACGCCCCGATGTACGAGATGCTGTCGAGGCTCTTCCTTCAGCCGCCACCCCATATCGAGGACCCGGGCGCCGTTCATCGCGTCTGGCTGAGCGAGCGCTACGACTCGGACGATCGCGGGGTCTTCACTGGCCCGGCCATCCCGTGGGATCGGATGCAGTGGTCCGAGTTCAGCGCCCTGAACGCCGACAACGCGCTTATCGACTCGGTCGTGGGCTACACGGCACCCCGGTCCACGCCGAACGGACGCGGTCAAACCGCCGAGAACCTCAGGGTCTCCTGGGTCACTGGAGAGTTCCTGGATCTCCTGGGAGTGGAGCCCACCATCGGCCGGTTGATCGGCCCGGAGGACGACGACGCGGCGGCGACACCCGTCGCCGTGGTTAGCGACGGCTATCAGCGAGCGAGTTTCACCAGTCCGCAGGAAGCACTCGGCGCGACACTCGAGTTCGACGACGTCACGTACATCGTCGTCGGCGTGTTGCCACCCGGCTTCTCCGGACCGGATCCGGACGGGGTCGATGTCTGGCTGCCTTTGGAACCGGCGGTAACGGCCGTGCGGGGAGACCGCTGGCGAAACTCCGGAAGTGGCTTCTATCTGACGCCGTTGTCCCGCCTTCCGCGCGGCCTGACCCTCGAGGCCGCCGGTGCCGCGGCGACCGCCGCCGTCCGCGCGGCACGCGCCGACTCGGCCTTCGGGGACTCGCTCGACCCCGAAGCGACCGTCGTGCTGGGTTCCATCCTCAGGACCCGGGGTCCCTCCTCGCCGTCCGGCGAGATTCGCCTTGCACTGGTCGTAGGCGGCGTCACGCTGCTGGTGCTCCTCATTGCGACCGTCAACATGTCGAACCTTCTGTTGGTGCGAGTGGCGGCGCGCCGCCGCGAACTGGCGGTGCGCAACGCGCTCGGGGCCGGCAGGTGGGGAGTCGGACGCCTGCTGGCGATAGAGAGTCTCGTGCTCGCCACGGTCTCCGGCGCCGTGGCGCTGGCCGTAGCCGCGGTTGCGGGTCGCACCCTGCGCCTCACGCTGCTACCAGGACATCAGGGGACCGTGGACGCACTGAACCTCACGGCTGTCGGCTTCACGGGGTTCGCCGTGCTTGCCGTTGGCCTCTGCGCGGCCATTGCGCCCGCCGTGTCCGCGGTGCGGAGCCGGCAGATCGAGAGGCTCGACAGCTCGCGAGGCGCCAGCGCACTCGGTACCCCGGTTCGCACCGGCCTGATCGTCGTTCAGGCCGCGCTGTCGCTGGTGCTGCTCAGCGGAACCGCCGTCTTCTACCGCTCGTTCGAGGCGGCGCGTCAGGTGGACGTCGGCTACGCGAAGGAGAACCTGGTCACGGTCGACTTGGCGGGTTTTCGGCGCACCGGGCCGCTCGATGAGGCCGCGATCGACGCGCTGGAGTCCCGCCTCCGGTCACTACCGGACGTCCTCGATGTCGCCCAGGGAACGAATTCACCAATGTGGGGCCAGGCCGCGATGCCGGGACCGCGGGTCGAAGGGCTGGATCGCCTACCATTCAACGAAGGTCCCTACGTAGGCCTCACAACGTCCAACTTCTTCCGCGTCGCGGGCCTGGCGATTGTGGAAGGTCGCGGTTTTACCGAGTGGGATCGCGCCGACACCCAGAAGGTCGCGGTCGTCGACACGACGTTCGCCCACGGCGTCTGGCCCGGCAGGAGCGCCGTGGGCCAGTGCCTCTTCTTCGGAGAAACGTCCGCGGACTGCACCACGGTCGTCGGCGTCGTGGAATCCGCCCTCGACAGGGGACTGTTGGACGCCGATCGCACCGCCGTCTACTACCTGCCCATCTCCCAGGCTTCGTCAAACCCTATTCAGGCAGGCTTCGTGAACAACATGCGCACGCTGGTCGTGCGGACTCGCGGGAACCCCGGGCGCGCGGTGCAGCCAACGCTCCTCGCCCTGGCGGACTCGTTCCCCGACCTCCCGCGCGACAACGTGCGAAGCCTCCAGACTGTCTTCTCGCCGCGGATCCGTGCATGGACCATCGGTACGGGGCTGTTCGGCGCCTCCGCCGCCCTGGCGGTGCTACTCGCCGCCATCGGGCTTTATGCGCTCATCGCGTTCGGCGTACGTCAACGCGAGCTCGAGTTCGGCATCCGTCGCGCGCTGGGGGCCAAGGCGTCCGACCTCCTGCGCATGGTGCTGGCGCGCGGTTTCTCCCTGGCGGCGACAGGTGTAGTGGCCGGTACGCTCGCCGCGCTCTGGGCCGGTCGCTTCGTCGAACCCCTGCTCTTCGACGGCCGGACTCCCCGCGACCCGCTGGCGTTCACCGCCGCTGCGCTCGTGCTCCTGGTAATCGCCGTGATGGCCTCGCTCCTGCCAGCCCGCCGGGCCTCTCGCGCCGACCCACGTCAGGCGCTCGAGGCTGAGTAGCACCGCAACGCCGGATGCTGAAGCAGTTCCTGTTTCGCCTGCGCTCGATCCGGGACCGTCGGCGGCGAGACGCCGAACTCGAAGAGGAGATCCGCTTCCATCTCGCCGAGGAAACGGAAGAACAGGTGGAGAGCGGCTTGCCGCTCGAGCGGGCCCGCGCGGAGGCACGGCGCGCCTTCGGCAACGTCCTGCTGACTCGCGAACTGACCCGCGAAGCCTGGGGGTGGGCACCGGCGGAGCGCTTTCTCTGGGATGTCGGTGCCGCGTTCCGGATGATACGGCGCAACAGCGGCTACACCTGCGCGGTCGTCCTCACTCTGGCACTCGGCATCGGGCTGAACGCTCCGATGTACGAGATGCTGTCGCGCCTGTTCCTCCAGCCGCCACCCCACATCGAGGAGCCGGACCGCGTTCATCGCCTCTGGGTCAGCGAACGCATCGATCCAGGCGATCGCGGCGGTTTCACGGGACGAACCTGGGTAGTCGATGCGATGCAATGGCTCGACTTCGACGCCCTGAGCGCCGCCGACAGCCCCCTCATCGACGGCGTCGCGGGCCACAGGGTCTCGTTCAGGACGATCGGACGCGGTCAACGCGCCGAGTACCTCACGGTCTCGTGGGTCACGGGAGAGTTCTTCGACTTCCTGGGCGTGGCTCCAACGGCGGGAAGGCTGATCGCCGATACGGACAACGACCTGGCGGCGCAGCCCGTCGCCGTGATCAGCGACGGCTACCGGCGGCAGCGGTTCGGAAGCGCGGTAGAAGCGCTCGGCGCAACGCTCAGCTTTGAGGACGTCACCTACCTCGTCGTCGGCGTGCTGCCCCCCGGCTTCTCCGGGCCCCGCTCCAACGCAGTCGATGTGTGGCTGCCTCTCGAACACGCGGCAACGGCCAGCCGGGGGAACAGTTGGAGACGGTACGGAAGCACGTTCTACCTCACGCCATTTGTGCGGCTGGCGCCCGGCGCGACAGAGGAGGCCGCGGGCGCCGCGGTGACGGCCGCCGTCCGGGCGGCGCGTGCCGGCTCGCGGTTCTCGGATTCCGTGGACCGGGAGGCGACCGTGGCTCTCGGCCCGATTCTGCGAACCCGCGGCCCCGTCACGCTGCGGCGCCACATGCGCCTGCCGCTGATCGCGGGCGGGATCACCTTCGTCGTGCTCCTCATTGCGGCCGTCAACATGTCGAACCTGCTGATGCTGCGGGTCGCTGCCAGGCGACGCGAGTTGGCGGTGCGTTACGCGCTCGGCCTGGGCAAATGGGGAATCGGACGTCTCCTGGTGACGGAGAGCCTGGCTCTCGCCGCCCTCTCCGGCGTTGTCGCCCTGGCCGTTGCCGCAGCCACCGGCGACGCCCTTCGCCGCACGCTCCTGCCGAGTCACCAGTGGGCCGACAATCCGCTGGGCGCCACGGCAGTCGGCTTCACCGCGATCGCCGTCCTCGGGGTCGGCCTGGCGGCAGCCGTGGCACCCGCCGTGTACGCGGCGCGCAGCCGGGGAATCGAGAGGCTCGACAGTTCCCGGGGCGCCAGCGCGCTCGGAACGCCCGTCCGCACCGGCCTGATCGTGGTCCAGGCCGCGCTGTCTGTGGTCCTTCTCAGCGGAACGGCCGTGTTCTTCCAGTCATTCGAAGCGGCGCGCCAGGTGGACGTCGGCTACGCGAAGGAGCACCTGCTCACGGTGACTCTGGGGAGCTTCCACGGCGACACCCGACTGGATGGCCTGGACGGTGCACCGCTCGACGAGAGCGCAATCCGTGCCATGGAAGCCCGCGTACGGGACGTACCGGAGGTGTTGGATGTCGCGCAGGGAACGAGTTCACCCATGTCGGGAAGCGGTGCGGCGTACGCGGACCTGCGCATCGAGGGGCTCGAGCGCCTGCCGTTTCGCGGTCCCCATGTGAATCTCACGACGGCCAACTTCTTCCAGGTCGCCGGCCTGGAGGTTCGCGAAGGTCGCGGCTTCACACTGTGGGACCGCGAAGGGACGCAGAAGGTCGCGGTCGTCAACACGTCGTTCGCCCAGCAGGCCTGGCCCGGCCGGAACGCCGTCGGCCGTTGCCTGTTCGTCAGCGGCGCCGCCGACTGCACAACGGTGGTCGGCGTGGTGGAACCCGCTGTGAACTGGACTCTGCCCGACACGGACCCGTTCTACTACCTGCCCATCTCCCAGGCGTCATCCGACCCGGCCCTGGCGGGATGGGCGAGCCTCCAGCGTTCGCTGATCGTCCGCACCGCCGGAAACCCCGGGCGCGTCGAGGCGCCCGTGCTCGGCGCCATGGCCGAGCTGTTTCCCGAACTGCCGGGACACCACGTCCGGAACCTCTCCACACAGTTCGCATCACGGATTCGCACGTGGAGAACCGGAACGCGCCTGTTTGCCGCCTCCGCCATGCTCGCCGTGTTGCTCGCAGCCATCGGGCTCTATGCGGTCATCGCCTTCGGCGTACGGCAGCGGGAGCACGAGTTCGGCATCCGTCGCGCCCTGGGCGCCAGGGCGTCCAACCTCCTGCGCATGGTGCTGGCACGCGGCTTCGCCCTGGCGGCGGCCGGCGTCGCGGCCGGTACGATCGCCGCGCTCTGGGCGGGTCGCTTCGTCGAGCCCCTGCTCTTCGATGGCCGGACTCCCCGCGACCCGCTCGCGTTCGGGGTGGCGGCCCTAGTGCTACTGGCGGTGGCCGTGAGCGCGTCGTTTCTTCCGGCCCGCCGGGCGGCCCGCGCTGATCCTCGTCAGGCGCTGGAGGCCGAGTAGCCGCCCGCACCCCTCAGGACGCACCGAGTTACGGCAGGTCGGCCACCCACATTCTCGCCTGGGCGCCACGGCCCGTCGCCGAGCCGCCGGCGGCATAGAGCTTGCCGCCGATGATCGCGGCGGCGGGGGACGAGAGCGGCACCGGCAGCTTGCCGAGGAGTTCCCACTCGGCTCCGGGCTCGAGCACCAGGATGTCCGGGTCGATCGACTTCGTGCCGCCGGCCGGCGTCGTGTGGCCACCGACCATGACGATGCGGCCCTCGTGGACGAAGGTACCGGCCTCGCCGTGGGAGTGGCCCTTCGGCAGGTCGGGGCCGCGGCTCCAGGAATCGGTGGCCGCGTCGTAGATGTCAACCCGAGGCTGGTCGAGCTGCTGACTGTCGTGGTTGTACTGGCCGCCGATCGCGTAGATGCGGTTGCCAATCGAAACGGCCGAGAACTGGTTGCGCGGATCGGGCATCGGCGCCGAGTTCCGCCAGTTCCCAGCGCCTGACGCCCAGTCGTCCAGATCGAGAACCCAGTGGTCGGCGGCGTCGGTGTCCCGATCCGCCTTCAGGCCGCCGAAGTAGTGCAGCTTGCGGCCAACGAGCGCCAAACCGCCGCCGGCCCGCGGTTCGGGAAGCAGCGGCGCGGCAGTGTAGCGGTCCAGATCCAGGTCGTAGCTCCACACCTCGGCGATCGCGTGGCCCTTGTAGCCGTCCTTGAAACCGCCGGCGAACCAGACGGTGCGGCCATCGAGCACCGCGTTCAGGTGCGAGACGGCGCTCGGCATGTCCTGCATCCGCGTCCAGCTTCCGTCCGCCGGGTCGAAGACGTCGACCCGCTTGCTCGACCGGACCGGTCCCTCGTAGCCGGCGAACACGTAGAACTTGCCGTCGATGACTGTCGTCGCGGCTTCCCACTTGCCGGCTGGCATGTCGGGGAGTTCCCGCCAGGCGAGTTCCTGCGCCTGGAGGTTCGCGGGGCCCGCCGCGAGGGCCGACACCGTCAGAACGACGACAGACGCGGCTGGTCCGAACCTCGGACATCGGCGACCCTTCTGCATGGTGAACTGCGGCACTGTATCGCCCGGGCCGACTAGCCGCGGAGTTGACGCGCCAAAGCGGCGGCTTCGTCGAGGAGCGTTCGCATGCCGCCGCCTTCCAGCCAGTCGACTCTGAACAGCCGGTAGCTGGCTTCCGCCCTGAGGCCGTTGAGCCGACACAACTCCAGCACTCCGGGCTTCTCCGCCGTCGACTCTCCATCGGTCGACTCTTGAACCTCGTCGCGCCAGACGCGCAGCAGATCGCCGAGAACGTTGGCGTCGTTCAGGGTGCCGAGCACATCCTGCAGGCGCTTGCAGCGATCAACCAGGGAAGCCGCAACTTCGCTTTCCGCGCGTACCGGTTCCACCAGATAGCGGAGGCGCTTGCCGGTGATGCGCACCCGGTGCGGGCCCCGCTTCCGGTCATCGCCCAGGCCGGCGATGCAGGCGTCCAGCCTGCCGGCGATCCAGTCGAGCCGCTTGGCCAGCGCCTCACCGTACGGCGCGCAAACGCCTGCCGCCGGCACGCTGTCGGCCACGCGAGACTCGAAGCCGCCGGCCCACTCGGTGAACTCGTTGCACACTGCCCGGTTCTCGTCGCCGGATTGCGCTCGCAATGCCGAACGAAGTCGCGCCTCGACCAACTCGTAGCCCGGCCGGTGCTCCGGCTCCAACTCGTCGACCTGTTCCTCCAGCCACTCGAGCGTCACCTCGGCATCGCGGCTGGAGCCGGTCCGCTTCTGGAACCCGGTGAGCGTCCGCCGGTCCCGCTTCTTCACCACACCACGCAGCGGTCCTTTCCAGGCGCTCAGGGTGCTCCGCAGCCGCCGGATCGACACCCTGAAGTCGTGGAGGCCCTCGGCGTCCTCCGGGTCGAGGCAGCGCGGCGCGGCCTCGCGCGCTTGGGAGAGAAGGTCGAGGACGATCAGGCGTACAGCCTCCTCCGCGTTCCGCCGCAGGAGATCGGCCGGAAGAGGCATTCCGTCAGTATAGGAAGGCGCCATGAAGACGATCATCGAGCCCTTCCGCATCAAGGCGGTCGAACCGATCCGCCTCGCCAGTCCCGAGCGACGGGAAGAGGTGCTCCAGGGCGCGGGCTTCAACCTATTCAAGATCGCGGCGGAGCACGTACTGATCGATCTCCTGACGGACAGCGGCACTGGCGCCATGAGCGCGCAGCAGTGGGCCGCGGTCATGCGTGCGGACGAGAGCTACGCCGGCTCGACCAGCTTCCTGCGGCTGCGCGAGACGGTCGAAGAGATCATGGGGTTCGAGCGGATGCTGCCGACCCACCAGGGGAGGGCCAGCGAGCGAATCCTCTTCGACCTGATCGGCGGCGAGGGCAGGATCGTGCCGAACAACGCCCACTTCGACACGACCCGGGCGAACATCGAACACAGCGGCGCCCAGGCGGTCGACCTCGGCATTCCCGAGGCGACCGATCCAACGAACCGTCACCCGTTCAAGGGCAATCTCGATCTGGATCGGCTGGAGTCGCTGCTCGCCGCCGAGAGTTCGCGCGTACCCGTCGTCATGTGCACGGTGACGAGCAACACGAGCGGCGGTCAGCCCGTGAGCCTGGAGAACCTCCGCGCGACGCGGGACCTGTGCCGCCAGTACGGCGTGCCCCTGTTCCTGGACGCCTGCCGGTTCGCGGAGAACGCCTGGTTCATCAAGCAGCGGGAAGCGGGACAGCAGGACCGTTCCGCGCGCGACATCGCGCGCGAGATGTTCGACCTCGCCGACGGCGCCACGATCAGCGCCAAGAAGGACGGGATCGTCAACATCGGGGGCCTCCTGCTCCTGCGCGACGAAGAGCTGTTCCGCCGCGCCAGCGACCTGACGATTCTCACCGAGGGCTACGTCACCTACGGGGGGCTCGCCGGCCGCGATCTCGAGGCGATGGCGCAGGGCTTCCGGGAAGTGCTCGACGAGGACTACCTCCGCTACCGGATCCGCAGCACGACGTACGTCGGCGAGAAGCTGCTGGAGGCCGGCATCCAGATCGTCGAGCCGCCGGGAGGCCACGCGATCTACATCGACGCCTGCCGGTTCTGCCGGCACCTGTCCCGCGAGCAGCTCCCCGGGCAGGCGCTCGTGGTCGCCCTCTACCGGCATACCGGCATCCGCACCTGCGAGGTGGGGACCGTCATGTTCGGCGCCCGGCAGCAGCCGGCGCTCGACCTGGTCCGGCTGGCCGTGCCGCGGCGCGTCTACACGCAGTCCCACATGGACTACGTGGTCGAGGCGCTGGTGGAACTGTACGCGAAGCGGGAGCGGATTCGAGGGCTGCGGATCGTGGACGCGCCGGCAGCGCTGCCGCATTTCAGTGCGCGCTTCGAGGAGATGTAGCTCTTCGTGCTCGCCGCTTCGCGGCATCGCGGTTGGTGCCGGCGAGGACGCCGGCGCACCCAGTGTGGGAAGGCGCAATCAACCGGTCGTGCGGGGTAACAGACGGAACAGTCCGTAACCCGCCAGCAGGGCCGCGCCGCCGAAGGCAGCCGCCTCCAACCCACGTCCGTAGAGAGCCACTCCAGTACCGAACAGGGCCGCATACACGGCGGCGCAGCCGAGCATCCAGGCAAGCAGCGCCGCGGTGGCACTGCCGGGCGTATCCACCCCTGTCTCGACGGCCCGCCGCCAGCCGCGCGGGAACGGGCGGACGCAGTCGTAGAAGGACTGGAGAACCGCCGTCTCCGTCGGCCGGGTGGCCATCGTGACGCCGAACCAGACGGCAGTGGTGAGACCGACACCAAGCAGGAGTTGAGCCGCAGCCGAAGGCAGCGTCAGACCGACCGCCTCATGGACGAACTGGAACCACACGGCGACCGCAAACGAGATGACCATCGCCGAGATCTCGGACCACGCGTTGATCCGCCACCAGAACCAGCGCAGCAGGAAGATCAGGCCCGTACCTGCGCCGATCTGGAGCAGGATCTGGAACGCCTGCATCGCGTTCTCGAGCCACAGTGCGACCACCGCCGCCAGCGCAACCAGAGCGATCGTCGACAGCCGGGCGACGAGAACGTAGTGCGCTTCGTTTCGGCCCGGTCGGACGAAGCGCCGATACACGTCGTCAACGATGTACGAGGCGCCCCAGTTGAGGTGCGTCGAGATCGTCGACATCAGGGCCGCCGCCAGCGAAGCCACGACCAGGCCGAGCAGGCCGTGCGGCAGGAACACGAGCATCGCCGGGTAGGCCAGATCGTGCCGGATGATCGACGGATCGAGATGCGGGAAGGCCTCGGCGATCGAGTCCAGCGTCGGGTAGACGACCAGCGAGGCCAGCGCGACCAGGATCCACGGCCACGGCCGCAGCGCGTAGTGGGCGATGTTGAACCAGAGGGTGGCGCCCATGGAGTCCCGCTCGCTCCTGGCCGCGAGCATGCGCTGGGCCGCGTAGCCGCCGCCGCCCGGTTCGGCGCCCGGATACCAGGTCGACCACCACTGGACGGCGACCGGAATCAGGAAGACGGTGGCGGCCGTCTCCCAGTCCGCGAAGTCGGGCAGCAGGGCGAGGCGGGCGGCGATGTCGGGGTTCGAGACGAGGCCGGAGAGACCACCGACGGCCGGGTGCGCCAGCGCGTACCAGGCCGCGGCGACAGAGCCGACCATCGCGATGACGAACAGCATGAGGTCGGTCACGACAACGCCCCACAGGCCGGAGGTGGCCGAGTAGGCCGCCGTCACGGCTGCCGCCACGAGCACCGTCGTGTACTTGTCGGCCCCGAGCAGTACGCCGCCGATCTTGATGCCGGCGAGCAGCACCGCCGCCATGATCATCACGTTGAAGAACACGCCGAGGTACAGAGCCCGGAAGCCGCGCAGGAACACCGCCGCCCGCCCCGAATACCGGAGCTCGTAGAAGCCGATGTCGGTGAAGACACCCGAGCGCCGCCAGAGCTTCGCGTAGAAGAACGTCGTGCACATGCCGGTGATCAGGAACGCCCACCACATCCAGTTGCCGGAAACGCCGCCGTTACGCACCAGGTCGGTCACCAGGTTCGGCGTGTCGGTCGAGAAGGTCGTTGCGACCATCGACGTCCCGAGCAGCCACCACGGCAGATTGCGCCCGGCCAGGAAGAACTGCCCGGTGCCGGCGCCGGCGCGCCGGGCGAAGACGAGTCCAACGGCCAGCGCGAGCGCGCCGTAGGCGGCGAGGACGGTCCAGTCGAGGCTGTTCAGGCGCATGGCGGCGACGGCGGCGGCGGGCACACCCGCCTGTCGCGGGTCGGGGGAGAGGGTCCCAGGGGCCGCTCGCACTTTCCTGGTGGATGAGGAGTGGGTGCTCGCTGCGGTCGGCTGCGCTCCGGTTGGGCGTCGTTGGATGGGAGGTCGTCGGGAGTCGCTTGCCGACAGCCCCCTGGGACCCTCTCCCCCGACCCGCGACAGGCTGGAGGGCGTTGGCGACCGGGACCTCTCACGCCGGTCTTCGGGAAGCGCGACCGGCGAACCACTCGCGGAGCTCTGCCGGGTAGTCGCCTGCTTCGACGCATTGCTGCAGCGTGGAGGCGACAGGGGGCAGGTCGCCGGGATAGGTCAGTCCAGCAGTGTTCTGCGTCATCGGCACGAGCCTGACGCGTGCGGAGCCTTGACCGATCAGGTGTCCGACCGTCTCGCTGAGCAGGAACTCGTCTTGCAGCGGATCGTCGAGGCCGGCATGGAAATCGGTGAATGCCGCTTCGAGGAGTCCGAAGATCGAGGGCTGGAAGGCCCAGAGGTTCATCGAGCACGGACAGCCGGGGGCCAGCGATCGAGCTTCGCCGTCGCCGTCGCGACCGACGAGACCGGAGTCGGTCTCTCGCACGTCGTAGATTTCGTCGATCCCTTTGAGGGTCGAGTCCGGGCCTGCCGTGAGGATGCCCCGGTTGACGCCGCTGGTCCGGGAAACGCCGGTGCGGTGGAGTTCGTAGGCGCCGAGGAAGTGCGAATCGTCTCCCTCGACCAGACCGGCGGCCGATCGCCGCCCAAACGACTCAATAGCTCTTGGACCGTAGAAGTCGTCCGCGTTGACGACCAGGAACGGCTCCTCGATCTTCTTCCGCAGCGCGAACACGGCGTGGCCGGTGCCCCATGGCTTGGCTCTCCCGGCCGGCGGCGCCGCGCCGTCCGGCAGGTCGTCCAGGCTCTGGATCACCGAGTCGACGGGAACCGCGCCGCCCGACCGCTCGGCCGCCCGGCTCATGAGCTGGTCGTTCCAGTCCGCCGACGTGACGAACACGACTTTCCCGCAGCCGGCGCGGATCGCGTCGCAGATCGCGTACTCGAACAGCACTTCGCCGGCCGGACCGACCGGTTCGAGCGTCTTCGGGCGCCCGAACCTCGCCGAACGGCCGGCAGCGAGAATCGCCAGGGTCAGACCACCGCTCAAGCGGCTCGATGCCTCTCGACCACCGCCATGTCGAGCTCCACGCCCAGCCCGGGCCCGGTCGGCGGTTCGATGAACCCGTTCTCGAACCTGATCGGCTCGACGAAGATGTCGCTGTGCAGGTCGTTCGTGTTGAACTCCTGGATCAGGAAGTTGGGAGAGCAGGTGTCGAGCTGTATTGCCGCCGACGCGGCGACCGGGCCGCAGTACATGTGCGGCGCGATCATCGCGTAGCGGGTCTCGGCCATGCCGGCGATCTTCTTCGCCACCAGGAGGCCGCCGCACTGGCCGACATCGAGCTGGATGATCTGTGCCGCCTGCTTCTCCAGCACTTCCGCGAACTCGAACATGTTGACCAGCCGCTCGCCGGTGGCGATCGGAATGCTCGTGTGGGCCGCCACGCGGGCCATCTCGTCGACGTTCTCGGGCGGCACCGGCTCCTCGAAGAAGAACGGATCGAACTCCTCCAGGATGTCCGCGACCCGTAGCGCGACCGCCGTCGAGAACTGGCCGTGGGTGCCGATGCCGATCTCCAGCTCGTCGCCGACCGCGTCCCGCATGGCGCGGAAGATCGTCGCCACATGGCGGATCGTCTTCAGCGAGTAGTCCCGAGGCGGACCGGTGATCGGCGAGAACGGGTCGAGCTTGCAGCAGGTGATGCCGCGGTCGACCAGTTCCTGCGCCCGCTCGCCGGCCAGGGACGGGTTGTCCCAGATGCCGGAGCTGTTCAGGTACGCGTAGGCGCGCAGCTTGTCGTGGTACCTGCCGCCGAGGAGGTTGTAGACCGGCTGGTTCGTCGCCTTGCCGATCAGGTCCCAGCAGGCCATCTCGATCGCGGAGAACGCCGGCACGCCGTACAGCCCGGGATGGCTGTAGTCGTGGAGCGTCGTCTTCATCCGCTGCCAAATCTTCTCGACGTCGAACGGGCTCTGGCCCACGACGAAGCGGTCGAAGAGGTCGTTCAGCAGCTCGATCTGCGGCTTCAGGTTCGTGGCCCCGCCAGAGACACGCTCGCCCAGACCGACCAGGCCTTCGTCCGTCCTGAGCCGGATGAACAGCCACTTCCGGTGCCCGATCGGCGGGTCGATGTTGTCGATCGGGATCGTCTCGAGTTCGGTGATCTTCATCTTCGACGCCTCGGAGTGTTGAGCTACCGTCGCGGTCGCCTGCCGCGCCGCAGTCAGGCCGCCGGTCAGGCCGGCCGCCGCGATTCCCGCGCTGGAAAGGAAGCCGCGTCTCGTGATCATTGCAGGCGGTCTGACTCTACGCGCAGGGCCGTCCTGCCTGTGCCGGCAGCACCCGGCCAGCTCGACTGAGCTTCCGCACCGACTCACTGACAGCACTCCGTGCTAGCATCCGCCTCGCGATGGGTTCCGTCATCACCGTCCGCGACATCGATCCAGGGGACAAGGCCTGGCTGAGACGGGAAGCCCGCCATGTCGGCCTCTCGATGGAAGAGTACGTTCGCCGCCTCATCCATGAAAAGCGCGAGAAGACGGAACAGCGCCTCAAGCCTTCCGAGGTGTTCAGGAGGCACTTCGGTCCGGAACGCGGGGTCGAGTTGCCGCCCCGCCGGCGATATCGACACAAGCCGGTCAGCTTCGCGGACGACGGCGAGGCGTGAGCCCTCCCATCGCGTGGCTTCTCGACACGAACGTCGTGTCGGAGATGATGCGCCCGCACCCTGACCCGCGCGTATCCGAGTTCCTCGACAGCATCGCCGCAGAGGGAATGGGTCTCTCGCCCATCACCATCTGGGAGATCCTCGACGGCATCGGCCGTCTCGATTCCGGTAAGCGGCGCGAGAACCTTGCCTCCCGCTTTCAGAGCGTCCTCGAGGAGTGCTTCGACCAGCGGATACTCAGTTGGACCGTCGACGACGCCAGAGCGTGCGCGCGGATCATGGAAGAGAAGCGTCGAAGGGGCGAACCGCTCGACGACCACATACCGGACGCCTTTCTGGTCGCAGCGGCCGCGACTCGCGGCCTTGCCATCGTCACGAGGAACACGAGAGAGTTCCGCAACACGGGCGTGGAAGTCGTCGATCCGTGGGCGGACCGAGCCTGTTAACGGCGGGTCGGGGCTCTACGTCTCGACCTTGCTCATCAGCCCCGCGTCGGTCACCGGGAAGTGGCAGAGCGTTTCGTCGCAGGCCTGGTAGTCGACCAGGAGCGTCGCCACGGCGCCACGGCCTTCGAGCGGCACCTCGACGCGGAAGTCGCCGTGCATCCGGCCCTGGCCGTCCACCTTGGGCAGCACCGGGTCACCGGCGACCTGGAGGCCGAAGCCGGCCGGAGCGCGAACGCCGAACTTGAACTCCGCGTCGGAACCGGGGGCGTAGATCCAGAAGCCCGGTTCGAGCCTGAAGTCGAGGACGGCCAATGTGGTGTCGCCGTCGGTCGTCGTCGACATGGTCACTTCGACCGCCGGACTCACGGTGACGGAGAGGTTCTCCAGCTCGCCTCCGTCCACCGCGAACCGGGACGAGCTGAGCAGGTCCGGCCCTCCCGGGCCCTGGGCGGCCCGGAAGCGGTAGCCGCCCCAGTCGGAGGCGAACAGCGAGGACCCGGTCTCGTCGAGCCAGCCCTGCCAGTCGTCGGCGGAGTCATGGCTCAGGCCGGTGTAGCGGCTGAGCAAGCGCTGCGCGCGCTCGGGCTCGACGCCCTCGCGCAGGTCGGCGACGGCGCGTACCAGCAGGGCCGGGTCCTTGTTCGCGATCCCCAGCGCCCTGGCGTCCTCGTCGATCCGGAAGCGTCCGTCGAGCCGAAAGTAGACCTTGCCGCCGTACTCGCTGCCGATGCGGGCGCCGTCCCAGTAGAGGTACGGCTCGTTCTCCGCGTACCAGGCCTGCCGCTCTTCGCGGTCGCCGCGCGCCGCCTCCGGAACCGCGTCGCCGAAGCTGAACGCGAGGCCGCGTTCCTGGGCCTCCTTCACCTTCTCCGGCGTGTCGTAGTACTCCTTCATCTCCTCGGTTTCGTAGTTGTCGAGGAGCGCGAGACTGGTCGCCAGCCCCTCCCGCGGACGGGCCTCACGAGTCGTCAGGATCGGATGGTCCTTGAAGCCGTGGATGTAGTGGACCGCGTTGATCAGCAGCCGCTGGCCGGTCTCGGTCATCTCGTCAGGGGTGCCGTAGAACCCCCACTGCAGCAGCCGCCCCTGGCGGCCGATGGAGAAGTAGTCCGGGCCCTTCAGGTGCATGCCGCCGGCGATCCATTCCGTGTCGGGTGAATCGAGGAAGCCGTCGCCGGTCGTCACCACGCCGGCTTCGCTCTTGTCCGGCCGCTCGCCGACCGGCAGGTTCAGGGTGTCCCATTCCTTCTTGAGGACCTTGACCGTGGTCATCGTGTCCGGAACGTCCTCCATCAACTCGTAGTACTTGTACTTGGGCGGGGTAGGCACCTCCTCGAGCGCCAGCTCGATCGGCAGAGGTCCCTGGAAGATCGGATGGGTCGGGGACTGTGGCACGACAGCCCTGGAGAACAGGCATAGTCACCCGTATCGCCAGCCGAGCAGCAGGTTCAGGTCGTCCGAGATGCGCGCGCCCTGGCCGCCGATCAGGACGGTGGGCATGGATAGGGTCTCCAGCGTGACTCCCTCCGCTCCCGCGATCGTCTTGATCCGCTCCTCCGACCGGTCGATCGTCTGGCCATCGACGATCAGGACATCCGCGTCGCTGAGGTCGGCCTTCGCCAGATCGTTGCGGGGGATGCTACGCACGTCGAAGTGCTCCGCGAGCATCGCGTGGTAGGCGTCCGCGTGGGCCGTGCCGGCGTCGCCGGCGTAGACGATGCGGAGTTGCGGCGCCGGCTCGGCGCTGCACGCCAACGTGAGCAGCATTGCGGTTGTCGCCAAGAGGCCAACCAGTCTTCCTCGTCTCATGGGTACATCCTCATCGCGTTTGAACGAGCAACAGTCTAGACGCTGTAGCGGTCCGGAAGCCGGCGCTTCGCGCCGGATGCGGGTCAGAAGACCCCGCGCACCCAGCGCGGTCGGCGGCCAGTTCCATGCAAGCCAGGACTCCGACGTAGTCCTAGCAGCAACCGGGCCGCCGCTGATCGGAAGCGGTCGGCGTGTCCAGCGAGTACACGTTGAACCGCCTGAGCGGCGGCGAGTAGATGTGGAGCGTGATCAGGTCCTCGCCGGCCGGCTGCGTGTTCGCGACCTGGTGGCAGTCGTCCTCCTCCGAAGCGCAGACGCGGCCGGCCCCGTGCTCACGGCGCGCGTAGGGGCAGATGAGCCCGGACGCCGTCGGTTCGAACGCGGTCTCGGTCGCAACGCCCTCGACGACGCGGAAGGCGCAGCTCGAGCCGCGGTGGTCGTGAATCGGGGTCCGCTGGCCGCTCGACCAGCACAGGCAGACCACCTCGTACCAGTCCGACTCGGCGATCCGGTTCCGCCGGTAGCCGTCCGCGCCGAAGCGGCAGGCGGCGCCGAGGTCGGCCCGCGTCACCGGGATGTCGCCCAGCAGACCGCTCAGAACCTCCAGGTCGGCGGGGCCGTCGAGCGACCCCAGGTAATCCAGCAACGGACCGAGGCGGCCCGCGGACGACCCCGAGTTCACGTCAACGCCCTCCTACATCGACCACCTGATCCCGAACTGCGCCGAGCGCTGCGCTCCGCGCGTCCGGATCCGGGGCCAGTCGTCGCGCGTTACGGTGCCGGGCTCACCGAGACGGCCACGATTGTTGTAGCTGCGCAGACCGTCCATCTCGATCGCGTTCGTCCGGTCGGTGGCGTTGAAGACGTCGAGGAAGACGAGAAGGCCGTGCCGTTCCCCGACGGTGAAGTTCCTGGCGAGGCGCACGTCGGCCGAGAAGTAGTCCGGCGCGTTTCTGCTGTTGAAGCCCTCGAAGAGAATCGTCGGATAGGCGGGAAAGCCCCCGGGTGAGCGGACGAACTCGCTGTCCCGGACGGTGTAGGGAGTGCCGGACCGGTAGTCCAGGAATCCCGACAGTTGGAAGCCCCAGGGCAGGTTCCCTACGGCTGAGAGCTTGTAGCTGTGCTCCACCTCGGTGTTGAGCGGACCATTGAACAGCGCGGGCGGGTCGTCCAGACCCTCATAGCGCGCCGCCCGGTTGAGGGTGGAGTTACCCGAGATCAGGTCGAAGAACGAACTGCCGACCGCGTCCTGGTTGGTGTAGCTCACGTGCACCAGGGAGCCGTTGGCAAAGCGGCGCTTGAACTCGATCTCGACATCGAGAACCTCGCTGTAGCCCGTGTTGGTGTAGAGGCGGATCGGTCCCCTGGTGGGATCGGGCCGCGCTCCGTCGAGCTCGAACGACTGCCTGTTCAGGAAGTCCGTAAAGAAGAGGCCGTCGCTGTCGGAGCCGATGACGTGGATGCTCAACGTATTGCGCTCACCGAGCTGGCGCTCGTAGCCCACGGTCCACTTGACGATCTCGGGCAGATAGAGGTTCGGATCGACGATCCTCTCGGAAGTTGCGGTTATGCCCGTCGGGTCCATTTCACCGGTCGCGGGATCGATCGGCACGCCAAAGAGAAGCGCGGGCCGCAGAGCCCCCGTGTGGCCGATCAGGTTCGTTCGATCGTGGTAGATGCCGGCGCCGAAACGGAACACGGAACGGCCGTTCCCCTGAACATCGACGGCAGCGCCGAGCCGCGCCTCGAGCGTTTGATCGTCGACCAGGTTGTTCCGGTCGTAGCGTCCGCCCAGATTGAACGTCCAGCGCTCGTTCACGAACCAGTCGTCCTGGACGAAGAGATGGGTGTTCGTGACCGAGGCGTCGATGTCGGTCGCGAACTGGTAGACGCCACTGGCCGGAGGGGTAGAGAAGTCGGGAGCGAACCCGTGGCCCCAGTTGCGCCACGCGGGCTGCTCGGTACGCTGACCGAAGCGCTCCACGCCGACCCCGGCACGCAGGGAGTGATCGCCCTGGAGCCAGGACAGGCGTTCCTTCCACTGGAAGCTCTCGAGCGTGTTGTCGACTGCGGGGCCGATGGCGCCTCGAAGGTTGAAGACCAGATCGCCCTCGTCGAAGTAGAGCCGAAGTTGCCGCAACGGATCCGAGGATGTCTCCATGCTCCGGTCGGACCCAATCTGTCCCACCACGGATTCCAGCGTCATGTCCGACCCCACCGTGGCGACATGGCGCACGGAAATGCCCAGGGAGTCGTTGGCATGATCCTGCTGCTCAACGTCTTCCAACCGAGCGCGGAACAGCGAGTGCGAAACGTCAGCCCGCTCGCTGACCCAGTTCCCCGACACAGTCAGGTCGTTCGAGTCCGAGAACTGGTGGGTCAGTTTGCCGGTCAGGCGGTCGCGGTTGGTGACGTTGGCGCTCAGCCCCAGCTCGGGCGGGACGGCCCGAATGTAGACATGGCTCTGGTTGTAGTTGTAGCCCATCTCCAGATCGTCGTATTCGTAGCTGGTGAAGAAGTGGGTCGTGCCCCGGTTGACGGGGCCGCCAAGGGTCAGCGAGGCCTGTCTCCGCGTGAAGTCCTGGCCCTCCAACTGCTCCGCGTCGTCCGCGGTCGCCCCGGTGAACCCCGGTTCCACCAGCCCGTCGTGCGCTTGCTGAATCGTCGCCGAAGCGTTGTACCGGTCGGCGCCGGAGCGGGTGATGATGTTGATCACGCCTCCGGACGCGTTGCCGTACTCGGCCGAGAACATCGAGGTCGACACCTGGACCTCCTGGATGGCGTCCAGGTTGTAGGTCTGCAGCGCCGTTCCCGTCGAGAAGCTCGATCCCATCTGGCCGGCGCCGGCGGAAGCCCGGGGCCCGGCCCGGGTCTCGGACGTGGCCAGATCGTCGTAGTTCAGGTCGCTCAGGTCGTTGTTCGCCACGCCGTCGATCAGGAACTGGTTCTGATTCATGCGCGCCCCGTGCACACTGAAGCTGTTGTTCGGCGCACTGTTCTCGAGGGCGGCGGTCGCCAGCCCTCCGTGGACCCCTGGGAGGATCTTCAGCACGTCCAGGAAGCTCCGGTTCGGGAGCGGCAGGCTCTGGATCTCCTCGAAGGAGATGTACTTGTTGACCCGGGAATCGACCGACTCGATCGACGGCCGCTCGGAGACGACGGTGATCTCCTCGCTCACTTCCTCGGTCGCTACGAGTTCGAAGTTCACGCGCTGAATGCTGCCGACCCGCACCGCCAGCGACGCAGGGGCGCCGGCATAGCCCGTGGCCTCCACCGAAACCTGGTAGGTCGCGGGGCGCACGTTGGTCGCGTTGTAGAACCCGTCGGCGTCGGTGGTGAGGACGAGCGGATCCTCGATCTCCTGCGACTGCAGGATGACCGTTGCTCCGGAGACGGCAGCCCCCTCGCTGTCCGTCACGTGGCCGAGCACCTGGCCGGTGGGACCCTGGCCCGCGGCCGGCACGGCTACCAGCAGCAAGACGGCCGGCACCACGGTCCAGCCCACCGTCCGCGCGTGTCGACTTCTCATCTGGTTGAACATGTCGCCTGCTCCCTTCCGGTTCCCGGCCTTCGCGATCTGGACGCTGCCCGTGCCGGAGGTCGTTCGACCCCCGGCTCCCGGGCACACTTCAAACGGCATGAACAGGCTACGGGGAGGCTACGCCCGCTAGCTTGATCCAAACCTCAGCGGAAGTTGATCGCACTTGAAGCGGTAAGCAACCGGAGCGTGAGCCCGTCCGCTAGGATCCATCGGTGATCTTTTACTTCGGCCCCTTTGTGCTGAAGCCCGAGCAGTACGGCCTCGAGGTGGCCGGACAGCCGCACCAGCTTCAGCCGAAGGTGTTCGAATTGTTGGCCTTCCTGGTCGCCAACAGGGACCGGGTGGTGTCCAAGGAAGAGCTGTTGCGGAACATCTGGCACGGCGCCTACGTGTCGGAAGCGGCGATCAGCCGTGCGGTCAGCGAGGTGCGCAAGGTACTCCGCACCGGCGGCGGCAGCGCCGACTGGATCACCACCGTCTACGGGCGCGGGTTCCGCTTCGTCGGCCCGGTCATCGAGGACCTGGCCGCGCCGGACGGCGCCTCCGCGGTTCCGGATTCACCGCCGGAGGAAAAGCGGAGGATCTCGATCGCCGTCCTGCCGTTCGCCGACCGCAGCCCGCAGCGCGATCAGGCTCATCTCTGCGAGGGGATGGCCGAGGAGATCCTTCACCGGCTCGCGCACGTCGTCGGCCTCCGGGTGGCGGCCCGCGGCGTGTCCTTCCAGTACGACGCGCTGGCCGACCCCCGCGAGGTCGGACGGCAGATCGGCGCCGACCTGGTGCTGGAGGGTACGGTCCGCAAGGAGGGCGACGAACTGCGCATCGGCGTCGAAGTGACCGATGCACGGACCGGACTTCAGGTCTGGTCGGAGCAGTGGCAGCGGCACTCGCAGCAGGTCTTCGCGTTGCAGGACCAGACGGCGACCCTCATCGCGGAAACCCTCGAACTTCGCCTCGCCCCGGACGCGCCGCGGCATGAGGCGAGGCGCACCGCATCGAGCCAGGCCTACGACCTCTACCTGCGCGGCCGCAGTCTTTACCACCAGGCGCGCAAGAGGACGTACTACGAGGCGCGGCGGCTGTTCGCGGAGGCAATCCAGCTCGACCCCGAGTACGCCCTGGCCCACGCGGCGTCCGCCCACTGCTCCGCGTATCTCTACCTGTTCCACGAGCCGAGTACCGAGAACCTGCGGCTCGCCGGCGAATCGAGTTCCCGGGCTCTGGAGCTGGCGCCGGAAGTCGCGGAGGCGCACTCGGCTAGGGCGATGACCCTCAGCACGAACGGCCGGCTGGAGGAGGCCGAAGTCCACTTCCGGCGCGCCCTGGAACTCGATCCGCTGAGCTTCGAGGCGAACCACAACTTCGCCCGTCACCGTTTCTCCCAGGGCCAGATGGAGGAGGCGGTGGCGTTCTTCTTCCGGGCCATCGAGGCCGATCCGACAGCCTACGCCCCCTGTTCGATCTGCGCCTCGGCTCTCTCGACGCTGGGCCGGAAGACCGAAGCGACGCGACTCCAGGAACTCACGATGACCAGAGTGCGAAGGCGTCTGCTGCGCTACCCCGACGACCAGCGCGCGATCTACATGGGCGCGGTCGCTCTTGCCCGTGACGGCCAGGCCGACGAGGCCCTCGAGTGGGCCGCGCGGGCGGAGGCCCTGGACCCCCAGGATGCCGTGGCGCTCTACAACCTCGCCTGCGTCGCGTGCGTGTGCGGCGATGCGGAAAGCGGACTGCGGTACCTGAAATCGGCAGTCGCGCATGGCTATCCGCACCTGAGCTGGATCGAGAACGATGCCGACCTGGCGGCGCTGCGGGCGGATTCGCGGTTCGAGGAGGTTGTGGCGCCGTTGCGGGGGGCGGCGGCGCGGGCTGCGGGTTGAGGTCGCCGCTTCGCGGCGGCGCCTTCTGGCCGCCTACGGCGGCAGCGGGTCAGAAGACCCGCGCACCCAGTGGGCAGAGCTTGCGCGAGCCGGCTTGGGGCAGGCACACTCACGGTTTCACTCGAACAGCTCGAAGGACGGAACGGATGCTGGAACTTGGTCTTGACGGCAAGGTGGCGATCGTCACCGGCGACAGCGATGGGATGGGGTTGGCCACGGCTCGTCGACTCGTGAGCGAGGGGGCCCACGTCGCGATCTGCGCGCGCCGGGCAGAGAACCTGGAGCGAGCGGCGAGCCAGTTGCGTGCGGCGGGCGGCGGCGCAGTCCTCGCGCAGCCGGCAGACGTCACGTCCGGTAACGACGTCGACCGTTTCATCGAGGCCGTGACGGCAGAGTTCGGCGGCGTCGACATTCTGATCAACAACGCCGGCGCGTCGGCCGCCCAGGGCCTCGAAGCCCTCGGCGACGACGCCTGGATGGCCGACATCGAGCTCAAGGTGATGGGCGCGGTGCGGTTCTGCCGGGGCGTGGTGCCGTCGATGCGGGAGCGCGGCGGCGGTGCGATCGTCAACGCGACGATCGGCGGCGGCAAGGCGGCGCCGGCGAGGGCGCTGCCGACCAGCGTCACCCGCGCCGCCGGCATCAACCTGACGAAGTCGCTGGCCAACGAACTGGCCGCCGACAACATACGCGTCAACACGATCTGCATCGGCCTGATCAAGAGCGAGCAGTGGGTGCGCCGGGCGGAGGGCCAGGGCGTCGACGTCGAGTCGGTCTACGAGGCGATGGGCAAGCGGGTCCCTCTGGGGCGCGTCGGCGAAGCGGAGGAGTACGCGGACCTGATCGCGTTCCTGGTCTCGGAACGCGGCGCTTACATCACCGGAACGGCGATCAACCTGGATGGCGGGCTTTGCCCCGTGGTCTAACCTGCCGCAAGAGCCGGACAAGGAGCGGAACGTGAAAGTAGCCATGCAGCGGAACCCCTTCAACCGCCGAGACCTGATCGAGGAGCAGGGCTTCGAGGTCGTGGAGGGTGTCTGCCGGAGCGAGGATGACCTCGCCGACCTGCTGTCCGACGCCGACGGCGCCCTGATCGGCGTCATGCCGCTGACCTCGCGCTCCGTGCTCGAGCGCTGTCCGAAGCTCAAGGTGGTCAGCCGGCTGGGGGTGGGCGTCGACTCGATCGACCTCGACGCCGCCACCGAGCTCGGCATCCTGGCGACCAACGTGCCCGGATCGAACACGACCGAGGTGGCCGACCACGCGATGGCGCTGATGCTCGCGCTGACCCGGTGTGTGGTCGACGCCGCCGGCACGACCCGCGAGGGCCGCTGGGGCCATCGGGAATCGATGATCGGGCTCCTCACCCGCGCTCGGCGGATCGCCGGCCACACCGTCGGCATCATCGGCTTCGGCAACATCGGCCGCGCTTTCGCCACCCGGATTCGTGGCTTCGGCCCAGGTCGGATCATCGCCGCCGACCCGTACGTCGACCAGGTCGCCGCCGACCTCTACGGCGTCCGGATCGTGCCGCTCGAGGAGCTCCTCGCCGAGGCCGACTACGTGACGATCCACTGTTCGATGACCGAGGAGACGCACCACCTGATCAACAGCGACACGCTGGCGCTGATGAAGCCGACGGCGTTGCTCGTCAACGCGGCGCGCGGCAAGATCATCGACGGTGCGGCCCTGGCCGAAGCCCTCGCCGAAGGGCGGATCGAGGCCGCCGCGCTCGACGTCACCGAGAAGGAACCGATCGACCCGGACGATCCGCTGCTGAAGCTGCCCAACTGCATCGTGACCCCGCACATCGCTGGCTTCTCGCCGGTGTTCCTGGGCGAGTGCCCGATCCGCCAGGCCGAGAACGTGATCCGGGTGCTCACCGGCCAGATGCCCCACGGCATCGCGAACCCCGAGGCGATCAAGACGATCGCGGTGATGAGGGCCAGCGACCCGGGGCGCTGGAGGGGAGTGCCGGACTTCTCGACCGCGCTAGCGTTGTAGCCAGGAGGTGCCGCAATGAAAGGCCGCTTCTACCTTGGTGTCCTGCTCGCAGGCGCCCTGGCGGCGTGCACCGCCGGCGGCGACGCGACCGGAGCCGCCGACCCCGGTGCTCAGGTCGTCTTGCTGAACAGCGACAACTTCGAGCAGGAGGTCTACCAGGCCGACGTGCCCGTTCTGGTGGACTTCACCGCCACCTGGTGCGTCCCGTGCAAGGTGGTCGACCCGATCGTCGAAAGCCTGGCGCCGGAGATGGCGGGACGGGCGAAGATCGGCAAGCTGGACATCGACGAGTCGCCCGACATCTACCGGGGGTTGCGGGTCAACGGTGTGCCGCACGTCCTCTTCTTCCGGAACGGCGAAGAGCAGGACCGGATCGCGGGCGTCCAGAGCCGGGAGACCTACGTCGACTACCTGGAGGCAATGATCGCGGGCGAATCGGCGTTCGACGCTTCGCTCTCATTCCTCGACAACGACGCGTTCCGCCGCCACTTCGTCGTTTCGCGGCCGGTGGAGCACCTGGAGAGGGCGCTCCCCGAACGGCCGGACCTGCTTGTGGAACCATTCGAGAACGGCCAGACGCCCCTGTCGCTGATCCTGATCTCGCCCAGCGTCCGGCAGAACGCCCAGATCGACCTCGCGCTGGCACACGATCCCGTGATCTCCACGGCCGACCTTGCCGGCCTCGGCCGCTGCGATGAACTGAAGGTCGCCCTTGCCGACGACCCCAAGGCGGCCAGCCGGCCGGACCCGGACGGCGCCTCACCGCTCTGGGTGGCTCTGATGCGCTCGCACCGGCTCGCAGACAGAAGCTGCCTCCGCACCCTCCTGGATGCTGGCGCCGACCCTTCCGGGGCACAGGACGGTCGCTTCCAGCTCGCCCGTCCGGTCATCCTGCGGGAGGACATCGAGCTGTTGCGGGAGTTCCTCGAGCGAGGCCTGGATCCCGAGTCCACGGACGACGAGGGCTACAACATGCTCCACTGGGCAAGCCTCTACGGCATGGTCGACGGCGCCCGCCTGCTGCTGGAGCGCGGGATCGACCCCGGCGCGGAGACCCTGCAGGGCCAGACCGCGCTCGACATCGTCCTTGACCGCCGCCAGCGAAGAATGGAAGCCCTTGAGGAGGTCGAGTCCGAGGAGCACCGAACCCAACTGGCCGAGACGCTCACGAAGATCGACGAGATGATCGAGCTGCTGGAGGGCTAGCCACGAGGAGAACGCCATGACCAGGAGAAGAACTCAGATCGCTTCCTTTCTCTCCCTTCTCGCCGGCGGAGTTCTTCTCGCTGCCTGCGCAGCGCCGCCTCCCGAGGAGGCGGCAAGTCCCGTCGGCGTGGAAGACGTCACCGACTGGCAGATGATCGACCTCAGCCACGCATACGGAGGCAACACCCTCTACTGGCCCACCGACACCAAGGGCTTCGCTCTCGAAACGCTCGCCGAGGGCATGACGGAGGCCGGCTACTTCTACGCCGCCAAGGAGTTCGCGACCGCCGAGCACGGCGGCACGCATCTCGACGCCCCCGTCCACTTCGCCGAAGGCGGCGACGACGTCGCCTCGATCCCGCTCGACCGGCTGATCCTGCCCGGCATCGTCGTCGACGTCAGCGAATCGGCCGCGGCCGATCCGGACTACCTCGTGACCGCGGCCGACGTCCTCGCCTGGGAGGACCGGCACGGCCCGGTGCCTGCCGGGTCGGCCGTGCTCGTCCGCACGGGCTGGGCGGCCCGCTGGCCCGACGCACTCGCCTACCTCGGCGACGACACACCCGGCGACGCCAGCAACCTTCACTTTCCCGGCATCGGCGAGGACGCGGCCCTGCTGATCGAGGAACGCAACATCGGTCTTCTCGGCATCGACACGGCCAGCATCGACTACGGCCAGTCGACCGACTTCATCGTCCACCAGATCGGTGGCGCCGCCGGCATCCCCAACCTGGAGAACGTCGGCGACCTGTCGGAAGTACCGGAGACCGGCTTCCTGCTCGCCGCGCTGCCCATGAAGATCGAGGGCGGCACCGGTGCGCCGGTGCGGATCGTGGCTTTGGTCCCGCGGTAGTAGAGTGCGCGTCGCACTTGCAACACAACCGGAGGAACCGGCACGCCGGGATCCACGATGCGCGCAGCCGCGTCACACCACGAGGAGAAACTCATGCGGTACACCACTTCCCTTCTTGCGGCGGCAGCGCTCCTGGCGCTGGCGGCCATGCCGGCGGCGGCCGGGTCGATGGACGTCGATCTCAAGGCATCCGACGGCACGATGCTCAAGGCGACCTACATGTCGCCCGGCAAGCCCGGCCCGGCGATGCTGCTGATCCACCAGTGCAACATGGACCGGACCTCCTGGAAGGGCATCGCGTCGCAACTCGTCGACGCGGGCGTGCATGTGCTGACGATGGACCTGCGCGGCTTCGGCGAGAGCGGCGGCGCCGGCATCCGTGAGGCCGGCGGGTTCCCGCCGTTCCTGCAGACGGCGTCCGGCGACGTCGACATGGCGTTCGACTACCTGAGCAAGCAGGAAGGCGTTGACACGTCCCGGATGGGCGCCGGCGGCGCCAGTTGCGGCGCGATGCTGACGGCCGACCTCGCCGCGCGCCGGCCGGTCAAGGCGCTGATGCTGCTGTCCGGGCCGCCGAGCGAGGCGGCCGTGGCGAACATGGCGGCCAAGTCCGACCTCGCGGTCTTCGCTGCCGCGGCGACCGGCGACACGATCACGGCCGGCGTCGACAAGCAGCTCAAGGGCGCCGTCAAAGGCTCGAAGCACCCGAACTCAACTGCGAAGATCTACGACGGGCCGGAGCACGGGTTGCCGATGTTCGCGAAGAACGCGGACCTCGAGCCGGCGTTGATCTCCTGGCTGAAGATGGAGTTGAAGGGCAAGTAGCGAGCTAGCGCAACTCGGCGATCTTGTTCCGCTCGATCAGGTCGAAGTCGATCTCGACACCGAGGCCAGGCCCCATCGGGGCGTGGACGTAGCCCTTGGCGTCGACCTCGATGTCCTCTACCAGTCCGTACTTCTGAGCCCCTGCGGGCAGCAGGACCTCGAACCACTCGCAGTTGCGGATCGCCGCGCTGATGTGAAGGTGCGCAACGTTGTTCAGCGAGTTGCCGCCGTGGTGGATCTCGAAGTTCATCCCGAACCCCTCAGCCAGGTGGGCCGCCTTCAGGCAGCCGGTGATCCCGCCCTTGAGCGCGACGTCGCCGCGCAGGTAGTCCGTGGCCTGGTTGTAGATCCACGGCGCGAAGGAGTCGTACCAGGCGCCCGGAAACTCTGTCGCCAGGATCGGGATGCGGAGCTGCTGGCGTAGCTTCGTGTAGTTGTAGATGTCCTGGTCGCCGAGCGGGTCCTCGTACCACTCGAAGTCGAGTTCCTCGATCAGCTTGCCGACCCGCAGCGCCGACGGATAGTCGTAGCCCCAGGTCGAGTCGAGCATCAGTGGGAAGCCGTCGCCTACCGCCTCACGCACCGAGCGGCAAATCTCCATGTCGTCGCGCCAGACGCGGAAGGGGTGGATCTTGTAGCCCTGCCAGCCATTGCCCTGGTACGAGAGCGCCTGCTCGACGTAGGCCTCGACGCTCGGCTGCTGCTCGGAGCTGGCGTAGGCGGGCAGCTTTTCCCGGTACGTGCCGAGCAGCCGGTGGATCGGCTCCCCCGCCGCCTTGCCGGCGAGGTCCCAGAGCGCGACGTCGACGGCGCCGACGACCCAGGGCTGCACCACAAGCCGACGCTCGAGCATCGCCTGGTAGAGCTGCTCGCGAGCCAGCGGGTCGCGGCCCATCACGACCGGCTTCAGCATTCGCAGCAGCGGCTGGGCCGCGATGCTCGCTCCCATGCCGAGGAAGGAGTGGCCCTCGATCCCCTCGTCCGTACGGATCGTCACCAGAGCGAGCTCGCCGACCTGGTTCGGCTTGCCGGTCGGGTCGAACGGACCTCGCCCCAGGTAAGAATGGGGCGGGATGTCATTCCAGGCGAAGAGGGTGATGCTGAGATCGTCGATCTTCATCGGTGGGGGCTCTCCCTTGAGGTTCCGGCGGTCACCGCCGGTCGGCCAAGCTAGCAGCCTCGATAGGCTCCGCTAAGTCGCTCAGGGCAGATCACCGTGGAAACCCGCACCAAGGCACGCCCCACAGCCAGGGCTCTGCGCGCCGTGCTGATCGGCATCCTCGCCGGAGCCGGGTTCAACGCCATGCTCGGTGAGAGAGGCGCGGACACGCCGGCGCTTGCCCTGCTCAGCGGCGCCCTGGCGCTCGTCGTCTATCTCGTGCAGGCGCGCTGGCGAGCACGAAGAGCGCATTTCTAAGGCGTGTACCAGATCGGCGACGACCAGGCGCGTTCCTGGATCGTCGCCGGGAAGTCCTGCCGCGGCGTCGTGCCGGCTCGCAGCGCATCCCAGGACGACCAGCGGCAGGTCGGGTTCTCGAGCACCCGCGCGTAGTAGAAGGCGCGCTGGTTCGAATCGAAGTCCGGGTCGGTCCACACGGTCTTCAGTTCGGCGGCGCCGACGCCGGTGCTGGCCGAGCAGTCGCTGAGGTCGACGGTGGCGCCGTTGTCCGGGCAGCGATTCGTGGCCGGGTCGACCTCGAGACCGTCGGAGCAGGCGACGTCGTAGACCATCTCCTCGGTCTCGCCGCCCGATTCCCAGCCTTTCACGATCTGGACGCGCTGGAGCGGCGCGGCCATCGTGTCCCGCATGGCCCACACGAGGAAGCTCGGCGCCTCGTCGCCGTCGTCGCCGGCGAGATCGCCGCCCATCGGCACGCCCGTCTCGTAGGCGGAGGCGACCAACTCCGGGTCGTCGACGTCGAGGCCGGCAAGGCCGGCGCCGCCGAAGAAGCGCACCCTCATCCTCGTCCCGCTGGTGCCGAAGGTCTCCTTGCGGCGCATCGCGTCGAAGATCGCCTCGCGCGTGTTCCCGTCGGCCCAGACGCCGGCGAGGCCGGAGGCGCCGCTCGTGATCGCCGTCGTGAAGGGGTAGATGCGGCCGGTGCCGTCGTCGACCGCTTCCGCAGCGGCGGTGGGGTTCTGCAGGTCGGCGCCGGCCCCGGGCTCGCTCGGCACCGAGCCGCGCTGCTCGGGCGTCACCTGCATGAACCCCGAGGCGGCCCAGTAGCTCTCCTCGTCGAAGGAACCGGCGGCGACGTGGGTGTCGGACGAGCCGATGATGCCGAGCTTGTACGGGTTCGACACGCCGCTCGCCTCGATCGTCAGGCCCCGGCGGAAGGCATCGCGCACGTAGCTGCCCGGCGGTTCGCTCAGGACGCTGGTCGAGACGCGGTACGGCATGATCTCGAAGCCCGCCCACTCGTCGTTCGGCGACAGCGCCGGATGAGTCTCCGAAGTCCCCTTGGTCTGGGTGATCTCGACAAGCGGCTCGTTGCGCCTGCGGAGATCCGAGTAGGCCTGGTCGATCGCGCCGCCCTCGAAGTACTCGTACTCGAACATCCGCCCGCCGGAGCCGTTCGAATTGTGCGGAATCGCGATCGCCTCGTAGCCCTGGTCGCGCCAGGCGTCCATCCGGGCCCAGAGGTCCTCCGGGTTGTAGGAGTCGAGCCGCGAGAACGGGATGTCCGGCGCCTCGTCGCCGCGGAAGACGACGTTGCGGTGCAGGTTCTCGTAGATGCCGCCGGCGCCCGCCGAGGTGTACTCGTAGGCGATGAACGTCGTGAAGACGCCGGGCTCGTAGTGGCGGTTCGCGGACCCGACGATCTCGCCCCAGGCGGAACGGACGACGTTCTTGTCGAGCTGCGCGCGGTTGCTCGGGTCGGCGTCCTTCATGAACCGCACGTAGGGCTGCAGGGCGGCGAAGATGCCGCGCCGCTCCTGGATGGTCTCGGCGTTGCGGACAGTCTCGGCGGCCGGGTGGTTGTATGCCGCCTGGTCCGGGTCCTGCATCGCCGGCAGCATGCCGAGGTAGTTCGCGTGGTCGGAGACGCCCTGGAAGTCGAGCGGCCGGTCGAGCTTCAGTTCGAACCCGGCCGGATGCTCGATCGGGTTCCCCTTGGCGAACTCGTAGGCCTCGTCCGGGCCGGCGCGGGTGCCGAACACGAAGGCGTCGTAAGAGTAGGTCGTGTGGACGTGCAGGTCGCCGAAGAAGGCCTGGCGGTCCGCGGGGTTGCCGCTTCCACCGGCGGAGGCCCCGGCCGGGTTTGCGGGAGCGTCGGCCGAGTCCTCGGCGGCGCACGCGATGGCCAGAAGCACGATCAGGGACAAGACGGCGACTCGCTGCACGGCGGACCTCCCTTCGGACGGTGAGTGAAAGTCAGTGTAGCGGCCGCGGCCGCGCTGCGACGCTAGGATGAACCGCCAACCACCTTTCTGTTCGCCTCGCCTGGAGGAGCCATGGCTCGACAACTTGTCCTGCGCGCCCCCGCTCTCGGCTGTCTCGCCGCCTTCCTCCTGACCGGCTCGCTCGGTGCACAGGCCATACCGCCGCTGACCGGCGACGACGTCGTCTCCGTCCGCGTGCGGTTCGGGATCACGGACACGGAGGCACAGTCCTGGGACGGCTCGGTCGAAGTGACCGGCGGCGATTTACTGACTCTGCGGAACTGGAGCGTGCACCCGTCGGAGTCGGTCGACGGCGCGAGCTGGACGATGGCGACCAGGCCGGGGATGAACTACCCCCGCCGGGTCTACCAGTGGGAGGACCCTAAGGGCACGGTGACCTACCTCCACCACCCCGGCGTCGTCGTCGACGTGACGGCCCGCTCGGGGACGCGGCTCGCCTTCTCCACTCCCCACGGCGACTTCGACCTGCGGCCGTCCGACCTCCGGGTCGGCGAGGAACTCTCCTTCCTCGACGGCGCCGTGCTGGCCGACAGGGTGGCGCCGGCGGAGCCGCTGTCCTCGCCCGAGGTCGAGAACGATTTCGCGACGATGACGAGAGGTGAGGACGGTGAGGTCTGGGCCGCCTGGACCGCTTACCGCGACGGCGGCGTCTCGATCGTGGCAAGGCGCTTCGACGGCTCGGCCTGGCAGCCGGCCATCCAGGTCACAGACGAGCCGGGCGACCGCCTGATGCCGAAACTCGGGCGCGACGGCCGGGGCCGCCCCTGGGTCGTCTGGTCGGAGCAGGTGGACGGCAACTTCGACCTCTACGGCCGCTACCTGCAGGACGCCGCCGACGGATCGTGGTCGGCAACCGAACGCCTGACCTACGCACCTCAGGCCGACATCGAGCACGAGTTGGCCAGCGACGCGGACGGCAACCTGTGGCTGGTCTGGCAGGGCTTCCGCGACGGCCGCTCCGACATCTTCGCCCGCCGCCACGACGGCTCCCGCTGGTCGGCCGAAGGCCCCGTCTCGACCTCCGCGGCCAACGACTGGACGCCCGCCGTCGCGGCCTGCGGCGATGGTCGCGTCTACGTCGCCTGGGACACTTACGACCAGGGCAACTACGACATCCAGTTGCGGAGCTTCGCCGGCACCGGCTGGAGCGACGTGAGCCCGGTCGCCGACACGCCCAAGTTCGAGGCCCATGTGTCGATCGCCTGCGACTCCCGGAACCGGCTCTGGGCCGCCTGGAACGAGAGCGGCTTCCAGTGGGGCAAGGACTCGGGCTTCGAGATCTACAAGGAAGCGACGCGCCTCTACGAGTGGCGCACTCTCGCGGTAGCGGTGTTGGACGGCGTCCGCTGGCGGGTGCCCGAAGCCGACGTGAACGAGCTGCTCGAACGCGAACTGCCCGAGTACATCCCGGGTTTCAACGACCTGCCCATGCTCCAGGCCGACGCCGACGGCCGGATGTGGCTGTTCTTCCGCCACCGCACGATCCGGGCGCGCGACACACCGGACTTCACGCCGGCTCATCGGGCCGCCTGGCAGATCTTCGGCACGGCCTACGTCGGCGACCAATGGACCCGGCCACTTCACCTGCCCTTCAGCCGCGGCCGCCAGGACGTGCGCTGGGAACTGGCCTCGGACGGCCGGGGCAACCTGTTCGCGGCCTGGCCGACGGACAACCGGAACTCGGAGGAGTACCTCTTCGAGCACTCCTCGATCAACGCGGCGAAGCTACCCGCACTGACCGGCGACGCCACGCCGCCGCGACTCGTCGACCCTGAGACGCGCGCGTACACGACGTACCCGGTGCATCCCAACGAGGCCGAAGACGTCGCGCGCATCCGGGCCTACACGATCGAGTCGGAGGGCCGCACCTACCGCATCTACCGGGGCGACACCCACCGCCACACCGAGTTCTCGCACGACGGCCTGAACGACGGCTCGCTGATGGAGGCCTACCGCTACGCCCTCGACGCCGCCGAACTCGACTTCCTCGGCGTCAGCGAGCACAACAACCGGGGCGGCCAGGACATCGAGTACGTCAACTGGCTTCATCCCCAGATCGCCAACATCTTCCGGCTGCCCGGGAGCTTCGTGCCCGTCTACACCTACGAGCGCAGCATCAGCTACCCGGGCGGCCACCGGAACATCCTCTCCGCGAAGCGCGGCATCCCGACCCTGCCGATCACCGAGGCGGAATCGCGGAGCGAGGACGGAGCGGCGCGACTGTTCGCGTATCTCCGGGAGCACGACGCGATCTCGATCCCCCATACCTCCGCGACGGGCATGGGCACCGACTGGCGCGACAACGACCCCGAGGTCGAGCCGCTGGTTGAAATCTACCAGGGCGACCGCACCTCGGCCGAGTACGAAGGGGCTCCCCGAGCGGCCACCCGCGAGAAGCCGATCGGCCAGCAGGGCGGCTTCCAGCCCGCCGGTTTCGTCTGGAACGCCTGGGCCAAGGGCTACAAGCTCGGCGTGCAGGCCGCGTCGGACCACATCTCGACCCACATCTCCTACGCCGCCACGATCGCCGAGGACTTCTCCGCCGAGGGCCTGCTCGACGCGATGAGGAAGCGCCACTCCTACGCCGCGACGGACAACATCATCCTCGACTACCGGATGCGCGCGAACGGCCGGGAGTACCTGCAGGGCGACATCGCGGAGGTGTCAGGCCGCTTCGAACTGCTCGTCAAGGTGATCGGCACCGCCCGCATCGAGCAGGTCGACATCATCCGCGACCAGACCTTCCTCTACAACCGCCAGAACCTCGAACAGGAAGTCGAACTGACCTTCGTCGACAGCGACGTCGAGCCCGGCGAGCACTACTACTATGTGCGGGTGATCCAGAAGAACAAGGAGATCGCCTGGTCGTCGCCGATCTGGGTGACGGTCGAATAGGAATGGACGCAGTCTGGGTCCTGGTCTCGGCCGCGGTCGGCATCGGCTTCGTCCACACGCTGATCGGCATCGACCACACGCTGCCGTTCGTCGTCCTCGGCAAGGCGCGCGGATGGTCGCTGCGCCGGACGCTGTGGATCACCGGGCTGTGCGGAGGTGGGCACGTGGCCTCGTCGGTTCTGCTCGGCGGCGCCGGCATCGGGCTGGCCATCTTCGCGACCGGTCTGGATCTCCAGGAGGGGCACCACTGGATGGAGGGCCGCGTCGGCGTCTCCGAATCGATCGAGGCGGTTCGCGGCGACCTGGCGGCCTGGGCCCTGGTGGCGTTCGGCCTGACCTATGCCGGCTGGTCACTGGCGCGCAGGCGGCGGCGGCAGCGCCACGTCCACGCCCATGCCGGCGGGCTCGTCCATGCCCATGAACATCCCGAGGCGGCCGCCCACGACCACCCGAAGGTTCCGGCTGCAGGGGTGGCCGGCCTCACCGCCTGGAGCCTGTTCGTCATCTTCGTGCTCGGCCCCTGCGAGCCGTTGATCCCGATCCTCATGGTGCCGGCGTTCCAGGTCGGCCTTTGGGCCGTGATCCCGGTGACCGTTGCCTTCGGTGTGACAACGATCGCGACGATGGCGGCGGTCGTCGCCCTCGCCTACCGGGGCCTCGAGTTCGCACGGCTCCCCCGCCTCACGGCGCATGCGCACACGCTGAGCGGCCTCGCGATCGCGAGTTCGGGTCTCGCCATGATGTTGTTTGCCATCTAGTGGGCTCGCGCTTCCACGACGACGGTCACGGCCACTCGCACAGCCACGGGCTGCTGCAGCGGATCGGCTACGTCGCGCTCTGCGCCGCGGTCGGCGTCCTGTTGCTGCTCTACCTGCTTGGCGTCGTGCGGACCGTCGCCGGCATCGACCTGGCGCTCATCCTCACCCTGGTCGCCGGCTATCCGCTCATCCGCCACGCGATCCTGGATCTGCTCCAGGGGCACTTCTCGTCCCACCTGACGATCGCCATCGCGGCGGGTGCGGCGGTCTGGATCGGCGAGTACTTCGCCGCCGCCGAGGTCATGTTCATCATGCTGATCGGTGAGGGGATCGAGCACTGGACGGTCGACCGCGCTAAGGGCGCGATCGCCGGCTTCGTCGCCAGCCAGCCGGAGCAGGCGCGGGTGCTGCGCGAGGGCGGGGAGGAGCTCGTCGCGCTGGAACAGGTCGAGATCGGCGACGTGGTGCGGGTGCTCGCGGGCGAGCGCGTGCCGGTGGACGGGATGATCGAGCGCGGCGAGTCGTCCGTCGACCAGAGCAGCGTCACGGGCGAACCGCTGCCGGCCCAGCTCGGCGTCGGCGACACGGTGTGGAGCGGCAGCCTGAACGAGTACGGCGTCCTCGACATCCGCTCCGAGCGCACCGGCAGCGACACGACGGTCGCCCGCATCGCCAGCCTGATCGAGGACGCGCAGAGCCGCCGAGCGCGGGTCGTCCGCACGGCGGACAGGCTGGCCCGCTTCTTCCTGCCCGCGGTCCTGGTGGCCGCCGGCGGCATCTACCTGTTCACCGGCGAGATGATGCGCACGGTGGCGGCCCTGATCGTCGCCTGCCCCTGCGCCCTGGTGCTGGCGACGCCGGCCGCCATGGCCTCCGCGATCGCCCGGCTGGCGCGCGAGGGAGCACTGGTCAAGGGTGGCGACGTGATCGAGTCGCTGTCGCGCATCGATGCCTGCGTGCTGGACAAGACGGGCACGCTGACCTGCGGCCGGCCCGCGCTGACCGCGGTCGCGCCCGTTGTCGGCATGGCCGAGGATCGGCTGCTCCGACTCGCGGCGAGCGCCGAACTGACGTCCGAGCACCTGCTCGGCCGCGCGCTGGTCACCGAAGCCCGCGAGCGGCAGCTCCACCTCTCGGAGCCCGGGGACTTCAGGCTCCATCCTGGCCGGGGCGTGACGGCCACAGTCGACGGGCACGAGATCGCCGTCGGCAACCAGGCGCTGCTGGCGGAGGTCATCGGCGAAGACCAGATCGGCGCCATGGCCGAGAGCGTCGTGCCGACGCCGGGAAGCGGCGAGACGAGGCTCGCCGTCGCCGTGGACGGCGCGCTGGCCGGCGCGCTGGCCCTGGCCGATCCGCTCCGGGATGAAGCGACCGAAGCAGTCGCCGACCTGCGCCAGACCGGGCTCGACCCGATCGTCATGCTGACCGGCGACGCCGCGGGAACGGCCCGCACGATCGGCCGCCGGGCCGGCATCGACCAGGTCCAGGCGGAACTGTTGCCCGAGGACAAGGTACGCAGGCTCGGCGAGCTCTCCCGCGGCGACCGCAACGTCCTGATGGTCGGCGACGGAATCAACGACGCGCCGTCGCTCGCCGCCGCGTCTGTCGGCGTCGCGATCGGCCACGGTGCCGCCGACCTCTCGGCCGAAGCGGCCCAGGTCGTCCTGCTGCCCGACCGGCTCGACTACCTGGCGCCCCTGGTCCGCTACTCGCGGCGCGTCGTCGCCCGGATCCGCAGCAGCATCCTGATCTTCGCTTTCGGTATCAACTTCGTCGCTGTCGGCTTCGCCGCCTTCGGCTGGCTGCCTCCGGCTGCGGCTGCGATCGTCCACCAGGCCGCCTCGCTGCTCGTCATCCTGAACTGCGTCCGGCTGCTCTACGAAGGCCGGGCGGTGGCAGCCCGCGAAGACCGGGGCTTTGGTCGCTTCCGCATTCTGGCCGGTCCGGTCGACGGGCTGGCCGCCGGCTGGAAGGCCTTCAACGCAGGCCGCCGCGCGACGGTTCATCGCATCGAACACGCGCTCGAAGGCAGTCCGGCGCGGATCCGGTCGGCGGCGCCCCGGCTGCTGCGCGCGGCGCCGTTCGCGCTCGCCGCGGTCTGGGCCGCGAGCGGCCTGCGCATGATCGATCCCCAGGAAGTCGGACTCGTGCAGCGCTTCGGCCAACACGTCGGCGGTGAACTCGGTCCGGGCCTGCACTTGCGCTGGCCGTGGCCGGTCGATCGGGTGACCAGGGTCGAACCGGACCGCCTGCGGATGGCTGCGGTCGGCTCGCCGCGAGGAGCCGTTGCGGGCGAGGCCGGCGCCGCGGCGAGCTACGAGTGGAACGTGCGTCACGCCGGCTTCGACGACACGCCGCCGCTCGAACGCCTGATGCTGACCGGCGACGAGAACCTGGTCGAGGTCGCTGCCCGGATCCACTACCGGGTCGCCGACGCCGCCGCTTTCGCCTTCGTCACGGTCGATCCCGCGCTGCTGGTCGAGACGAGCGCCGAGCGGTCGCTCCGCACCGTGCTCGCCGGCCACTCCCTCGACGACGTGCTGACTGGCAAGCGCGACGGCATCGAGAAGGCTTGGCATTCGCATCTCGCGGCGCTGCTCGAGAGCCTCGGCGCGGGCGTCGAGGTCGTGAGCGCGACGGTACAGGACGCCCACCCGCCGCTCGATGTCGTCGACGCCTTCCGCGACGCGGCGAGCGCGCTCGAGGAGCGCGAGACCCTGATCGACGAGGCCGAGGGCTACGCGCTCGAGCGCCTGCCGATTGCCCGCGGCGAGGCTCGCCGCCAACTCCTCGAAGCCGAGGCCTACCAGAACCGCCGCGTCGAGGCCGGCCGCGGCGAGAGCGAACGCTTCGAACTGCGGGCCGGAGCGTACCGGCGCGCGAACGACCTGCACCGCTTCCGGCTCCAGCTTCAGACGATCGAAGGCTCGCTCGCCGGCAAACCGAAACTGATCACCGACGCGACCGGCGGTCGCAAGCGCTTTGTCTTCGTCGACGAAACGCCGGACCGCCTTCTCGATGTCTTCGTTCCTCCACCGGGTCCGTCCCAGAACGAGGTAGAGCAATGACCCAACACGACCATCACCAACACGACGACCATCACGGTCACCACCACCACCGACACGGCGACGCGCACCGCCACGACGGCGGCGACGGACACGAGCACTCGCCGCGCCGTGCCACGTCCTGGTGGCGGGCCGGTCTGGCCGTGCTGGCGATCGTCGCGCTGGCCCGGACCGTCTTCGTTGTGCCGGAGACAGAGAGCGCGATCGTCACCCGCTTCGGCAAGCCGGTCCGCACGATCGAGGATCCGGGCCTCAAGCTGAAGTGGCCCATCGACCGGCGGCTTCGCTTCGACAACCGGGTGCTCCTCTACGATCCGGCGCCGGCCGAGTTCCTGACCCAGGACAAGAAGAACCTCGTCGTCGACACGGCGGTCGTCTGGCGGATCGCCGACCCGGCGCGCTTCCTGGAGACGATCGGCGACATCTCCGGCGCCGAGATGCGGCTGCACGACGTGGTCTGGGCCGGCCTCGCGGCCGCGCTCGGCCGCACCGAGCTCTCGCAGCTCGTGTCCACGAAGCCGAAGCATCTGCGCATCGAGGAGGTCTCGGCGGAGGTCCGCGAGTCCGCGGTCGCCGTCTCCCTGCCTCAGCTCGGTGTCGAGATTCTCGAAGTCCAGCTCACCCGCCTGAGCTTTCCGGAGCAGAACCTGGAGTCCGTCTTCGCCCGCATGCGAGCGGAGCGCGAGCGGATCGCCAAGGAGTACCGGGCCCAGGGCGAGGAACAGGCGATGATCATCCGCGCCGAGGCCGACCGGGACCGGGAGTTGATCCTCGCGGACGCCTACCGTGACGCCCAGATCCTCCGCGGCCAGGGCGACGCCGAGGCGGCCGGCATCTACGGCGACGCCTACCGGCAGGACCCCTCCCTCTACCGCTTCCTGCGGACCCTGGAGTCCTACGAGTCGATTCTCGACGACCAGACGACCGTCATCCTGTCGGCGGACTCGGAGCTCTTCTCACTGCTGGGCGGCTCCGAATGAGCCGTCGCGCCATCCCGGCCGCGGCGCTGACCCTGGCGCTGATGTGGGCGGCCTGGGGGGTCTACTTCGTCGCGCCCGACGAGGAGGCCGTGGTCCGCGTTCTCGGCCGGGCGAGCGCGACGCCGGCCGGGCCAGGCGTGCACTGGAACTGGCCGCGGCCGGTCGGCCGGGTGGACAAGCTGAAGGTGCGGGAAGCCAAGCGGTTGACGCTCGGATTCGCGGCGGCCGACCGCGTGCTCGGCGGCGACGCGACACCGGCCGAGGCGCGCTGGTTGACCGGCGACCGCAACGTCGTCCACGTGCGGCTCGTGGTCCTCTACGCGATCCACGATCCGCTCGCCTACTCGCTGCGCTTCGCGAACGTCGAGTCGCTGCTCGAGGCGAGTGGCCGCAGCGCCCTGCTCCAGGTCGTCGCCGGCATGGGCGTCGACGAGTTGCTGACCACCGGCAAGGTGGCGGTGCAGCAGAGCGTCCAGGCCGCTTCGCAGGAACTGTTCGATCGGTTCGGGACCGGCGTCACCGTCCTGTCCGCGAGCCTTGAGGGAGTCAGTCCGCCGAGTCTCGTCCGGGAAGCGTTCAACGATGTCGCCAGCGCGCGCGAGGATCGCGACCGTCTGATCCGCGAGGCGGAGAGCTACCGCAACGAGGTCGTCCCGGTGGCGCGCGGCGAGGCCCGCGCGCTCGTCGCCGGGGCCGAGAGCTTCCGCACCGGCGAGGTCGAACGCGCGACCGGTGAAGCCGACCGCTTCCACTCGATCGCGAATGCCGACCAGGGGGCGCGCGCCGAGATCCGCACGCGCACCTATCTCGAGACGATGGAGCGGGTTCTTCCCCGCATGCGGAAGACGATCCTCGAGCCCGGCCAGAGCACGATCGACATCGACTTCCTCCGCCGCGAGCTGACGCCCGGGTCGAACCGCCAGCCGTGAGAGTGAGCCGCAGCCTCGGCGCGACGGCGCTGACCGTCGCCGTGCTCACGGCGGGCCTGATCGTGGCGCTACGCGACCAGCTGCCGGAGCGCGGAACGGATGCCGGCGATCCGAGCGACGTTTTCTGGGAGATGGTTGACGCGAGCCGCGAGGGCGCGGTCGACGCCTATCTCGATCTCTTCGCGGGGGAGCTGCGCGTGCAACTTGCGACGGTGCGCGACGAGATGGGTCATACCGCCTTCGAGCAGTACCTCCGCAGTCGAATCGCCGGCCTCAAGGGGGTGGCCGTGACCGGCAAGGAAGACCTGGGCGAGGTCGTGCGCCTCGAGGTCGAGTACGTGCGCGCGGCGAGCTACGAGACGCAGTCCCTGGACGTTCGAAGAACCCGGGGACGCTGGCGCATCGTCGCGCTCGGCCCGACGCACGAGCGCGAGCCGCCGGTTCCCTACGGCACGCCCGTCGGCCCCGCCGAGTGACAGCGGAAGGAAGGAACGATGAGGAAGCTCGCCATCGCCCTGCTTGCGTTCTTTCGCCGGACCACGCTGGCGATGCGCAAACTCCGCGGGCAGTCCGAGGACGACGTCGCCTCGCAGCGAGTCGTCACCGGCCGCTCCTGGGACGAGTTCTGCGACACGCTGAAGGCCGCCGGCGCGTCGCTGAACTTCCCGGGGACACCCCGTGACTCCTTCAACCAGGCCGAGGGCTACCGCTACCTGAGCCGTCTGGCCCGGGCAGGGCTGATGGCCTTCGTCGAGCACGCCGACCCGCGGGCGCCGGTGCTTCACCGGGTCGCCAACGAGACGGTCAAGCTCGGTTCCGACAATCCGGACAACCACTACCTGACGGCCGCGCTGTCGGGCGCCTGCGAGTACCGGATCACCGGACGTCGCAACACGGTCGCCTACCTCGGCTTCGGCACCCAGGCCGGCCACTACGGCCAGGGCGGCGGCCTGCCGCCGACCGGCTACGTCGAGGCGGCGGAGCTCGAGATGGACGGTGAAGGCCGCTTCGAACTCGTTCTCAGTTGCGAAGAGCAGGAAGGCAACTGGTTGCCGATGAAGCCCGACACGGGAATGCTCATCGTGCGCCAGACCTTCCTCGACCGGCGCACCGAGGTCCCGGCCGAACTGCACATCGAACGGATCAACTGCGCCCCGGAGGAGAAGAGACCCTCGCCGCTGACCCCGAGCCAGATCGACGAGGGGCTGCGCTCGGCCAGCACGCTGGTCGCCGGAGCCTCGCTGCTCTTCGCGAAGTGGGCACGCGACTTCCAGAAGCACTCGAACAAACTGCCCCGCTTCGACCAGGAGACCTCGAACCAGGCCGGAGGCGACCCGAACATCGCCTACTACCACTCGCACTGGCACCTTGCCGAGGACGAGGCGCTGGTCATCGAGGCCATGCCGCCGGAGTGCGAGCACTGGAACTTCCAGCTCAACAACTACTGGTTGGAGTCGCTGGACTACCGCTACCACACGATCCACACGAACAAGCACCTGGCGGAGTACGAGCCGGACGGTTCGGTGCGCCTGATTGTGGCCCACGAAGATCCCGGGCTCCCGAACTGGCTCGACACCGCCGGCCACACCTCCGGGACCATGTCCTTCCGGTGGATCCGGGCCGAAGAGCACCCCGAACCCGCGACCCGGGTCGTCAAACTGGCCGAACTGTCGGCGCTTCGCCGCTGACGATGCCGAAGCGGGTTGCCGAGACACCGACGGACTACGAACGGCCCTACCGGCCGCTCCCGGTCGCGCTCCTGAACGCCGCCGGCCGAGCGGCAAGCCGCGTCGGGATCGACAGGCAGCTCGACGTCGACTCGATGGTCGCGAAGGCCCGGAGGAGAACCGGCCTGTCCAGCTTCGGCGACGAGTGGTTCATGGAACCCCTGTCCGTCCTCGTCTGCTCGATCAACGAGGAGGCCGACCTCACGCTTCTGGGCCGGCTGATCCAGCGGCGGCGGATCGAGGGAGCGCTGGCGACGCGCCTGCGGGTCGAGGAACTCCTCCGCCGGCGTCCGGAGATCCGCGATATCGACCTCGGCCGGATCGTCGTGATCGCCGGCCTGCAGCGCACCGGCACCACCACGCTGCACCGGCTGATCGCTTCGCACCCCGAGATGCGCGCCGTCGCGGCCTGGGAGGGACTGAACCCGCTGCCCCTGCCGCGTGAGGAGCCGGGCGATCCCCACGCTCGAGTTCGAAAGGCCCTCATTGCGGAGCGGGCAATCGCGTACCTGGCGCCCGCCTTCTTCGCCGTCCACCCCGCCGAACACGACGCTCCCGAGGAGGACGTGCTGCTGCTCGACGTTTCCTTCATGAGCCAGTCGGCGGAGGCGACCATGCACGTGCCCACCTATTCTCGCTGGCTGGAGGGCCAGGACCATACGCGCACGTACGAGGAGTTCCGCACCCTGCTTCAGGTCCTGCACTGGCAGCACCCGCGTCTCAACTGGGTGCTCAAGACGCCGCATCACATGGAGTACCTGGACGTCGTTCTCGAGGTCTTCCCGACCGCCACGATCGTGCAGACGCACCGCGATCCGCTGAAGACGGTTCCCTCCTTCTGCAGCATGGTCGCCCATGGCCGCGGCCTCTTCAGCGACCGGGTCGACCCGCGCGAGATCGGCTCGCACTGGCTGGCCAAGACGCGCCGCCTGGTCGAGTTGACGGCGCGCACCCGGGCGGCGGCGGACCCCCGCCGCTTCGTCGACGTGTCCTACTACGACCTCGTCGAGGATCCGATGGCGGAGGTGCGGAAGGTCTACGCGCGGGCCGGCATCCCCTTCGGGCCGGACGCCAAACAGACGGCCGAGCGGACGGTGAGTCGCAACGTGCAGCACCGGTACGGGCGCCACGTCTACGATGCGGGTAGCTTCGGCCTGACCCGGGAGACAATCGAGAACAGCATGGCGGCCTACCGGCAGCGGCACGGCATTCCCACCGAGCAGACAGAGACCGCGTAGAGGAGACACCGAGACGTGAAAAGGCTCTTCAAGGTCCTGCGCAAGGCGGTCCGGGACCGTGCCGCCGAACCCGCCGAGATCGAGCCTCTTGCCGGTTCCGTGCGGATCGACGGCAAGACGTGCCTGGTCACGGGGTCGAACAGCGGTCTCGGCAAGGCCGTCGCCGTCGACCTGGCGAGGCGCGGCGGCCACGTCCTGATGGCCTGCCGAAGCGGCCACCCCGAGGCGGGCGAAGAGGTCCGGGCCGCCTCCGGTTCCGACCGGGTCGAGATGCTGCGGGTCGATCTCTCCGACATGCGTTCCATCCACCAGCTCTGCGACGAACTACATGACCGGGAGACGACGATCGACATCGCCGTCCTCAACGCCGGCGTCGTTCCGCGCCGCGCGCGCCGGACGCCGCAGGGCTTCGAACTCATGTTCGCCGTCCACTTTCTGGCCAACCGCGTCCTCGTCGATCGCTGGCTGAAGGACGGCACGGTGCGTCCGGCGGCCAGGATCGAGGACGCGCCCCGCATCGTTCTCGTCTCCTCCGACGCCCACCGCTCGGCCGAACCGATCGACTTCGACCGCTTCGGCGCGTTCGTGGACTACGGCGTCCGGGACGGCATCAAGCACTACGGAGCGAGCAAGCTCGTCGTCTGCACCTATGCGACCGAACTCTCGCGACGCCTGAACCGCGAAGGCGAGGGGCACGTCGCCGTGCACTCGCTCTGCCCCGGCCCCGTCAACACGGCCATCGCCCGGGAAACGCCGTGGTTCCTGAAACCTCTTGTGGTCCCGATGATGAAGCTCTTCTTCCTGACGCCGGAGAAGGCCGCCAGGCCCGTGAGCTACCTGTGCTGCGCCGACGACGCCGGTAAGCGGACCGGTATCTACCTGCACATGCTGCATGAGAAACGCCCGTCCGGGCACGCCACGGACCCGGCCAACGGTGTCAGCTTGTGGGAGGCCAGCGAGGCGCTGTTCGAGACGCAGGCGCCGCCAAACTAGCTCCAATGGCCTACCGACCCGGATCCGGCCTCTCGAAGGCCTTCCACCACATGTGGGAGCTCTGCTCGCGCAAGCCGATGGCCGAGCGAGTCGACATGTCGGGCAGAAGGGTGATCGTCACCGGCGCGACGCCCGGATCGATCGGCTACCAGGTCGCGAGGACATTGGCCGCCTGGGGAGCCGACGTCGCGGTGACTTGCCCCCGCAACAGCGCCGCCGCCAGGGAGGCCCTGCTGCGGGACGTGCCGGACGCAGGGCAGCGACCGAACGCCATCGAGGCCCGCCGGCTCGATCTCACCGACTCCCGAAGCGTCGCGGACTTCGCTGCCTGGTACCGGGAGATATCCGGAGGCCGCCTGGACGTGCTGATCAACAACGCCGGCATCCTTCGCGACGTGCTCTGGCGCTGGCGCGAGCAGAGGCTCTCCGCCGACGGCTTCGAGATCCACTGGCGAACGAATTACCTCGGGACGTTCCACCTGACCCGCCTGCTGCTGCCGATGCTGCTCGAGTCGGGTCGGCGAAGCGGCGATGCGCGGGTGATCAACGTCTCCTCGCACCAGCACGACAAGGGCAGCAACGACCGTCTCTTCGCTCCCCCGGAGAGGTTGGACTCCTGGACCGCCTACGGCCAGTCCAAGCTGGCCCTGATTCACCACGCCTTCGAGTTGCATTGCCGCTACGCGGCGGACGGCAACCTCCGGGCCGCCGCCCTGCATCCGGGGTCGGCCTACTCGAACATGACCTTCGGTTGGCAGGACGAACCCCGGTGGCTCAGGCGGACGAAGCGCCTGGCTACGCCGTTGGCGCCGCTGATCCTCCTGACGCCGGAGCAGGCCGCGCAGACGACGATCCACTGCGCCACGGACCCTCACCTGGAAGGCGGCCACTACCATGAACGCTGCACGAAGGCCGAGCCCATCCCCGACGCCCGGGACGAAGCGGCATCACGACGCCTCTGGGAAGAAACGGACCGCTGGTTCCGGTCGCTCGGCCAGCAGTAGCGACGCAGGAGGCCTCAGATGTTCAAGCACGCCATCGATTCGGAACCGGTAGACATCGACGCTCCCATCGAGGTGGCCTGGGACCTCCTCGTCGATCTCGACCGCTACCACGAATGGAATCCCTTCGCCCGGACCTACACGAAGACCGATGTGCGCGTGGGCTCCACCATCCACTTCGACGTCAAGCTGGACCGCTACAACCGGAAACAGACCGAGCGCATCGCGATCGTCGAACCGCCGACCCGCCTGGCCTGGACCACGAACGTCGCCCTCGGGCTCGTCAAGGCGCTGCGCGTCCAGCGACTCGAGAAGCGAAGCGAGACGAGCTGCACCTACTTCAACACCGACACCCTCGAAGGACCGCTGGCGCCGGTTGCCCGCCTCCTGTTCGGCGGCGCCATGCACCGCGGCTTCGCCAGCGTCGGCCGGGCGTTGAAGCAGACGGCGGAGGAACGGCACAGCCGCTAGGGCCACGCCGAGACCGACATCGCGGCGATCAGCCGCTCTGGCTACTGGACCCGGAGGCGCTAAGGTGTTCCCATGACCACCTCCAGGCTGATCCAGTGCGTTGTCGCCCCCGGCGTTCTTCTGGCCGTTGCCTGCACGCCGACCGAAACCGTCCCCACAGCCCAGTTTCCCGGACCCGACGGCTACATCGGCGGCGTCGTCCAGGGCGCCGAGGGCCCTGAAGCCGGCGTCTGGGTGATCGCCGAGACGGAAGACCTGCCGACGAAGTTCGTGAAGATCGTCGTCACCGACGACGACGGCCGGTTCATGCTGCCGGAACTGCCCGACGCTAGCTACGCCGTGTGGGTACGGGGGTACGGGCTCGTCGACTCCGAGCCGCTCGAGATGAGGCCCACCGTTGACCCGGTCACGCTCCAGGCAACCACCGCAGCGACTCCAGAAGAAGCCGCGAGGGTCTATCCCGGCGACTACTGGCTGTCCCTGATGGCGCCCCCGGACCAGAGCCTCTTCCCCGGCACCGGCGACGACGGCAACGGCATGGGGACCCGCATGCTGTCCCAGGCCCACTGGCTCGACTCGCTGAAGTCGGACTGCAACTTCTGCCACCAGCTCGGGAGCCGCCAGACCCGCACCGTCGACCATGTGTTCGAGGCCAAGCCGGAGCTCACCACCCACAAGGAAGCCTGGGAGTGGCGGCTGGGCACCGGAGTGCGCGGTAACCAGATGTACAACGTGCTCCGGATTCAGGGCATGGACGCGTCTCTCGACGTGTACGCCGACTGGACGGAGCGCATCGCGGCGGGAGAGTTGCCGCCGGCGCCTTTTTTTTTTAATGATACGGCGACCACCGAGATCTACACTCTCTCCGTCGTCGGCAAGACCTTCATGCACGATCTCGTGTCGACCGACAAGAACAACCCCGGCGTCAACGCCGGCGGCCCCATCTACGCCGCGAGTTCGGGGCACGGCCAGCTCGTGGTCCTGGACCCCGTCCAGAACGTGAGCTACGCGCGGAACATCCCCACCCGGGAACCGCGAAGCGAGGTTCCGTCACGCTTCCCGCCGCCGATGCGGCCGTCCTTCTTCTGGGGCGACGAGCACATCTGGGGCAATCCTCCCTACAACCCGTCCGACCCGCACAACCCGATGATCGACAGCAAGGGCCGCGTCTGGCTGACCTCCAAGATCCGCGGCGCGCGCCGCCCGCCGGCCTGGTGCAGCGACCCGGAGAACAGGTACGCCGCCTGGTGGACGCCGCGGTCCGGCGGCCGTCACGCCTCCTTCTTCGACCCGGTGACGCAGAGGTTCACGCTGATCGAGACCTGCTTCTCGACTCACCACCTGCAGTTCGACAACGACGCCAACGAGACCGTGTACTTCAACGGCGGCGGCGCCGGCTTCTCCTGGGTCGACACGTTGGTCTTCGACGAGACCGGCGACGAGCAGCAGGCCGTCGGCTGGTGCCCCCTGGTCGTCGACACGAACGGCGACGGCGCGATCACGAAGCCCTGGAACGTCGCGGTCGCCTCGGCGGGCGGTTACACCTACCGCGTCGATGCCGTCAGGGCCCAGGAAGAACAGGCCGCGGCTGGCGAGGTCGAGACGACGCCGGAGCCCGACCCGCGCTACGACACGCAACTCTCCTACGGCCTCTACTCGGTCATTCCGAGCCCGGTCGACGACTCGTTGTGGGGTGCCTCCCAGACCTATCCCGGCTACATCATCCGCCTGATGCGCGGCGAGGATCCGCCGACGAGTTGCCGGTCGCAGATCTTCCGCGTCCCGGAACCAGGCTTCGACCCGCGCGGGATCGATATCGCCAGCGACGGCGTGGTGTGGACGGCCCTGGCCGGCAGCAGCCACCTCGCGAGCCTGGACGTCCGCAAGTGCGCGCCCCGCGACGAGCCGGACAGCGCGGACGGCAGTCAGTGCCCCGAAGGCTGGACGCTGTACCGGACCGAAGGCCCCACGATGAAGGGCTCGGACGTGCCGGCGGACTTCCACTACTACAACTGGGTCGATCAGCACGACATCGGAGGCTTTGGCGAGAACACACCGATCGCCACCGGATCTAACTCGGACAGCCTGCTGGTCCTCGACCCCCACACCGGCGAGTGGACCACGCTGCGGGTCCCCTACCCCCTCGGCTTCTTCTCCCGCGGCCTCGACGGTCGCATCGACGACCCCGGCGCGGGCTGGAAGGGCCGCGCCCTCTGGGCCAACTACGGCACGAACTACATCTGGCACACCGAGGGCGGCAAGGGCACCCGCGGCAAGTTCGTGAAGTTCCAGATCCGGCCGGATCCGCTGGCGCGCTAGCGCGGCTGGCGCGGCTGGCGGCAGCGTCGGTGGCGTCGATGTCACCCGCCCGCGTTGGGTCCGAGGGGGGAGGGTCCCAGCGGCCGTGCCATCCGTGCGCCCGAAGAAACGGGCGCACGGACTGGTTCACGGGTGGCGCGAATCGCGCCACCCGGGTCCGCGCTTTCTTGGATGAGGGGAAGCTGGCGCTCACTTCACTCCGCTCGCTTCGGTTCGACCTGGGTTTCCGAAGCGATCTCGGGAGGCGCTCGCTTCGAGCCCGCTGGGACCCTCCCCCCTCGGACCCGGTGCGGGCTGGACGGCGTCGAGCTGCCTTCGGACTCGGCCCAAGCCGCAACTCGGCGTTTCCAGAGTTGATGGGCCAGTGCGATACTGCGGCGGATGCGGCCACGAAAAGGTCAAAAGGAAGCGACCTCTCGGACTGGGCATCGCTTCAGCAGGCGCGGGTTACTCGCACTTCTGGCAGCGGTGGTGTCCCTTCCCAGAAGGACCGGACGTGCCGCGGCGGCTCAGCAAGAGGAGGACGGGAGCAACTCAGGCACCCGGGTCGATCGGTGGCATCGGACCAATGACCGGGTGTGGCTCGGGGAATCGTTCTGGGCCAATCCGATGGAGGACTGGCGGGTCGAGGACGGAACGGCGGAGGTGCAGACGGGCGGCGGTGACCGGAACATTCACCTGATCACGCATCGATTGACGGGCAGCGAAGGGTGGTTTCGGATGTCGGTCCGTTGCCGGCGGGTGGAAGGGGGCGAACGGGACGGTGGCGTGGGGTTCCGGATCGGTGTTCGCAACCGGATCGACGATCATCGGAGCAACTGCTTTGCTCGTGGTGTGGGCGTCGACGCCGGGCTGGTCGACAGTCGGCTGGTGCTTGGAGGAGCGAACGAGGAGGCGGTCGACGGCGACGCAGCCGCAGCTGAAGGGATCGTCCTGGTTCTTGAAGGCAGAGCCGAGGGCCGAGACTGTGAGCTCAGCCTGAGGGCTCGGACAGCCTCCGGAGCCGAGTTGGGAAGCCTCACTCACACCGTGCCCGCCGCGGACATCACCGGCAACGTCGCGATCGTCAGCAACTTCGACCGGGAGATCCCGAAGGGCGAGGGCGCCCGTTACCGGTTCAGCGAGTGGACGGTGGACGGGGATGCCTTCGAGGTCAACGAGGACCGCCGTTTCGGGCCGATCCTGTGGTCGATGTACTCGCTTAGCGACTCCCGCGGCGACGAGGGGTTCGTCGTCAAGCTGACGGCGCTGCTGCCGCCGCTGGGCGCCGACGACGACCGGCGAGTCCAGCTGCTCACGGAGCAGGACGGGGAATGGCGGTTCCACGGCTCTGCCGAGCTCGACCCGGACGCCTGGACGGCGACGTTCCGCCTGTCCAACTGGAACGAGGGTGTGTCGGCCCCGTTCCGGGTCGTCTACCGGGAGCAGCACACGGACGGCGGCGAGACGGAGCACGAGTGGCGGGGCACGATCCGGGCAAACCCCGCCGGCCGGCCGCTGCGGCTGGTGGGCCTCACCTGCCAGAACGACTACTCGTTCCCCTACGCTCCGGTCGCGGACCACGTCCTGGCTCGCGACCCCGACCTGCTCTTCTTCTCCGGCGACCAGCTATACGAGAACCACGGCGGCTACGGCCTGATCCGGGAGCCCGCGGAGCCCGCGATCCTCAACTATCTGCGCAAGTACTACGAATTCGGCTGGGCGTTCAGGGAAACGATGCGGGGCCGACCGACGTTATGTATTCCGGATGACCATGACGTGTTCCAGGGAAACATCTGGGGGGAGGGCGGCAAGGCGATGGACACCGGCCGGGGCACTTCCTCGCTCGGCGGCTACCGGGAGCCGGCGCGGATGGTCAACGTCGTTCACCGCACGAACGCGTCGCACCACCCGGACCCGTTCGACCCGGCGCCGGTCGAGCAGGACATCAGCGTCTACTACGGCGACATGGTCTACGGCGGCGTGGGGTTCGCGATCCTCGCCGATCGGCAGTTCAAGAGCGGACCGGAGCACGTGGACACCGGGTCCGGCCGGGCCGACCACGTGCTCGACGACAGCGTCGACACGTCGAGCCTCGACGAACCCGGCCTCGCCCTGCTCGGCGAGCGGCAGGAAGCGTTCCTGGAGCGCTGGGCAGGCGACATGCGCGGGCACAAGATGAAAGTGCTGCTCAGCCAGACGGTGTTCGCCGGCGTCGCCACGCATCACGGTGGCTACGACGACTACCTGATCGCGGATCTCGACTGCGGCGGCTGGCCGCAGACACCGCGCAACCGCCTTGTCCGCATCCTTCGGAAGGCGAAGTGCCTCCACGTCTGCGGCGACCAGCACCTGCCGTCCCTCGTCCAGTACGGCGCCGATGCGCAGCGCGACGGCTGCTGGGCCTTCTGCACGCCGGCGATCAGCGCCGGCTACCCACGCTGGTGGCGGCCCGACGAAGTCGGAACGCCTCACCGCAACCGGCCCCGCCACGGACTTGCGCACACCGGCGAGTTCAGCGATCCCTTTGGCAACCACGTCTACGTCTACGCGGTCGGGAATCCGGAGGTCGGCACCGCGTCCGACCCGTACGAGCGGGCCCACCAGAAGAGCAGCGGCTTCGGCCTGGTCACGGTCGACACGGAGGCGAAGACCTACCGGATCGAGGCATTCCGCTTTCTGAGCACGGCCGACAGCGCGGACGGCGAGAACGCCCAGTTCCCCGGCTGGCCGGTCACCCTGCACCAGGACGAGAACGCAGGCGAGAACCGGATCGGCTGAGGCATGCGATTACTCTCGCGCGGCACGGCGCGCATGCGCCTTGCGATCTGCCTGCTCGCCATCGGCCTCCTTGCGGCTCAAGCCGTCGAAGCACGCCAGGATTCCGAACCCGCGCCCGGCTCGCCCGCGTCGCTGACGGAGCCGCTGAACCTTCCCCCCTCCTTCGACGGCCCAGCTCCTCCCGTGCCGCCGGCCGTGATGAACCGGGACGACTCGGGCAAGACCACGGTCCGGGCCGTTCGCCTCGCCACTCCGCTTCGGATCGACGGCCGGCTCGACGAGGCTCTCTACAACGCCGTGCCGCCGATTTCGGACTTCCTTCAGGTCGAACCGCGGCCGGGGGAGCCGGCCACCGACAGGACGGATGTCTGGATCACGTTCGACGAAACCACGGTCTTCGTGTCGCTCCGCTGCTGGCAGGACCCCGACCGGATCGCGGCCAACGACATGAGACGCGACTCGTACAGCGAGGACGACTACTTCGATATCGCTCTCGACACGTTCCACGACGGTCGCAACGCCGTCGTCTTCACCGTCTACGCCTCGGGCGGCCGCTTCGACGCCCAGATCACCGACGAGCGCCAGATGAACGTCGACTGGAATCCGGTCTGGGATCTCAGAACGGGCAGGTTCGAGGGCGGTTGGACGGCCGAAGCCGCGATCCCGTTCAGGTCACTCAGGTATCGGCCCGGCCGCGCGCAGATCTGGGGCGTCAACCTGCAGCGCTACACGCAGTGGAAGAACGAGAGCTCGACCCTGAACCGCATCCCGGTGGCGCTCGGCTCGATGGGCATCATGCAGATGTCGCTGGCCGGACCCCTGGTTGGGCTGGAAGCCCCGCCGGCCTCGAGGAACCTGGAGTTCAAGCCCTATCTGGTGGCCGACATGGTGAGCGACCGCCTGGCGAACCCGGAGATCTCGAACGACGTAAGCGCCGAGGCCGGCATCGACATCAAGTACGGAGTCAGCCAGAACCTCACGGCCGACTTCACGTACAACACCGACTTCGCCCAGGTCGAGGCCGACCAGCAGCAGGTCGATCTGACGCGCTTCAGCCTCTTCTTCCCCGAGAAGCGGGACTTCTTCCTCGAGAACCAGGGGACCTTCGGCTTTGGCGGAGCCCGGGCCGGCGGATTCGGGGGGCCAGACGACACGCCGTCCCTGTTCTACAGCCGCCGCATCGGCCTCCAGGACGGGCGCGCGATCCCGATCGAAGGCGGCGCCCGTCTGACCGGACGGACGGGTCGCTACACGCTCGGGCTGCTGAACATTCAGGCGGACGACGAACCGTTGTCGGGCGCCATGGCGACGAACTTCGGCGTCATGCGGCTCAAGCGGGACATCCTGCGCCGCAGCAGCGTCGGCGTCATCTACACGCGCCGATCCATCGACCAGAGCGGCGCCGGGCGCAACGAAGCCTATGGCGTCGACGGAACGTTCGCCTTCTTCGACAACCTCACGTTCAACACCTACTGGGCCGAAACGAGCACACTGGGGCTCACCGACGACGAGGCCAGCTATCGCCTGCAGATGGACTACAACGGCGACCGCTACGGAGTCCAGCTCGAGCGGCTGCGGGTTGGCGGCAACTTCAACCCGGGCATCGGCTTCGTCCGCCGCCACGACATGCGCCGTTCCTTCGGCGAGTTCCGGTTCAGCCCGCGCCCGGCCGACAGCAAGCTGGTCCGCAAGTACTCCTGGACCGGGTCGATGGCCTACATCGAGAACGGCGCCGGCCTGGTCGAGACGCGCGAGGCCGAGGCCGAGTTCGGCATCGAGTTCCACAGCGGGGACGAGATCGAACTGACGTATGTGCGGAGCTACGAGTTCCTCCCGCATCCGTTCCCCATCGCCTCGGACATCACGCTCGGTGTCGGCGGCTACGACTTCGACTACGTGCAGGCCCAACTGCAACTGGGCCAGCAGCGGCGGATCTCGGGCGGGTTCTTCCTCGAGTACGGCGACTTCTACAGCGGCCGGAAGACGTCCTTCGGCTGGGGCTGGGGGCGCCTGAGTCTGAGCTCGCAGTTCCTGCTCGAACCCGGCATCTCGTTCAACCGCGTGGAGTTGCCGCAGGGCGACTTCGACGTGGAGCTCGTCGACGTGCGCGCGATCTACACGGTGAACCCGCGCATGTTCGTGAGCGCGCTGTTTCAGTACGACTCCGAAAGCCGGGGACTCGCCGCGAACGTGCGGCTCCGCTGGGAGTACACGCCCGGCAGCGAGCTCTTCGTCGTCTACAACGAACAGCGCGACACGCTGACGTCGGGCTTCCCCGGGCTCAACGACAGCGCGCTGATCGTGAAGGTCACGCGGCTGTTCCAGTTGTAACCACAGGACACCAGGAGCCGGCCAGCGGGCCGGCGCACCCGGTCCTAGCGGGACATCAGCACGACCAGCCGATGAGGCTCCGTCGTCGACGTGTGGTGCATCAGGACATCCTGCTTGCCGTCCTGGTTCAGGTCGGTCAACCAGGTGTACTCCTCGTCTTCGGGCACCGGGATCGCGAACCGCTGAGGCTTCTTGGCGAGCAACCCCGGCCCCGGCACGCCGAGATGGACGTGCAGCATCTTCCGGTTCCTCGCAATCAGGACGTCGGAGCGCCCGTCGCCGTTCACGTCTCCCATCCGGACCGCCGGCCAGAACGCCTTCTCGCCGCTCTTCCTGGGGGTTCTGGGCCTGATCTGGCGTACCGCGTTCGGACGTTCGCTGTAGCGGCCGTCCTCCATGCGGAACATCTCGAGATCGAACGATCCGGCACCGGTCAGAATCGACATGACGAGCACCCTGATCGCCGAGAAGACCGTCGGCTCGAAGGCCGTCACGACCACATCGACCTGGCCGTCCCGATCGAAATCGTGCCGGTCGATTCCGGAGATGATGCCCTCGGACTCGACCACCGCGCCCGGTTCCGGTGAGAACTCCACGCTTCCACTTGGGCCGGGAGCGCCGAAGTACGCCTCGTAGGAGGAGTGCATCTTCCACAAGCTAGCGCCCTTCAGTTCGAACACCACCAGGTCGGTGACACCGTCTCCGTCCATGTCGGTCAGCGAGTGCAGCACTCTGCCCCTGCTCTCGCCCTCGGGCATGTGATCGCGACGCCGGCTGCGTATCCCCGCCGGTGCGGCGAGCGAAGCGATCTGGTCGGAGTCGAACGCGATCCCGGTCGTGAACGTGCGGGCCTCGGGGGAGAAGAGTTCGTCTTCGGTCTGGAGATGCACCTCGAAGTGGCCGTCGTTCCAGAACACGAGGTCGCTTCGGCCATCCAGGTCGTAGTCCATCTCGTGGATGCGACCGCCCTCGTCCCAGGGCGTGTAGCGGTATCCGTCGGCCCCGTAGACGCGGTTCAGCCCGGCAGCGGGGCCAATCGTCAGCGGCTCCGAGAATCCACCGCCGCTGGTCTGAACGAAGACGTGAAAGCCCTGACCGTGGGGCACCACGAGATCGTCGCGGCCGTCCGCGTTCAGGTCGCGCGTGATGTCCACATGGAGCACTTCCGGACGTGGCGACGTCCTGAAGTCCGAGGTCACAGCGGCGAGTTCGTGTTCCGTCCCGGACGCCGGGTCGAACCAGGTCAGCCGGCCGCCGCCGTAGGCAATCAGGCGGTCTCGACCGTCGATGTTCGCGACGTCCACGAACGACACGTCGCGGCGCAGGGTGGCCTCGACCGCCGGCGACCAGTCGCCGTCCAGGAAGCTGAAGATGCGCAGCCGGCGGTCGCCGTCGCCGTCGATGTGCAGAGCGGCCAGGTTTGCAACCGGGCCCCCCAGGAGGAACCCGGTCAACACGGTCAGGCGTTCGGCGGCGCCGACGACGACCTCGTGACGCTCCGGGACGAACGCCGGCACCGGCTCCGAAGCCGCGTGCCCAAGGGCAGGCATCACGCATCCAGAAAGGCAGATCCTCAAAGCCAGCCACGAGATCCGGCTCGATCGATAGTGCTTGCCGCCTCCGCTATTCGGTCTCTTCTTCACGATGCTCTCCTTCCCTGGAGAATGTTGACTGAGTCAACATACACCGCTCTGTTGACAATGTCAACATCCGTCTTGGCCATAATCGGCCATGGCCGAGCGAGTACACGCCTACCATCACGGAGATCTCCGAACCGCCCTCGTCGAAGAAGCCGCCGCCATGATCTCGGAGGGTGGCGCCGCCAGCGTAACGATGAGGGCGATAGGCAGCCGCCTCGGTGTATCGCGGGGAGCGCCCTACCGCCACTTCCCCGACAAGACGGCCCTCCTGGTCGCGGTCGCGGTCGCGGGGTTCAAGCGTCTCAACCGGCGCCTGGGGTCGGGCGACGCAGAAGCCTCTTCATCCAGCGTCGAGCGACTCCGGCGCATGGGCGAGCAGTACGTGCGCTTCGCCCTGGAGCATCCGGCGCACTATCGCCTGATGTACGGCAAGGAGGCCCTTGAGCGCCAGGATCAACCGGAACTGCGAAAGGCGGCCGGAGCTCTGCTCGAGAACCTGGTCGATGTGATCCGGGTCCACCAGCAGAGCGGCGAGATCGAGACAGCGGATCCGCGAGCACAAGCCTACGTCGCATGGAGCGCGGTCCACGGTCTGGCGTCGCTCTTGATCGAAAGGCAGATCGACCCCAACGTCGACGTGGACGACCTGATCCGGCAAACCACCCAGACGATCCTGGACGGGATGCGAGGTCGCAGCCCGGACTAGCTATGGCCAGAGTCCGCCGGCGGGCTCAACGGGCGATCAGCATCGTCACCCGATGGGGCTCCGTCGTCGACGCGTGATGCATGAGCAGATCCTGCTTGCCGTCCCTGTTGAGGTCCACGAGCCAGGTGTACTCCTCGTCGTTGGGGATGGCGACCGCAACCCTCTGAGGCTGCCGGGCGAACAGTTCGGGTCCCGGCACACCGGCGAAGACGAGCAGTTTCCGATGGGTTTCCTCTATCAGCAGGTCCGAGCGGCCGTCGCCGGTCACATCCCCGATCAGCAGGGTCGTGTTGAACGCGCGCAGGTGACGCTTCTGCGTCTTCCGTTCCTCGTGCGTGGCTCCTCGAAGCACGACGTCCAGCGGCACCCACCCGAGCTCCCTGACGCTGGGGTGGCCATCCAGTTGCATTCTGCGGATGGCGTTGGGTTCGTCGGAATGGAGGCCCTCCTTCATGGGATAGAACTCGAGATCCAGCCAGACGTCATCGCCCATGAACCCCTTGAGCCTCTTCCAGAGACTGCTCTCGAGGTACGCGACCTCGATCGTCGTGAACATCAGGTCGAGGTCGCCGTCGCCATCGAAGTCGCGCCGGTTCATCCCGAGCTGAATCCTGCCGTCCGACTGGAAGGTGAAGTCGACGTTCCGCGCGAACCGGGTTCCGCCGTCGGGTGCCCGCGCGCCGAGATACACCTCGCAGGTTGAACGCTTGCGCGAGATGCTCGCGCCTTCCAGCGAGAAAACCACGAGATCCCCGACACCGTCGCCGTTCAGGTCGGCTATCGAGTGAAGCACCCTCCCCGTCATGTCTCCGGTGGCGAGGGAGGAGAGTCCGTCGGAGTCGAATGTGACATCGGTCGTGAAGGTCTCGGCCTGGGAGAACAACCCGTCTTCATCCTGGAGATGAACCTCGAAGTGGTCCTCGTTCCAGAACACCAGGTCGCGGCGTCCGTCCAGGTCGTAGTCCATCTCGTGGACACGGCTTTCATCCCAGGGGTTGTACCGGTAGCCATCGGCCCCGTAGATCCTGCTCAAGTCAGCGGACCGGCCGATTGCCACCGGATCCGCGAACTCGCCGGCGCTCGTCTGGATGAACACGCTGAAGCCATCGACGCCCGGCACGACCAGGTCGTCTCGGCCGTCGCCATTCACGTCCCGACTGACGTCGACATGGGGGATCTCGCCGCTGCGAGGCGGGTTGAAGCTGGCAGTGACCGCGACCAGCGGGCGCTCAGTCGCCGATTCGGGATCGAACCAGTTCAGGCGTCCGGGATCGTAGGTGAGCAGCAGGTCACGTCCGCCGATGCTGGCCACGTCAACGAATCGCACGTCGCGACCGAGTGCCGCCTCGGTATGCGGCGCCCAGGCGCTGTCTCCGAACTCGTAGATACGCAGACGGCGTTCGTCACCGTCGTCGATGTCCACGACCGCAAGCTCCGCGCTTGAGCTCCCGAGTAGGAACCCCGTCAAGACGGTCTGACGTTTCGCGGAGCCGGTGACGACCTCGTACTGCGTGAAAGCGAACTCCGCGGCCAGCCCGGAAGTGGACTGCGCGGCGGCGGGACCCATGCTTCCCGACAGGAGTACTCCAAGCAACAGAATGGGCCACAGGCCTCGTCGACCCTGCATCGCGCGGGCGCTAGCCGAAGTGCCGACTTCCTTCACTTGGCCACCAGTATCGCCACCCGATGCGGCTCGGTAGTGAACGTGTGATGCATGAGGACGTCCTGCTTGCCGTCCCTGTTGAGGTCCACCAACCAGGTGTACTCCTCGTTCGGCATGGCGATCGCGACTTCCTCAGGCCTTCCGGCGAACAGCTCGGATCCCGGCACGCCAAGAAAGACGTTCAGACCCTTCCGGCCCTTTTGCACGAGCAGATCCAGGCGGCTGTCGCCGTTCACATCCCCGACCAGAACCGAGGGATGGAAGATGCCCTTCTCTCCAGAAACGCCGGGGGCGCGGCCTCTGATCTTGCGGACGGCGCTCGGCTTGCCCGAGTAGACGCCACCTTCCATGCGGTAGAAGTCGAGACGCATCGGCACGGAACGGGTCAGCATCCCTGCGCCAATCATGCGGACCGTCTTGAAGACGCCGAACCTCATCGTTCTGAACATCACGTCGACCTGACCATCGTTGTCGAAGTCGTACGGCCCGATCTCGTATGGAAGGCCGTCCGAGAGAGTCGCGGCGCCGGCAGCGGGCGCGAACACCGTGCCGCCCCCGGGTGTCGGCGCGCCCCGGTGGACCTCGTACGTGAAGCGCACGTTCCACATGCTCCTGATGTCCAGCGAGAAGACCACGAGGTCGGCGACGCCGTCGCCGTTCAGGTCGGTCAACGAGTGCAGCACTCTCCCCGTCGGGGCTCCGGTCAGGCTGTCGTCGATACGCCTGTGGCGAACCTCCTGGGGAGCGGCGAGCGAGGCAGGGTCGTCCGAGTCGAACGCGACCTCGGTCGTGAACGTCGTGCTGGCCTCGGCGGCGAACAGACCCCGCCGGTCCTGGAGATGCACCGCGAAGTGGTCCTGGTTCCAGAACACCAGGTCGCGGCGTCCGTCCAGGTCGTAGTCCATCTCGTGGACGCGGCCACCGTCGTCCCACGGCCGGAACCTGTAGCCGTCGCCGCGGTAGACCCGGTCCGGCCCGGTCGGGGGGCCGATGGTCACCGGATCCGCGAACGTACCGCCGCTCCCCTGGACGAGCACATGGAAGGCGTGGTTCTGCGGCACGACGAGCTCGTCGCGGCCGTCGCCGTTCAGGTCGCGCGTGATGTCGACATGGACAACCTCACCCCTCCGCGGCGATTTGAAGTCGGACTCCACCGCAGCGAGTTCCCGCTCCGTCTCTGACTCGGGATCAAACCACGTCAGCCGGCCGGCGCCGTAGATCACCAGCCGGTCCCGGCCGTCGATGGCGGCCACGTCAACGAAGGAAGTTCCGGGCCGCAGCGTGGTTTCGACTTCCGGCACCCATTCACCGGCCCTGAACGTCAGGATCCGCAGGCGCCGGTCATCGTTCCTATCGCTGTCCACGACCGCGAGGTCCGCCAACGAGCTTCCCAGAAGGAAGCCCGTCAAGACGGTCTGGGGCTCGCGGGCGCCGGTGACCACGTCGTACCGCTCGAAGGCAAACCGCTCCGCCGGCTGGGCGCCGGGAAGCGTGGCGGCAGGTCCGACGCATCCGTACAGGCACACCCTGAGCGTGAGTATGGCGAATCGGCCTCGCCGATGGTGCCTAACTCCGCCCCGCGTCGATCGCTCTCTCATGGCTCTTCGTCCCTCCAGCCAGAAGTTGACTTCGTCAACATACACAGCCCTGTTGACATTGTCAACAAGCTCTCGGAGAGGGCGGCACGCTCCACTGCGGCGCCTCGGTTTCCCCGCTGTCTCCCCTGGACAAGACGGGGACTCCCACGACGAGGACCGGCTAGGGGATCAGCCCCACTCCGCCCTCCACACCTCCTGGTTGTCCGTCGTGAGCCGCCTCGCCCGGCGGGCATTGGGAGTCCGGAGTTCGACATTCACCCGACGCGCGATCGCCCGGGCGATGTCCTCCTGAATCCGAATCTCGGAGATCGTGCCGAGAACCCGGTCGTAGTGGCGAGACCAGAGATGGATGCCGTCGGCGACCCGGATGAGCTGAACCGAGATCCGCACCCGGTCGCCGGACCTTCGCGCGCTGCCCTCCAGGATCGCCGCCACGCCCAGCTTCCGACCGAACCGCGGTGCGCTCAGGCGGGACAGCCCTCGGTCAAACGAGGAGGTCCGGGACACGACCCGCAGGCCATCGACCCGCACCAGCGCCTCCACCACCTCCTCGACCAACCCCTCACAGAAAAAATCCTGTTCCGGATCGGGCGTCATGTTGGCGAAGGGCCGCACCGCGATCGATCCCCCGACCGGCGTCCTGACCGGAGCCGTGAAGCGGTAGCCGCGGCCGGGCACCGTGACGACGTACTGCGTCTCCCCATCCTGGCCCAGGATCTTCCGCAGCACGGACAGGTTGTGCGTGAGGTTGCTCTCGGCGACGTTGGTGTCGGGCCACACCATCGCCATCAACTCGTCCTTGTGGACCAGACGGTCGCGGTTCTCGACGAGCACCTTCAGCGTCTGAAAGATCTTCGGCCGCACTGGCACGATTCGCCCGCGGCGGAGCAACCGGCGCTCCGCGGCATCGAGAAGAAACGGCCCGAAGGCGTAGGTGGGACGCTCTGCCACCAGGTACCTCCGTCAAGGACCGGACGCCGGCCTCACGCGACACGCTCAGCCGCGCCGGGATTGATTCGGATTCCTGGATCCTAGCAGCCCCTACAACCTTGTTGGAGGTTTAGTCCTGGCGACCCTCCGGCAGTGCGAACACGAACAGACTCCCGCCCCGGGCGCGCGCGGCGCCTTCCGGCGTGTGGCGGAGACTTCCCGGCCCGGTCGAAATGGCCACGTACTGGCGGCCGTCGACGGCGTAGGAGATCGGGTAGCCCATCGCCGGGGCGCCGACGTTGACCTCCCATAGAACCTCGCCGGTCTCGTGGTCGAAGGCGCGGAAGCGCCCGCTCGAATCGCCGCCGAAGATCAGGCCCCCGCCCGTCGCGACGACCGAGTAGGTTGCGCCTTCCGTCTCGAACAGCCACTTCGTTTCACCCGTCACGGCGGAGATCGCGTACACCGTGCCGAGGTACTCCTCGCCGGGCGCCTGGATGTGGTCCGCAGCCAGGTTGTAGATCGCGACCTGCTGTTCGAACGCCTGCGCCCGCGGGCTGTTCGTGTCGCCCGTCACCAGCATCCGCGCGCACATGTTCCGCAGCGGGTAGTACATGGTCCGGGTCAGCGGGCTGTAGGAACCGGCTTCCCAGTCCTTACCACCGATCCAGGTCGGGCACACGAGCATCTCCTGATCCAGCTCCGTGAAGATGATCTCGGTGTTCTCGACCGCCCGCCCCGTCGTTTCGTCGATGTCGACGACAACGTTCTGCGGCACGGTCGGCCGCGCCCACAGGAACTCGCCGGTTTCGCGGTCCAGCGTGTAGACGAAGCCGGTCTTGCCGGGGATCCCCGTCATCACCTTGCGTGTCTCGCCGGGTTCGAGGCCCTCCCGGATCCAGCGCACCGCCTCGGGATCGGGCGACACCGGAAGGTCGACGAGGATGCGTTCGAAGGGATGGTCCAGGTCCCAGTGGTCGTTCAGGTGCTGGAAGTACCAGCGGATCTCGCCGGTGTCCGCCTCCAGCGCCAACGTCGAGTTGTGGTACAGGTGCGTCAGCTCGGTGCCGCCAAGCATGAACTTGGGCGCCGGCGAAGTGACTGCGGTGCCGAAGTAGATGAGCTCGAGCTCCGGGTCGTAACTCGGCACCATCCAGGTGCCGACGTGGTGCCGCTTCTCGAACGGCACGTCGCCCCAGGTTTCGTCCCCGGGCTCGCCCGGCGCAGGCATCGTGCGTGTCCGCCAGAGTTCCTCCCCGGTCAGGGCATCGAGCGCGATCATGATGCAGGACTCCGGCCCGCCCCATGGACGGCAACTCCGCCCCGAGACGACGCGGCCGTCCGCGACGATCGGACCCGAGCTGTGAGTCGCGGGGTTCACCTTGTAGTCGAGGATCTGCGTCTCCCAGACCAGCTCGCCGGTTTCGGCATCCAGCGCGAAGGCGTGATTGTCGTCGCTGTTGTTCAGGATCAGCCGGTCGTAGATCGCGATGTTCCGGTTGTTCTTCGCGTTGAAGCCGACCTGCGCGTAGAGCCCCTCGGGCTGCTCGCGCGTGTAGCGCCAGATGAAGTCCCCGGTCGTCGAGTCGACCGCCTCGATCGTGTCCTCGAACGAGGGAACGTAGAGGACCCCGTCGTAGGCCAGGGGCGTGATCTCGGAGGTTCCGACGGCGATCTCCCGTGACCAGACCAGACCGAGCTGCTGGACGTTCTCGCGGTCGACCTGGTCCAGCGGACTGTAGCCCCAACTGTCGTGCGTGCGGCGGAACATGAGCCACTCCGAGTCGGGCGGGTCCTCGAGCATTTCGTCCGTGACCGGCACGAACGTCGATGCCGCATCCTGGGCCGCCAATGCGGCGCTGAACGCGAAGCCCAGGGCCAGGGTCACAACCACCACCACGCACTCGAGCGGGCGCGCACTCTTCATGAAGCGCCTCCGTTCCTCGCTGTTCTCAACGACAAGACGCGGACTCTAGCCCACGACGACGGCCGGCAAGTGACATCATCGAGGCTTCCGATGCGAATCGAAGTCGACGGCGCGACGCTGAACGTCGAGGTCGACGGCGCCCCGACGGCGCCGGCCGTCCTCTTCTGGAACGGCGGCGGCTGCACGCTCCGCATGTGGGACTTCATCGTCGAGCGCCTGGGAAGCGGTTACCGCACCGTCCGCTTCGACATCCGCGGCACCGGCCAGAGCACGCCGGCGGCGGACCCCTCCCAGTACACGCTGGAACAGTACGCGGCGGACGCCGTCAAGATCCTCGAGGCACTCGACATCGAGCGCTCCCACGTCTGGTCCATGGCCTGGGGGTCGCGGGCGGCTCTGGCCTATGCCGAACTCCACCCCGAACGGGTCGACCTGCTTGCGCTCTACGATGCCGCGATCGACCCGCCGGACGTTCCGGCACAGCGGGAAGGCAGCCGCGAAGCCGTCCACAAGCAGGAGATCGCGGGCATCAAGCGCTTCGAACGGCCCAACGGCTGGCGCCAACACGCCCACCCGGACTCGGTCCGCCCCGCCATGCAGGCGATCTCCAGGGGCTTCGACCTCGCGGCCGCGGCGCGGGGGCTGGCGATGAAGACCCTGGTCGCCACCGGAGACCATGACCCGAACCTCCCGTCCAGCCGCGATCTGGCCGCCATGGCGCCCGACGCGGAACTCGTCGTGATGGAGAACGTCGGCCACGGCTCGGTGCTCCAACGCCCCGACCTCGCCACCGCGATCTTCACGGACTTCGTCGCAGCGAACACCTCGGAGCTTCCCCCATGAAACAGCACGACTTCGCAGCGCCAGGACGATCGAGCCGCCGTGACTTCCTGAGCCGCAGCGCCGGTCTGGCCGCGGTCGCGGCATCTGCGGGAATCGCCGGCACGGCAACCGGCGCCTGCTCCGGGCCGCAGCCCGAAGACGGAGACTCGGATCGAATCACGGTCCGCTCGGTCGACGCCTATCCCGTCTACATCAACGAGCGCTCCGAGGGCCTGCTCGATCCGCCGGTCTTCTCCGGCGACGACGATCCGCGCCGCTGGCGCTGGGGCGGACCCTTCGAGCAGCTTCCGTCCGCGATCATCGCGATCATCAAGACGAACGCCGGCATCACTGGCTTCGGCATGGGCGCCGGGGGCAGCGCCGCCGTCGAGATCATCGACGGCCATCTCAAGCACCTCCTGGTCGGCACGAACCCGCTCAACGTCGACCAGCTCTGGGACCAGATGTACAGCTCGGCCGTGCTCTACGGCCGCCGCGGCGTCTTCGCGATGGCGCTCTCCGCCGTCGACACGGCGCTCTGGGACATCAAGGGCAAGCACGCCGGCGAGTCGGTCCATGCTCTACTGGGCGGACAGCCCGGCGATCGCGTCGCCGTCTACCAGACCGGCGGCGACATCGCGGCCGGCAAGGCCCTCGGCATCCGCCACTTCAAGCGCATCCTGCCCATCGGCCCCCACAGCTCCGAGGACGAAACCAATCAGTGGATCGACGACGTGCTCGCCACCCGCGAGGCGATGGGCCCGGAAGGCAACCTGATGACGGACTGCGTCTCGCGCAACGGCACCGTCGACTGGGCGGTCGGCGTCGCGGACCGGCTGCGTCCGGCGAACCTCTACTTCATGGAGGAACTGCTGTCGCCGGACAACGTGTTCGGCTATGCAGAGCTGGTCGAGAAGATCGGCGGCGGCGGTCCCGGCTGGACGAAAGTCGCCTGCGGCGAGCACGAGTACACGGAGCACGGCTTCGAGGTCCTGGTGCGGGTCGGATCGGCCGAAGTCCTGCAGCCGGACATCACCTGGTGCGGCGGCCTCACGGCGGCGAAGCGCATCGCCGACCTGGTCGAAGCGGCAGGCCTCGAACTCATTCCCCACCGCGGCGGCAGCCTCTGGGGGCTCCCGATCTCGCTGACCGCCCAGAGCTGCACGATGGCGGAGAGCTTCGCCACCGGTTCGGTAATCCTCGACGCGATGCAGGGACCGTTCGAGAACGGCGACTTCCTGGCGCCGAGCGAGCCGGGCTTCGGCACCGGGCTGAACGAGGAGATGGTCCTCGATCACCGCCTCACACGGTGAAGTAGCATCGCGCCTTCCGCATGAAGTCGTTGACACGCCTCGCCTGCTCGCTGGCCGCGATGTCGTTCCTGAGCGCCGGCCTGGGCGCTCAGGAGACCGCCTTCGTGCCAGTCACTCAAGAGATGCTGAACGACCCGGAACCGGGCCAGTGGCTGCACTGGCGCGGCACGCAGAACGCCTGGGGCTACAGCCCGCTCGACCAGATCACGACCGCGAACGTGGGCCAGCTTCAACTGGTCTGGGCGTGGGCGATGGACGACACCGGTCCCCAGGAGGCCGCGCCGCTGATCCACAACGGGGTCATGTACCTGCCGAGTCCCGGAGCCGTGGTCCAGGCCCTCGACGCCGCCACCGGGGACCTGCTCTGGGAGTACCGGCCGGAACCCGTGGGCGACGGATCGGGCGCCTTCGGCCGCGGTGTCCAGAAGAACATCGCGATCTTCGGCGACCGCATCTTCGGCGCCAGCCCCCGGGCGACGATCTTCGCGCTGGACGCCCGTGACGGGAAGCTGATCTGGGAGACCACGACCGCCGACCCGGCTCTCGGCTACCGCTACACCGCGGGCCCGATCGTCGCCGACGGCAAGCTGGTCACCGGCATCACCGGCTGCGGCCGCTACAAGGACGACGTCTGCTTCATCACCGGCCACGATCCGGACACCGGCGAGGAGATCTGGCGGACCTCAACGGTCGCGCGGCCCGGCGAGCCGGGCGGCGACACCTGGGGCGACCTGCCGCTCCGCTTCCGTGCCGGCAGCGACGCCTGGATCGCCGGCAGCTACGACCCGGAACTCAGGATCGTCTACTGGGCCACCTCCCAGGCCAAGCCGTGGGCCCGCTCGGTCCGCGGCACGGACGGCGACGCGCTGTACACGAACTCCAGCCTCGCGCTCGATCCCGACACCGGCGAGCTGCTCTGGTACTACCAATACCTGCCCGGCGAGACCCACGACATGGACGAGGTCTTCGAGACCCTCCTGATCGATGTCGACGGCCGGAAGAAGCTCTACAAGATGGGCAAGCTCGGCATCCTGTGGGAGCTCGACCGGGAGACCGGCGAGTTCCTCGACGCCATCGACGTCGGCTACCAGAACCTCGTCGACGTCGACCGCGAGACGGGCGAGGTGACCTACCGCCCGGAACTGATCCCGGAGATCGGCGTCGAGATCAACATGTGCCCGAGCACGTCCGGGTTCAAGAGCTGGCGCGCCATGTCCTACGACCCGAACACGGGCGCCCTCTACATCCCAATGACGATGAACTGCGAGTTGGCCACCTTCGGCCCCGTGGAGCGCGTCCTCGGCGGCGGCGGGGCGGGTCCGGTCAAGCGCATCAACACGATGCACCCCTACTCCGGCGGCAACCTCGGCGAGCTGATGGTGATCGACGTCAGGGAGGGGGACATCATGTGGCGGCACCGCACGCTGTCGCCCATCAACACCGCCGCGCTGGCCACCAGCGGCGGCGTCGTCTTCGCCGGCGACTACGACCGTTACGTGTACGCCTACGAGGCGCGGACCGGCCGCATCCTCTGGCAGACGCGGCTGCCCACGTCCGCCCAGGGCTTCCCCGTGACCTACCTCGCCGGCGGCCGCCAGTACGTGGCGATTCCCGTCGGAACCGGCGGCGCCAGTTGGGCGACGATGGTGCCGCGCGACCTCATTCCCCACATCCGCCGGCCGACCAACGGCAATTCGATCCACGTGTTCGCGCTGCCTGCCGACCTGCCGGCTGCAAGCGGGCGCACCCGGACGGCGGCCACCGACCGCGACGCGGCCGGAGCGGCCGAGGCCTCCCTGACCATCTGGGACGGCGTCTACACCGCCGACCAAGCGCAGCGCGGCGTCGCGCCGTACGTCCAGAACTGCGCCACCTGCCACGGCGAGGATCTCGGCGGTGGCAGCAACTCCCCGGGCCTGGTCGGCGTCAGCTTCCAGTTCCTGTGGGGAGGCAAAACGCTGCACGAGCTCTTCGAGGCGATCCGGACCACGATGCCGACCGACAATCCGGGGAGCCTGCCGCGGGAAACGTATCTCGACATCCTCACCTACATGCTGCAGGTGAACGAGTTCCCGGCCGGCGAAGGGGAACTCGACGCAGGCGCGCTGGGCAACATCCTGATCACCGAAGAACGCGGCGCGTAGCTGGCAACGGAGACAGCGGCGGTATTGCGAACTGCGGCGTATCGCATTACGCTCCTGCGCATGCACGCACTCTCCGTCAAGCTACCGACCGAGCTCCACGCTGCCCTTGCAAGCGAAGCGCAACGACGCAACATCACGCGGTCCGCTCTGTTGCGAGAGATCGTCGGGGAAGCGCTCGATCGCGTTCCTACGCCGGCGACGCCGAGTTGCGCCGAACTGGCTGGCGATCTGATCGGCGCCGTTCGGAGCGGTCGCCGCGACCTGGCGACGAATCCCGATCTTCTCGAGCAGGCTGTCGTCTCGGACGCTCGACGTGCCGCCGACCGTCGTCGCTGATACCGGTCCGATCGTCGCGCTGCTCGACGCGGATGAGGTCCATCACGAGTGGGCCCGGGAACAGTTTCAAACGCTCGCGGCACCACTCCTCACCTGTGAAGCGGTGCTCTCCGAAGCCTCTTTTCTCCTGGCGCGCGCCGGCGAGGATCAGAGCCTGCCGGTGACGCTCGTCGAACGGGGCGTACTGAAGGTCACCCGAGTACTCGCGGCACAAGAAGACGTTCTAGCCGTCGGCCGCCTTATCCGCCGGTACCGCAACGTGCCGATGTCCTTCGCCGACGCGTGCCTGGTGCGGATCGTGGAACGCTCGGACCAGGCGTCCGTGCTAACCCTCGACTCCGACTTCCGGATCTACCGCCAGGGCAACCGCCGCGTGATTCCCGTGCTCACGCCTTCGTAGCTTCTTCCGGAATCGCCTCCACCAGCAGCGCCAGCGCGCTCTGTAACGACGCATCGGCACGCCCGCCGAACGACCCCTCGTAGAGCCCGAGCCGGACCACCACCATCTCGTGTGACGGCACGATGATCGTGCTCTGACCGCCGGCGCCCTGCATGCTGAACGCGCTGTTCGGCAGTGACGGGTAACGCTTGCTGCCTCCGCGCGGCAGGTTGTTGATCCAGAAGAAGCCGCCGTAGATCGGCCGGCCGTCGGCGACCCAGGCCGGCGCCGGGGTGCTGACGAACTCGACGAAGCCCTCGGGCAGCACGCGCTCCCCGGTAGGCGCAACGCCGTCGTCCAGGTAGAGCTGGCCCAGCCGCGCCCAGGTGCGGCCCGATCCGAAACCGTAGCCGTTCAGCAGGAAGTTGCCGTAGGGATCCGCTTCGGCGACGAAGCGCCGCACGCCGATCCGGTCGAAGAGGTGCTTCTGGGGGAACTGGTGGTAGTTCTCGCCGCGACCCTCGACCGCCAGGCGCACCAGGTGGTTGATCAGGATCGGGTCGCAGTTCCGGTAGCGGCCGATCGTGTTCGGCGGCCATTGCGGCGGCCGTTCGGTGGCCCAGAGGTGGGAGTTCACCGTGCCGGTGTAGAGGTAGAGGTGGTCCGGGTAGCCCATGGCCGCCTCGTCGTACTCGGGGTCGCCGGCGTTCACGCAGCGCAGACCGCTCGACATGCGGAGGATGTCCTGGATGCGGATCGTGCCACGGACGTCGTCCGGGTCCTCGTGCCAGGAATCGACCGGCGCCAACTGGTCGAGCGTGTACTCGCCCTGCTCGATCAGCACGCCCATCAGGGTCGCCGACAGGCTCTTGTTCATCGACCAGCTCTCAAGGGGCGTGTCCTTGTCGATGCCCTCGCGGTAGCGCTCGGCGATGAGCCGGCCGCGGTGCAACACGACAAAGGCGAGCGTCATCGCCTCCGGGTCGAAGGCGGCCTCAACGGCTGCGACCAGCTTGGCCGCGTCCACGTCGTCCGGCAGCGGCTCGTCCGGCAGCCGGTCGCCCATCGGCCAGAGTGCGCTCTCATCGAGCGTGCTGGAGACCGGAACCGTCTCGTAGAACGGCGCGTCCTCGCCCTGCGGCAGGGCAACGCAGCCCTGGTCGCCGTGGAGAATGGCGGTCCGCGTCACGCCTGTGTCCGTCGTGATGTGGACTTGCCCGTTCTCGCGGTCGAGCACCCGACCCGGCAACCGGTCGCGGTACCGGTGGCGGGAGGTGAACCCGCCGATCTGGGTCCACGCGTCCTCGAAATCGAGCCCGGTCAGGAAGACCGCCGAGCACAGGACCTTGGCGAAACCGGCGGCTTCGTGCTCGATGAAGTCGCCCGGCGGCGGCGCGCGGATCGTGTCGAGCTCATGTTCCTGGCCACGCGCCACCAAGCTCTCGCCGAGTGTCGGTTCCTGACCGGCGGCCGGCGGTGGGTTCCCGCCATTGTCGGCGCAACCGGCGAACAGCGCCGCCGCGAGGAAAGCAGGACCTGCTCGCCCGGCAGACCGGCGCTTGGCGCCGGATGCCGGCGAGGGCGCCGGCGCACCCCGTTCCGGAACTGACCCCCCTTGTGCCGTACTTGCCACGCCGTCCCCTACTCCGGCCGGTACCAGATCGGCGACGTCCAGGCCATCTCCTGGATCGTCTCGGGATAGGAGCCGTCCGAGCAGACGGCGGGACGGTCTTCCGGGGCGAGGCGCTGGCAGTCGTGCCAGCTCCAGCGCAGGCTGGGGTTCTCGACCACTCGCAGATAGTAGTAAGCGTGCAGGCCGGCATCGAACGCCTCGTCGCGGTAGACCGTGCAGAGGGTGTCGTGGCCCTCGCCGCTTCGCTCGCCGGTCGCGGGATCTACGCTCGCTCCGTTCTCCGGCGATCCGGCGATCGGGATGACCTGGGTGCGGCCCGTCCCGTCGGCGTCGACCCAGCCCTTGACGAGCTGGAGCTGCTGCAGAAGCCCGGCGCCGTCCGCCGGGTCGCGGGCGGCGAAGGCGAGGAAGGTCGGCGCCGCGCCGGCCGACGCTTCCGGCAGATCGCCGCCCATCGGCACGCCGCCGGCGTAGGCCTGCTCAAAGAGATCCGCCTGGTCGCACAGGTTCTCGGAGTAGCCCCAGCCGGCGAAGAACCGGGGCCGGATCCGCGGACCCGAGGTGCCGAACACCTCGCGCCGTTCCATCGCCTCGAAGATCGCGTCGCGGGAGTTCTCGACCGCCCAGACGCCGGCCAGACCGCCCGGGTTGCCGTCGATGCCGCTCGTGAGCAAGCCCGGCTGCAGGCGCTCTTCGGGCGTCGCTTCCAGGGTAACCGCGCCCCGCCAGTCGTCTTCCGCCACGGCCCCCGGCGTCGCCGTGTGCGTGTCGGTCGACGCGATGATGCCGAGCTTGACCGGATTGAGCCCGGTCTCCCGCTCCTCCTCCAGGCCGACGACGAGCGCCGGGCGAACGAAGTCGGTCCGGCCGACGCAGCCGGCACCGAGCATGCCCTGGTTGCCGTTCTCACCCTCCGGGCACTCCTCGGTCCGCAAGGTCGTCTCGCCCGAAAGCAGGGACTGGACCGTCTCCTCGCGGCCCAGCACGCGAACCGCCTCCATGTCGCAGAGCTCGTCCGGCTCGGCAAAGACGGTCGACAGCCCGTTGATGCACTCGGAGCCGCCCTTGTGCTGGAAGATCTCGACGATCGGTTCCCGCTCCAGCCGCTTCTCCGCGTAGGCGCGGCGCGCTTCCGGCGTTCCGTCGAGTCCACGGTACGGCGCCATCCGGCCGTTCGCGAGATTGCTGTTGTGCGGGATCGTCAGATAGTCGCAACCGGGCCGCACCGACCCGTCGCCGCAGACTTCGTCGAGGCGCTGCCAGAGCAGGCTGTCCGAGGGTGCGTCGATGTAGGAGACCGGCAGCTCCGGCGCCTCCGAGCCCCGGAAGACGACGTTCCGGTGATAGTTCGAGATCCCAGGCGTGCCGGTGTACTCGTATCCGACGAAGGAAGTGAAGCTGCATGCCTCCGTCCGGTCGTAGGCATCCTCCGCCGCTTCGATGATCTCCTGCCACGGGCTCATCGCCCATTCCCGGCACAGCGCCCCGTCCTCACCGCACATCTCCTCGGTCCTGCTCGGGGTCTCGGTCGTGATGACGGCGCCAAGCATCTGCATCCCCACGCGCTGGTCTGAGCGGAACGTGGTGCAGAACTCCGAGCCGTAGCGGGGAGACTCGGGATCCCGGCACAGGCGGCGCTCGCCGAGGAACTCCCCGTGGTCGGTCACCGCCACGAAGTCGAGCGGCCGGTCGATCGTGATGCTGCCCGCCGGCGCGCCGTCCGGCCCGATCGGCCAGAACGGGATCGCCTCGCCCTTCGCGAAGCGGTAGGCGTCCGCCGGCGTGGCGCCGGTGCTGATCGCCGCCGCGTCGAACGAGAAGCTGGTGTGAACGTGGAGGTCGCCGAACAGCGCCTGGCGGAGCGGCGTGGCGTCGAGGCAGGCGGGCCGATCTTCGGTGCGCGAGACGGTACCGCCTCGAACGGCGCCGTCCGTGGTCCCCTCGGCGCCCGGCGCCGCCCAGGCGGGCGCGGCGAACACGAGGAGCGGCAGCAAGAAGCGGATCGGCTCGGATCTCATTCAGTTCTCCAAGGCTGGGGAATAGGGGAAACCGACCATCCGAGGTCGGCGCCCGACGCTATCGCCCTCTATAGTGACTTCAACTCACTTCCAGAAGGAGAACGAAGATGAAGCCTTCGCTGCCGACCGTTCTCGCCGCTGCCCTGGCCTTCACGGCCATCGCCGCGCCCGCTTCGAGCGCCGAACCCGACGACGTGCGCTCCAGGTGGGAAACCTCCTGCATGATCCGACACGACAAGTTCGACTACGTGCTGCCGGGCGCCATGCGGCGCAACGACATCGACATGTGGATCGTGACCGACCGTGGCCGCGGCACTCAGCCGATGACGCGCGACTTCTGCATCTCGACCGTCAACGGCCAGACCTTCTTCATCTTCATCGACCGCGGCGGCGACCGCATCGAACGGATCCAGCTCGGCCGCGAGACCGATCTGGCCACGGAATGCGGCGCCTACGACCGGTTCGGACGGTTCGAAGAGCTGCGGTCGATCGTCGAGGAGCGCGATCCTCTGACCATCGGTCTCAACTACCTCGCGGTTCCCTACAGAGCCGAAGGCCTCCATGTCGCGGACGGACTCACGCACACGGACTTCAAGTTCCTCACGAGCGAACTCGGTGAGAAGTACGCGGCCCGCTTCACGTCCGCCCAGCACCTGATCGCCGACTTTCGCGGAGAGCGGGTCGCCGGCGAGATCATCGAGTTCGCGAAGGTCGGCGACCTCACGCGGCGGCTCCTGGAGCGGGCATTGTCCAACGAGGTCATCACCCCGGGCAAGACGACGCACAACGACGTCGCCCGCTGGCTGGAGCAGAAGCTGCACGACCACGACCTGCAGCGCGGCTGGTTTCCGACCGTCTACACCCACCTCCCGGACGGCAGCGAGATCGGCGGCACCGAGCGCGTGATCCAGCGCGGCGATGTCCTGCAGATCGACTGGGGCACCGGCCGGAACCACTTCTCGACCGACATCAAGCGTTTCGCCTACGTCCTGCGCGAGGGCGAGACCGAGCCGCCGGCCGGCGTGCTGAACACGTTCGCCGAATCGAAGAAGGTGCAGGAGATCATCCGCAAGCACGTCCGCTCGGGCCGCACCGGCCGCGAGCAGCTCGACGAACTGAAGCAGATCATCCGGGACGCCGGCTACGTCTACACCGAGCTGGAAGTGGCCGCCCAGGACGCCCCCGGCATCGAGGTCAACGTCGGCATGCACGGGGCCGGCAACATCGGCCACGAGATGGCCGCGAGCCTGTTCGAGATCTACCCGGAACGCACGAAGTACGTCGTCCGCCCCAACTCGATCATCTCGCTCGAGTTCATCGTCTTCATGCCGGCCGAGGAATGGGACGGCAACAAGATCCCGATCAACGTCGAGGAGAACGCGTTGATCACCGAGCGCGGCATCGAGTGGCTGCATCCGCCGCAGTCGCGGGTGCTGGTGATCCGGTAGAGCTACCCGTTGCCGTCGTCGTCGCCCCACCAGCGGCGTAGACGTTCGGCGATCGCCTTCTCGGAGCCCTGGTCGGACGGCTCGTAGTAGCGGCGGCCGGAAAGGCCGGGCGGCAGGTACTCCTGCTCTTCGAAGTGGCCTTCGAAGTCGTGGCCGTACTTGTAGTCCCTGCCGTAGCCCATGCCGCGCATCAGCCCCGTGACCGCGTTACGAAGGTGCAGCGGTACGGGTTCGTGCGGGGCGTTCCGCACGTCCTCCGTTGCCCGACCCAGGGCCACGTAGGCAGCGTTGCTCTTGGGCGAGGTCGCCAGGTACACGGTCGCCTCGGCGAGAGGAATGCGACCTTCGGGGAGGCCGATGAAATGGACCGCCTGCTGGGCAGCGACGGCGACCGGCAGGGCCCCCGGGTTGGCGAGTCCGATGTCCTCGGCCGCCAGGATGACCAGCCGGCGGGCGATGAAGAGCGGATCCTCGCCGGCTTCCAGCATCCTGGCCAGCCAGTACAAGGCGCCGTCGGGCGAGGAGCCGCGGACGGACTTGATGAAGGCCGAGATCGTGTCGTAGTGGCTGTCGCCGGCCTTGTCGTACTGGGGCGTCCGCCGCTGGAGCGCGTCCGAGATGGCCTCCATGTCGATGCGCCGTACGCCGTCCTCTCCCGGCTCGGCGGCGACGACCGCCATCTCCAGGGCGTTCAGCGCCACCCGGGCGTCCCCGTTCGCGATGTTCACCAGGTGCGCCACGGCGTCCGCTTCCAGTTCCGGGGCCAGCAACCCCAGGCCGCGGTCCTCGTCCGACAGGGCGCGCTCGACGATGCCTGTCATCGCGTCTTCGTCCAGGGCAAGAAGCGTGAAGACCCGGCAACGCGACAGCAGCGGCGCGTTGACCTCGAAGGACGGGTTCTCCGTCGTCGCGCCGATGAAGGTGATCGTGCCGTCTTCGACGTGGGGCAGGATCACGTCCTGCTGAGCCTTGTTGAAGCGGTGGATCTCGTCGACGAACAGGATCGTCGGCCGGCCGTAGAGGGATCGAAGGTCCTGCGCGCCCTTCACCGCGCGGCGCAGATCCGCCACACCGGCCGAGACGGCGCTTACCGGTTCGAAGTGGGCCCGGGTCGAGGTCGCGATCAGCCGAGCCAGGGTCGTCTTGCCGGACCCGGGCGGACCCCAGAACAGGAGCGACGGCACCCGGTCCGCCTCGATCGACCGGCGCAGCACCTTGTCCTCGCCCAGGATGTGCTGCTGGCCGACGAACTCGTCGAACGTAGCCGGGCGCATCCGTTCGGCGAGCGGCGCGGACGTCCCGGAGCCGGCCTCCGCAGCGTCGTCGAACAGGCCGGCGGTCGTCGGCTTGCTGGTCACACTCCTAGGCTACTGTCGCTCCGCTCCAGCGCCGCCACCGCGTCAGCGTACTGCTTGAGCGCCGCATGGCCCTTCGGCGTCAACCGGTAGACGCCGGGAGGTGTGTCCGCGGCGCGTTCGAACCAGCCGTAGTGGTCCGCGTACATGATCGCCCTGGCCCGGGCAACTCCCGTTCCCCTGGCGGCGACGGCAGCCTTCGTCGGACCGTGCAGACGGAGATGGACGGCGCAGCGCAGCGCGTCCTGCCGGTAGGCGGTCATGATCGGGCGGCCGGTCGAGCCACCCTGGTTCGGATCGCCCACCCGCCGCTGGAACTCCCGCAGCAACCGTCCGATCGTGTGCTTCCGCTGGCGCGGCCGGTACGGCGCCGGGTCGGCCAGCGCCTCCACGAAGGGCGTCGGCTCGAGCCTCACCGTCAGCAGACCGAGCCCGAGGCGGCGGCACAGCCCAAGGGCGTCCTTCTTTCGATTCGTCCGTCCCGAGAACGGTGGAACGGCGAGGTAGACGTTGTCGGAGAGAGCCTGTCGTGCGACTCCCTGGAACACGAGGGGCAGGGAGAAACTCGTCTTCAACTCGACGATCAAGGGCGGCTCCTCGCCCCGCACCGCGACGAGGTCGCAACCGTTGACCTCTCCCTTGACGGCGTAGCCCTGTCCCTCGAGAAACGCCTTGACCGGCGGGTAGAGCGTCTGTTCGCGCACGCTGGTTAGCCCTGTGCCATGAGCGTCTTGCGCATGAGAGCCGGACGCCGAGTATACGATCCGGGATGCGGAGACGGCGACGAGGGCTAACAGCAATGAAGGCGAACCACGGCACCCGAGCCGCTGCACTGGCCTGCGCCGTGGCCGCCTGCGCGGTCGGCTGCGGCACGCCGCCAGGCGAAGTGGATTCGGCCGCGGGCGGCGAGGACGGTCGACCGCCGAACATCGTCCTCATCATGGCGGACGACCTCGGCTACGGCGACATCAGTCCCTATGACGGCTGGATCGAGACGCCGCACCTGGATCGCCTGGCCGCCGCCGGCATGCTGCTGACCGACTTCCACACCAGCGGCGCGGTGTGCTCGCCAACCCGCGCCGGCCTGGTCACGGGCCGTTATCAGCACCGGGCGGGCGTTCCCGCCGTCCTGGTCGCGAACTCGGACAGTCCGCTCTACCACCAGGGCATCGACGCCGAGGCGCACACGATCGGCGAGGCCTTCCGGGAGCTCGGCTACACGACCGCGGTCTTCGGCAAGTGGCACCTCGGATACCTGCCGCAGTTCAAGCCGCCTCTTCACGGCTTCGACGAGTTCCGCGGCTTCGTCAGCGGCAACATCGACTACCAGTCCCACGTCGACCGGATGGGTCGGCCCGACTGGTGGAACGGCGAGACGCTCGAAGACGAAGAGGGCTACCTCTCCGACCTGATCGGCGACCACGCCGAGCGGTTCATCGCCGGGCACCGGGACGAGCCGTTCTTCCTCTATCTGGCACACCACGCTCCGCACTACCCGTACCAGGGTCCGGGCGACCCGGCCGAGCGCTACGCGGGCGAAGACACGTTTCCGGGCGTCGGCGCGGTGACCGACAGGAAGCGCGCCTACCGCGAGATGGTCGAGTCGATGGACGCGAGTGTCGGCCGCGTCCTCGACGCGCTCGAAGAGCAGGGCCTGTTTGAGAACACGCTGGTCTGGTTCTTCTCCGACAACGGGGCGACTCGCGAAGGGTCCAACGGAGCGCTGCGCGGCTTCAAGGCCAGCTACTGGGAGGGCGGCCACCGTGTCCCCTCGCTAGCGACCATGCCCGGCAGAATCGCTGCCGGGTCGACGTCCACCGCGATCACGTCGACACTCGACGTGATGCCGACCGTCCTGGCGATGGCCGGCGGCGCTGCGCATCCCGACCTGCCCTTCGACGGCACCGACATCGGCCCGGTTCTCTTCGACGGCGAAGATGCGCCGCCCCGCCAACTCTTCTGGAGCAGCCCGGCCCAGTTCTGGCGCGGCGCCGCCGTTCGGGACGGCCGCTACAAGCTGGTCATCGACCGCCGGACGCAGCGAGCCGCCGCGGCAGAAGGCGAGGAGATCACCGATCCGCTGCCCATGCTCTTCGATCTGGAAGCCGACCTCGACGAGACGACCGACCTCGCCGCCGATGAACCGCAGCGGGTCGAAGCGATGATGGCGGCGCTCGAACGCTGGCGGGAAGACGTCGGCGCCCCGTAGCCCGTGGTATGGTCCGCCGCCCATGGCTCGGACCTGTTCGACGCGGAACCTGACTACCTGCGGCGCGCTGATGCGCGGCGCTCGTGGAGAGGTCCGTCCCGTCGGCCACCGTCCGACACTCTGAACCCACAGACCGACGGACCTCTCCGCTGCCGGAGGGGCCGTCGCAGATGACTCCTCCGCCGTAGCCGGTCCGGCACCGAGGAACATCATCGTGAGCGACACTTCAACGTCAGCGCTTCTGGAAGAAGCGAGGGCCTACTACAAGGCCCTCCTGCGGCCCGTCTTCGAGGGCCGCAGGTTCGTGCTGCCCGGCAACATCGCGGTGGGGCTCGGCAACGTGGCCCTCGACCTCCGCGGACTTGGCGCGGCGCGGCCCTTCGTGGTCGCCGGGAGCCAGGGAACGGGACCGCTGCCACCCCGGGAAGATGCGGAGCTGCGCGTGCTCGATGTTCGCGGCACGGATCCGCTGGAGCACAACCGCAACGTCCAGCGCGCGCTGGCCGACCTTCCGTCCGCGGTGCGGGATGCGGTCGACGCCTGGGATCCGGACGGCTGGGCCCGGACCCTGCACACGGACCCGCTGGCCGAGCCCCGGCCGGTGGCCGGACGAGCGGCATACGCCGCTCGAGCCTCGGCATGGACCGGCCTCGAAGACAAGGTCGTCATCGACGCCTTCTGGGACACGGTCGGTGTGCCGCGCGCGCCGTCTCAAGTGGTTCCGGCCAGACACAAGGCTCTCCGAACCGCCGCCAACGCGCTGGACCGAGGCCACGGCACCGTCTGGGCGCCGGACGCCCGCGAAGGCGCCAACGCCGGCGCCGTCGCCCTGCGGTGGGTGCGACCCGACGACGACGGACGGAAGGCCGCAGCGGACCTGACCCGGATCGCTGACAGCGTCCGCGTCATGCCCTTCCTGGAGGGGATTCCGGCGAGCATCCACGGCGTCGTGTTTCCGGACGCTGTCGTCGCCTTCCGCCCAGTCGAGATGCTGGTCCTCCGGCCGGCGAGCGGCGACCGCCTCTTCTACGCCGGCTGCTCCACCTGGTTCGATCCACGACCGGACGATCGCGAGACGATGCGCGCACTCGCCCGCCGCGTTGGCACGGAGCTGCGCGAGCGGGTCGGTTTCCGCGGGTCCTTCGGCATCGACGGCATCCTGGCCGAGGAGGGCTTCCTGCCCACCGAACTCAACCCGCGGCTCGGCGCCGGAGTGAGCACCCTCGCCGGCGCGCTGGGCGACTTTCCTCTCATCCTGCTCTGTTTGGCCATCGCCGAAGGCGAAGAACTCGACTACCGGCCGGAACTCCTCGAACAGGCGGCCGTCGAGGCCGCCGACGCCAACCGCGTCTGCGGCGGCGGCAGGACGACGGAACGGACGCTCACCGACACCGGCACGTACGATCTGGTGCGAGACGGCGACGACTACCGCGAGGCCGAGCCCGGTGAGGAACCCGAGGCGACGCTTCTGTTCGGACCCGGCCCCATCGGCGGGTTCCTGCGCTTCACCCTGAATCCCGCTGCCAACGAGCCCGGGCCACCATCGGCGCCGCAGGCCGCGCGAGCTTTCCGCCTCGCGGATCGCCTGCTCGGCACGGAATTCGGTGATCTGGAGGCGGCGCGGAACGTGAAACCCTAGCCCGCCTCCTCAGCCTCCGACCCACGGCGCCGACTTCGCTGATACAGGAACGACACCGCCACCAGCAGCGCGCCGACGATCAGGAAGGCCAGGATCCGGTAGCCCTGCTCGAGGAATGACAGGTCGACGAGGAACGTCTTGCCGACCACGACGAGCAGCAGCGCCAGGCCCTGCCAGCGCAGGCCCGGGGCGCCGCGGCGAATGCCGGCGGCGATCAGGGCGGCCGCCCAGAGGAGCCAGACGGCCGACAGGACGACCTGGGCGGCCAGATCGAGGTCCAGGTCGACATCGAGACCCTGGACGAGGTCCCACGATTCCGTCGACACAGCGACGAGCGCGACGACGTTGGCGACAACGAGCGCGACGGCCCAAACGGGCGCCTCCATCCGCACTGTGGTCTTCAGCCGGGCGCGTACGTAGACGGCGGCGGCGACCAGTCCGGCCGCCACCCCGGCCAGCGTCAGGAAGCGCAGGTTGACGAAGAGCAGGTCGCGCCGCCCGCCGAAGGCGGCCGGCGTCATCAGCAGTACGACGCCGAAGAGGGCAACCGAGAAGATGCGCATCCAGATCGACGGCAGCCGCGTTCCGGCAATCGCCAGCGCGACGGCCTCCGCGGTCCACGCCAGGGTGATCCAGTCGCCCTCGAGCCGGATCGGGAAGGCGATCGTGGCCAGCAGCGCGGCGAGGACGGCGAACAGGTCCTGGAGTTGGCGGCTTCGCCGCTCTTCCCCGGCGCTCCAGCTCCCAAGCGCGCGGGACACGGCCAGGTGGACAGCCGCCAGGACCAGGACGGCTCCGGTCAGCAACCACCGATGTTCCTCGTAGAGAAGCTGCTGCAGCAGCAGAACGAAGAAGCCGAGCGCCAGAACCAGCACGCCGAGCTCGGTCGGGCGCAGCCGCCGGGCCTGACGCACCCGGGCCAGAGGAAGAGCGAAGTAGATGGCGTAGAAGAGCGTGCCGAAGAGAGCGGTCGAGAGGAGCCGCTCGCCCTCGTAGAACTCGACGTACCAGGCGATGAAGTAGCCAGCGGTCGCGACCAGGGCGGCCGGCGCCAGGACGCGGAAACCGCGCAAAAGGGCCAGCGCGAGCAGGCTGGCGCTGAGCAGGGCGAGGTAGCTGAAGAGGACGACCTGGGCGTCCGTGCCGGTGCTGAGCAGCGCCGGCGTCAGGAAGCCTCCGGCGAGCGCCAGGGCTGCCAGTCGCTGCGAGTCGCGCCGCACGGACAGGCCGATGACCGCCGCGGTGACGAGGGCGAGGAACGCGAACGCCGCCGGCTGCGGAACGAGGGCGTAGAAGTCCCAGGCCGCGTAGCCCGAAAGGTAGACGACGCCGGCGCCGAGCGCCGACATCCCCTCGGCGAAGTAGCGCGTCTTCCGTGCGGCGAGCCACTCGCCGTAGCCGGCGAGTGCGAGGCCACTCACGAGCCCGATCAGGACGCGCCCCGTCGGCCCGATCCACTCGTTCTCGAACGCGTAGCGCAGGAAGAAGGCGGCCGCGATCAGCAGCGTGAAAATGCCGATCCGGTTCAGCCAGCGGCCGCCGATCAAGGACTCGAAGTCAATGTCGCGCCAGGCGGGGCGCCGGGGTTCTCGGCCCGCCGTGGCGGTCGCGACGGGCTGAGGGCCCGGCTCGACCGAAGCCGGCGAGGCCTCGGGCGCTTCCGGGCTCAGCGACGTCGCAGCTTGCTCGCCTTCCACCTCGCCCCGCAGCGCGGCGACCTCCTCCTGCAGCTCGCGGACTCGCGCCTCAAGCGCTTGCACCCGCCGATCGAGGGACTCCGGCACGCGCTGCCTACGCCCCGTCAGCGACCGGGGGTTGTCGCAACGGCGCCCTCCTTCGCCGCAGTTCGGTCGGCTTGACCTGCGCGCCGTAGTGGACGGCGAGGTAGTCGAGGATCCGCTTCTCCAGGTCGCCCAACGGCTCGAGTCCTTCGTCCTTCTCCATGCGGCGGATCGTCCGGATCCAACCGTCGCGGTCGGTCCGGTTCTGCTGCAGCAGCGTCGCGGAGTGGCATTCGGTGCAGTGGTCGCGGGCTGTTTGCCAAACGCCGGCTTCGTCCTTGATCAGGCCGGTTTCGGTGTCGAGTGGCTGGGGCGACTTCTGAGCGCCCACCCCGCCGGCCAACAGGACCAGACCGAGCAGACTCGCTCTGAACAAACTAAGCCACATAGACCGCGATCCGGTGGCAAGCGTTGTTCAGGTAGCCCCGCGGGTTCCAGCCGGGCAGGACCACCGGCTGTACGTCGCCGTTCGCGTCGGCCGCCCGTGCCCAGACTTCGTGGTAACCAGCGTCGGGGAACGTGAGGTCGAGGTCCCAGTTCTGCCAGGCCAGGCGGTTCGCCGGCGGCTGCAACTCGGCGTGGGTCCAGGTGCGGCCGAAGTCGATTGAGACGTCCAGACGTTCGACGCGGTTGTCGCCGGTCCAGGCGTGGCCGTGGAGCGGCAGCGCCTCACCAAGCGGATGCTGGAAGCCGCTTTGCGGATTGGTAATCAAGGACTTGACCGGCATCGCCTCGATGATGCGCATGTCCTCTTCGGCGACCTCGGCCCCCGGTGCAACAGGTTCACGCGGCACCTTGTAGGACATGCCGGTCATCTTCGGTCCGTCGTGGACGACGTTCCGGATGGCGAGCCGGGTCAGCCACTTGCCGGACGTCGAGCCCGGCCAGCCGCCGAACACGAGGCGCAGCGGATGGCCGTTCATCGGGTGGAGCGGCTCGCCGTTCATGCCCCAGACGATCATCGACTCGGCTTCCAGGGCCTTGGCCATCGGCACCCCACGCGAGATGGGGACCCCCGCGCCGCCTGCCGTCGTATCGGCGCCGTAGTAGGCAACGTAGACCGCGTCGTCGCGGTAGCCGCAGTCTTCCAGGACGTCCCGCAAACGGATGCCGTCCCAGCGCGGACACCCGACGGCGCCCACCGTCCACTGGTTGCCGGAGGCCGGCGGGTCGTACTCCGACCGGCCGTTGCCGCCGCACTCCATGACGAGTTGGCGGCTGATGTTCTCGAAGCGCTCCTTCAGGTCGTTGAGGGTGTACGTCATCGAACCGGCGGCGGACTCGCCGTCGACTGTCAGGGTCCAGCCCATGGCGTCCACGTCCTCCGGCGGAAGGCCGTTATTGCGGACGAACAGCCGGCTCACGGGCGTGATGTCGTCGTTCAGCAGGTGCGCGGGAGTTTCGGCGCAGAGCGGCCGGTCGTTCAGCACGGTCAGACCGTCCTTGCCTTCGATCGTGAACGGCTCTGCCTGGTTCGCGTACGCCGCCGGAATCAGGCCGGCGGGCATGAGGTCGGAGAAGACGATCTTCGCGCCGACCAGGGCCGACATCGCGCCGAGGCCCTTGAGGAAGCCCCGCCGGGTGCGGAGATCCGAGCGGCGGCCCCACACTTCCCAGTCCGCTCGCTCCGGGTCGACTGCGAAGACCTCGTGGATTCCCCGTACCCGACCTCTCATCCTGACCCTCCCCTTGGCTGAAGTGCATCTGAACGCTAGCAGCCCGCAAGCTGGACGGTTCTCGACTTCGCTACTCTCGACGCGGTGACCGGAAAGCGACGCCCAACAGCTGCCACCGCGGCCGTGTTGCTCCTCGTGTGCGGCGCGTGTGGGCCGGACGCGGAGCCAGTCGGACCGTCGTCGCCTGCTCCACCCAACGTCGTCATCATCCTCGCCGACGATATGGGCTACGGCGACCTGTCCTCCTACGGCCACCCGCTCATCCGCACCCCGAACATCGACCGGCTGGCGGCCGAAGGCCAGCGCTGGACGTCGTTCTACGCCTCGAGCCCCCTGTGCAACCCGAGCCGCATCGCGCTGGCGACCGGCCGGATGCCGATCCGCATCCAGGGAGGCGAGCTGAACCGCTGGTCCAACCTGCCGGCGGACGAGACGACCATGGGCGACATGTTCCAGGCCGCCGGCTACGCCACCGCCTACATCGGCAAGTGGGGCATGTCGGGCCGCTTCGCGGACGGCGGGGTGCACCCCAACGACGCGGGCTTCGACTACTTCTATGGCGTCGAGGATTTCAACGACGGCGGCCGGCGGCCGGAAGTCCCGCACACCTACGAAGGGATGAAGAACGCGACCAGCGAGGACTTCGTCTTCTCGCTGTTCCGGCAGAAGGAGACCCTCGAAACGCCGACCCACCAGCCGACCCTGACGCGGCGCTACACGGAGGAATCCGTGGCCTGGCTGAAAGGGCAGGTCGAGGCCGTTACGCCGTTCTTTCTCTACCTCAGCCACACGATGCCGCATGTGCCGATCTTCCGGTCACCCGAGTTCGAGGGCCACAGCAAGGCCGGGCTCTACGGCGACGTGATCGAGGAGCTGGACTGGTCAGTCGGCGAAGTCGTCGCCGCGCTGGAGGAAGGCGGCGTCGCCGGCGACACCCTGGTCATCTTCTCGAGCGACAACGGCCCCTGGCTCACCTACTACGACCTGGGCGGCTCGCCCGGCCCGTTCCGGGACGGCAAGCACACCGCCTGGGAAGGCGGCTTTCGCGTGCCCGGCATCTTCTGGTGGCCGGGGACGATCGAGCCCGCGACGATCAACGACATCGGCGTCCAGGTCGACCTGATGGCGACCCTCGCCGCCATCACCGGCGCCGAACCGCCGGACCGCGACCTCGACTCGATCGACCTCTCCGGCACCGTGCTTCGCGGCGAGCCCAGCCCGCGCGACGAGTGGTTCTACTACGGCACAAGAGGCCGCCTGTGGGCCTACCGGGTCGGCGACCACAAGCTGGTGCTCGAATCCTGGGAGTCCCTGGGCGGCGAAGGCGAGCTCGCCTGGCGCGGCTTCGACAACGAGCAGGTCCACGATCCCCCGCTGCTGTTCGACCTCAGCACCGACCTGGGAGAACGGTTCGACCTCGCCGGCGAACACCCGGAGATCGTCGAACGGATCGAGAGTGCGATCGAGCGCCACCGCCAGGCGGTCGGCGGACCGGCGTTACAATCCGCTCCATGAGTTGGTTCTTCAACAAGGCCCGCATGCCGGAGCCCGGCGAGGCGCTTCCCGGCCGCACCGAGGGGATGCCGGTCGCGCCGCGCCACTACGTACTCGACGCGCCGATCGCGCCGCCCTACCCGGACGGCAGCGAGCTGGCGATGTTCGGCCTCGGCTGCTTCTGGGGCGCCGAGCGCAAGTTCTGGGAGGCCCCCGGGGTCATCACGACCGCGGTCGGCTACGCCGCGGGCGCCACCCCGAACCCGACCTACCAGGAGGTCTGCAGCGGGCTGACCGGACACAACGAGGTGGTCCGCGTGGTCTTTGACCCGGAGCGCATCTCGTATGAGGAGCTTCTCCGCATCTTCTGGGAGAGCCACGACCCGACCCAGGGCATGCGCCAGGGGAACGACGTCGGCACCCAGTACCGCTCCGGGATCTACGCCTGCTCCAAAGCGCAGCGACGGGCGGCGAAGGCGTCTCTCGCGGCCTACCAGCAGCGGCTCATCGCCGCCGGTTACGGGCCGATCACGACGGAGGTCCTCGACGCGCCCGACTTCTACTTCGCCGAGGACTACCACCAGCAGTACCTGGCAAAGAACCCCGCCGGCTACTGCGGCCTGGGCGGCACCGGGGTGGCCTGCCAGACCGGACTCGAGGTGCCGGCGCGGCAGGCGGTCTGAGGGCCGGAAGGAGGAAAGAGCGATGGCGGACAGGACTGCGGGCATTACCGGCGGCCTCGGCTGGCTGCTCTTCCTCGCCGGCGTCCTGGCGCTGGTCGGCTTCGCGATCTACGCCCTGGCCGTCGACGACGAGGCGCCGCTCTACATCAAGCTGGGCGTCGTCGCTCTCTACGGCGGTCTGGCGCTCCTGCTGCTGTCGGTGCTCCGGCAGCAGTTGATCGCCCGGAAGACGGACAAGTACAAGGACGTACAGCGATGAGGGCCCCTGAATGCTGATTGCAACCACCGAGACGATCGCCGGACACGACATCACGCAGACGCTGGGGCTGGTACGCGGCAACACGATCCGCGCCCGCCACGTCGGCAGGGACATCACGGCGGCGCTCCGAAACCTCGTCGGCGGCGAGGTCACGGAGTACACGAAGATGGTCGCCGAGAGCCGCGAGCAGGCCCTCGACCGCATGGTCGCGGAGGCGGAGAGCCTGGGCGCCGACGCCGTCGTCGCGGTGCGCTTCACGACCTCGGTGATCACCAGCGGCGCCGCGGAGCTGCTGGCGGTGGGGACCGCAGTCAAGCTCCAGCGGCGCTAGCTAGCGCAGGCCCATCCGCTCCAGCACTCCCGCGACGAGCAGCGGCCACACCAGCGTCGCGTCCGCGGGGACTTCGGCAAAGCGGCCGCCTTCCTCGACCGGGACGAACTTGCCCCAGGACACCCCTTCGCTGTAGCCGCAGCCGGAAAGGCCGCCCCAGTGCTCCGGCTCGGGGCAGATCCGCACGCCGTAGCGAAACCGCCTGGGCCGCGCGTCTTCGCCCTCGCGGCGCGCCGCCGCCTCCAGGTAGGGCGCCACCTGCTGCGCCCAGTTCCGCGGTACGCCGCCGCCGACGGTGAAGATGCCGAGCCGCTTCGCCCCGGCGACGAGTTCCGTGTAGTGCTCCAGGTCGAGGAACGGGTCGAACCGGATCGGCGCCTGATCCTGACGCCCTCTCGCCCGGTTGAAGAGCGCGAAGTCGAGCCCGATCTCCGAATCGGTGAACGCGGGCACGTAGACGGGCACCCCGCGGCGCCAGGCCGAGGACAGCACGCCCCGGACCGGCGAGACATCTCCCTCCGGGCCGGCCGGCTCCGAAGCGCTCTCCGCCTCGGTCAGCCACCGCCCGAACGCCTCGTTCAGCAGGCGCGAACAGGCGACCTCGCCATCAGGCCACTGCGCCAGGACCGAGTGGACGATCAACTCGACGCGGTCCAGGTTGCTCTCCAGCTCCAGGGTGTCGTAGATCCGGTCGTAGCCGGAGTAGTACGCGCTGCGGTCGTCGAGCGTGCCCGGTGGCGCCTTGAAGTGGACCATGCCGGCGGACTCGACGAAGCCGTGGACCATCAGTGCCCCGGTGCAGACGATCGCATCGAGCAACCCGTGGTCGATCATGTCGCAGAGGACCAGCCCCTGTTTGGCCGCGGTCATGGCGCCGGTGAACGTGCCGACGACCAGGCAATCCGGATCGACCGCCATCTCCTGGAGTACGTCCGCCGCCTCGCCCAGCTGACGGCCCCCGAAGGAGGTCGACTTCATCGCCGCGAGCAGGTCGGAGAAGGAACCGACGGCACTCAGATCGAGCGGCGCGAGCGGTTCCAGTCCCTGCCCGTCGCTGAACTCCGTCGTGCGCCGCGCTTCGCCCGGAGGCCTGGAAGGTCGTTCGTTCATGAAGCCAGCCCCAAGCTATCGCGGCAGGCGGAACGCATGCCGCCGCCGTTCGGCCCGATTCTTGCTGCGACGGGCAACCATGACCGACCGGACTTGGGCTGTGACAGGATCTCTCGGCTGGCCCGTTGTGAACTCACGCGAACCCAGGGAACTCGAACTCCTCTACCGCCTGAGTCAGACCCTTGGCGAGAGCCTCGAACTGCGCGATGTCACCCGGCCCGCGCTCGAGACCCTGGCCGAACACCTGAACCTCAAGCACGGCACGATCACGCTGCTCAACCGGAAGACCGGCGAGATCACGATCGAGGTCGCGCACGGACTGAGCGGCGAGCAGATCGCCGAGGCCCGTTACCGTCTCGGCGAAGGCGTGACCGGCCAGGTGATCGAGACGGGCGAGGCCCGGGTGATCCCGAAAACGAGTGAGTCCGAGACGTTCCTCGACCGCACCCGGCGCGGCAAGAGCGCGGAAGTCTCCTTCCTCTGCGTGCCCATCCGCACCGGCAACGAGACCTACGGCGCGCTGAGCGTCGACCGGACCTACGATCCGGACCACGACCTGAACGACGATGTCCGTCTGCTCCTGATCGCCGGCTCCCTGATCGCCCAGGCGGTCAAGCTCCGCCGCACCGCCGAGGAGGAGCGAGAGCAGCTCGAGGAGGAGAACGAGCGTCTGCGAGCCCAGCTCCGCGACCGCTTCCGGCCGGCCAACATCGTCGGCAACTCGCACGAGATGCAGGAGGTCTATGACCAGATCGCCACCGTCTCGAGCAGCAACACGAGCGTCCTGATCACCGGTGAGACCGGCACCGGCAAGGAACTCGTCGCCCAGGCCATCCACTACAACAGCGCCCGTTCGGACCGACCCTTCGTCAAGGTCCACTGCGCCGCGCTGCCCGAGAGCGTGATCGAGAGCGAGCTGTTCGGGCACGAACGCGGCGCTTTCACCGGCGCGATCCAGCAGCGCAAGGGCCGTTTCGAACTCGCCCACACCGGCACGATCTTCCTCGACGAGGTCGGCGACGTGCCGCTCCTGATCCAGATCAAGATGCTGCGCGTGCTGCAGGAACGCGAGTTCGAGCGGGTCGGCGGCACGCGGACGCTGCGGGCGGACGTGCGGATCATCGCCGCCACGAACAAGGACCTTTCCGCGATGACCGCGAACGGCGCGTTCCGCGAGGACCTGTTCTACCGCCTGAACGTCTTCCCGATCCACGTGCCGCCGCTGCGCAAGCGCAAGTCGGACATCGTCCAACTGGCCGACTTCTTTCTGGAGCGCTATGCCCGCGTGAACGGCGGCAACGTGCGCCGGCTGTCGAGCGCCGTGATCGACATGCTGATGAGCTACCACTGGCCCGGCAACGTCCGCGAGCTGGAGAGCTGCATCGAGCGCGCCGTTCTCGTGGCGCGGGACGACGTCATCCACCCCCACCACCTGCCGCCGACTCTCCAGACCGCGGAGAGTTCGGGCACCGAACCCGCCGGGAGCTTTCAGTACCTGGTCGAGAACTACGAGCGGGACCTGTTGCGCGACGCGCTGAAGAGCGCCCGCGGCAACATCGCCGCCGCCTCGCGCAAGCTGCGCACCACGCCCCGGATCACCGGCTACAAGATCAAGAAGTACGGCATCGACCCCAGCCGCTACGCGAACTAGGTGGCGTGCACCCGTCGGCGAAGGCGCCGGGGGAGGGTCCCAGGGGACGCTCGCCCTCACGGATTGGATGTCGGGTAGGGGCTCGCTGTTGTCGGCTGCGCTCCGGTCGGTTCTCGGTCGCTGAGAGGACCTCGACAGTCGCTTGCCTCCGACCCCCTGGGACCCTCCCCCGGCGCCTTCGCCGACTGGAAACTCGGACGACGAGGTGACCCTTCGGTGCATGTCATGTTTGTCCGTCGCCACCCCGGATTACTACAGAATTGTAGGATCGGGACCTGATCTGATTGTCTCCGCTGGCTATGAGAATGGGGTGCAATGGCCTTACCGGCAACCACTTGTCATGGAAGGGAGCGTGTGAGCCCCGTCGTTGGCACCTGTGTTGCTACTCAAGGCGCACAACCGGCAATCTGCCCTTTCAAGGAGGTTCGACCCCAATGTTCCGGAAATCAGCCATTCTTCTGACCGTAGCCGCGCTTGGCCTGGCGGCCGCGCCGGCGTCTGCCGATACCTCGTACAGCCTCGACTTCGCGTCCGCCTATGTGTGGCGGGGCATCACCTTCACTGACGGGGCCGTGTGGCAGCCTTCGGTCACGGCCTCGAACGACAGTGGCTTCGCGATCAACGTCTGGGGCAACCTCGACATCGACGACGCGAACGACATGAGCGGCGAGTTCAACGAGATCGACCTCACCGCCTCGTACGGTTTCGGCTCGGATGCCGTTTCGGCTGAGGTCGGCTTCATCGAGTACCTGTTCCCGAACACGGCCTTCGCCGGCACCCGCGAGCTCTACCTGAGCCTCGGCTTCGATGTTGCCGCGTCGCCCAGCGTTTCCGTCTACTACGACATCGACGAGGTCCAGGACTTTTACGCCAACGTCGGCGTCTCGTTCGGCGGCGACGTGAGCGACGCCCTGGCCTGGAGCGTCGACGTCTCGGCCGGCTTCGCCGGCGACGACTTCGCCGCCGCCTACGGCGGAGTCTCCGGAGGCATGTACGACGGCAACGTGACGTTCGGTCTCTCCGGCGGCGCGTGGTCGGCGTTCGTCAGCTACGTCGACGCACTGGACGACGACGCGCTGCCTGAGCAGCCGGTCGACTTCCTCGCCGGAATCGGCTTCTCCTTCTAGGAAGGTCCCAGGCGCACCCAGGGTGTGGCGCCCGAAGCTCTTCTGAGCTTCGGGCGTTTCCGCGTCAGCGGCCCGTGAACTTCGGTGCCCGCTTCTCCATGAACGCGGTGACGCCTTCCTTGTGGTCGTCGGTCTGGCCGCAACGGATGTGTGAGATGGCCTCGCGGTCGAGGATGGACCGGAAGTCCGAGTTGACCGCGAGGTTGACGTTCTCCTTCATCCAGCGGTAGCTCACCATCGGACCATGAGCGAGCCGCGAAGCGAACTCCATCGCCTCGTCGCGGAACGTGTCCGCGTCGTAGACCCGATTGACGAGCCCGATGCGGCGCGCCTCCTCAGCGTCGATGATGTCCGCGGTGAAGAAGAGCTCCTTGGCCAGCGCCGGCCCGACGAGTCGGGTCAGTTGCCAGGTCGTACCCCAGTCGCCGCCGAAGCCGACCTTGGAGTAGGCGGTTCCGAACTTCGCCGCGCTTGACGCCAGGCGCAGGTCGCAACTCGCAGCCAGGCCGAGGCCCGCGCCCATCGCGAAGCCGTTGACCATGGCGATCGTCACCTTGGGTACCGAGTGAACGAGCCAGGCGGCTTCCTGGCCGCGCCGCAGACTGTCGATGCGTTCCTCGAGGGTGGTTGGCGCGCCGCTCGACCCACCCATGCCCGAGACGTCGCCGCCGGCGCAGAAGGCGCGGCCCTCGCCGGTGAGAACGATCACGCCGACATCGGGGTCGGCCGCCAGCCGCGGCACCTCTACCTGGAGTCCGGCGGTGATCTCGGCGGACAACGCGTTCAGCTTCTTGGGACGGTTGAACGTCAGCAGGGCGACGCGGTCCTGGACATCGACCCGGAACTCGGGCTCGGGGGCGGTCTTCATCTCGGCTACTGTCATTCGGGCTCCTCCTGGTTCCTGACTTTCGAGGGAAGGGCCGGAGTTTAGCCCGTCGCACCCAGCGTGGAACAGTTCACGCGCTCAGGCGTTACAAGGGATGAGATGCCGGTGGCCGCGCTGAGGCCCGATCCGCTGGCGGCGCCGAGGAGACCCCGACGCGCCCCGGCGCAGATGACCGCCAAGCCAGAGGCGGTACGGGTGGACCGCACGCTGGAGGACGGAGCGCTCATGGCCCGCGTCAAAGAGGGCGACGAGCAGGCCTTCGCCGACCTGGTGAATCGCTACAAGGACCTCCTCGTGAACTACCTGACCAGGATGACCCGCAACCGCGAGCGCGCCGAAGACCTGGCGCAGGAAGCGTTCGTGCGCGTCTACCGCTCGGCGGACCGATACCGCGAACGGGGTCAGTTCCAGGCGTTCCTGTTCCGGATTGCCACAAATCAACTGCGCAGCGAAGAGCGCCGCGCCGCCCGCTGGCGGGGGTTGCTCCCGTCGCTCGTGGCCGAGCAGCGGCTCCGGCCGCCGGCGCCGTCACCGCAGGGCGCGGCACTTGGCGACGAGGCGGTCGACGCCGTTACCGCGGCGATCGGTCGCCTGCCCCTCCACTACCGCGCGCCCGTGGTGCTCCGCGAGATCGAGGGCTGGCCCTACGCCCGCATCGCCGAGGCTCTCGGCTGTCGCGAGGGAACCGTCAAGTCCCGGGTCCACCGCGCCAAGGATCTCCTGCGAGAAGACCTCCACGAGTACTGGAACGGAGGATCGAAGTGACCGACCAGCTCAACCTGAAACGCCTGCCCCGTGTGGAGGCTTCGGACGGCTTCACCGAAGACGTGCTGCGCCGGGTGCGGACGGACCAGGCTCGCCAGCCCGCGCCGCGTCTGAGACTGGCCGCGGCCGCCGTCGCGGTCGTTGTCGTATCGGCTGCTGCCGGCGTCTGGTGGGCGCGACAGTCCGCGCCGGCCGAACCGGCGACGTTCACCGCGGAGAGCCTTGAACAGCTCCGGTCGGAGTACCAGGAACTGAGCCGGGAACTGGAATTCCTCCACCGCCTCGCCGAGGACACGCAGCCCTTCGTTCCCGTTTCCATCGATCCCCGAACCGAGGTCCTCTTCGACCTCCGCGACATCGAACCGGTTCCCGTCAGCCTTGCGTCGACGGGGAGCCGCAGAATCCAATAGGAGCATTTGGTCATGACCACGAGCAGTTTCGTCGTCCCCAGTTTCCCCTCCCGACTCACTCTCATCACGACCCTGGCCGCGGTCGTCGCCGCGGGCGTCGGCTCCGCAGCCTTCGCGCAGGAACCCGAAGAGAAGGAACGTTCGGTCCGGGTCATGGTGCTCGGGGACGGGCAGGTCGAGGTCATCGAGAATGGCAGGAACGTCCAGGGGCTGGCGGTGAAACGCGCCGCCTCAGCCCAGGAGAACGCCCACGTGCTGCGGAAGCTGGCCGATGGGGTCCGACCGACACTCGCCCTGCACTGGGGCGGCGCCTACCTCGGGGTCGAACTCGTCAACCTGAACGAGCCCCTGAGGGCTCACTTCGGCGTGCCCGAGGGCAGTGGAGTGATGGTCTCGAACGTCGTCGACGGCAGCCCTGCAGCTCGAGGCGGCGTCCAGGTCGGCGACATCCTCACGCGCTTCGACGGCGAGGACGTAACGTCCTCACGGAAGCTGACCGCGATGGTCCGAAAGGCGGAAGCCGGAGATCCGGCCGACCTCGAGATCTGGCGCGACGGCAAGGTCGAGATGGTCAGCACGACCCTCGATGAACGTCCACGCCCTGACCTCAGGGCCAACTACTTCTCCTTCCTGCGCGGGAGCGAAGATCTGGACGGCGACGGGGAGATCGAGGTGTTCGTCAGTCCCGAGAACGTGCACGAGAAGATCCAGGAGTACTTCGACGGCGACGAGTGGAAGGAGCGCCACGAGCACATGCAGCGCTTCCTCCACGAGCGACGCCCCGACATGAAGGCGCTAGAGGATCGCCTGGCGACCCTGAAGGAGCAGTTGGAAGCGCTGGAGCGCCGCCTGGAGAAAGAGGGTCTCGCCGAAGAGAACTAGCGCCGTCCTCCCACTCGGACAAAGGGGGGTCAAGCGGGTAGGGTTGCCGGCACCCACTTGAGGCGCCCTATGAGATCGGGGTACACGGTTGCCATCATCGGCGGTGGGGCGTCGGGGGTTGCTCTGGCGGCCCGGATCGTCGAGCACCTTCCGGCCGGACTGAGCACGGCCAACCTGTCCATCGCGCTATTCGACGCCCGCGGCTGCGACGGCGGCAACGCCTACGCACCCGACGCGCCCAGCAACCTGATGAACACCACCTGCGGTGCGATCGATCGAGTCTTCGGCGGCAGCTTCGGGATTCTCCAATGGGCCGAGGAGAACCCAGCCAAATGGCAGCCCTACGTCGAGCGAGCGGACCTCGAGGCCGGCGCCTACATCCCCAGGCCGGTGGTGGGTCTGTACCTGTCGGACCTCCTCGACCATGCCCGACGACAGGCCGCCGATCGCGGGTTCTGCCTCGACCTGGTCGTCGACGAGGTCATCGATATCTCGCCTCCCGGCGATCCCGACGCCGACTACGTCGTACACAGCCGCGCCGGCGGCGACTGCAAGGCCCGCTACGTCTACCTCGCGGTCGGGCACCTGGAACGATGCCGCACAGAGGACTACCAGCATCAAGCCCGCTACCGCCACAATCCCTACCCGATTACCGGCCTCGTCGACGAGATTCCGAAGCAGGCATCCGTCGGCGTGATCGGAACCCGGCTCACCGCGATCGACGTGGCGCTCGGCCTCGCCGCCGCTGGGCATGCGGGGAGCATCCATTGCGTCTCGAGACGCGGACGCCTGCCAGCCGTGCGGGCGGACCGGGGCAAGTACCGATTCAAGGAACTCGAACGCGAGGATCTGCGGCGGCGACTTCTGGGGAAGACGCAGTCGAAGCTCCGTCTCTCCGACATCGCCGCGATGCTCGGCAGGGAGATCGAGCACGCCGAGGGGCGCCACCTGTCTCTTGGCGAGATCGTCGACGGCGATCGGTCGCCGATCGACTACTACGAGCGGGAAATCGCCCTGGCGGCCGGTAAGGCCAGACCCTGGCAGGCAGTGCTGTACGCGACGAACCGCAACATCGACCTTCTATGGCATCACCTCCACGAAGACGACAGGCAGCTCCTGATGTCCGAGTGGCTGAACGACTGGCTGACCTATCGCGCGTCCATACCACGAGAAAACGCGGAGAGAGTGCTGGCGATGATGAAGTCCGGTCAACTGACGGTCCAGGGCGGAGCCCGGAAGTTCGAGTACGACTCCGAGGCCGGTTCGTTCCGCATCCAGCTGGCCTCCGGCGGCCCCCTGCAAGTGGAGTACCTGGTGTCCGCCACCGGCTTCGCCAACCGTATCGAGCAGGCGGACAGCCGGCTGATGAAGAACCTGCTGTCCAGGGGACTCGTCGTGCCCCATCGGTACGGCGGCGTCGACTGCGTCTTCGAAACGGGACAGGTTCGCCCGCGTGCCGGCGCGGCGGCGGGTGAATCGCGGATCTTTGCCTTGGGCCCGCTCACCAGCGGCGTGTACTTCTTCACGACCGCTCTCGAGATCATCGCCAGACAGGCGGCCCAGCGGACACACGACCTGGCGTTCATGCTGGGTGTGGAATGGCTCGATCAGCCGGAAACCGAGGCGTGGGTCGATGACTTCCAGGCCGGACGCGCCGGAGACGCCGAAGGTCCCGGTCTACGACATGGCGAAGGTCCGGACCTCCTCGGACATCTGCTGTCGAGCGATCAGACGGAGTTCATCGACTTCAAGCAACTCCGGCTTCTGAACGATCAGATCCGGGACGAGGACTTCGAGACGGCGGTCGACCGCGACCCGTCCGCTCCCTGACGATCGGGGACCGGCGCCGCGGCGGATGCCTCGCTATTGCTAGCGGAGCTCCGGCAACCGGTACCCCGCGGCGCCGAGGTCGGCGCGCACGGTCTTCTTGTCCATCTTCCCGGTGGACGTGAGCGGAATCGAATCGACGACCAGGACATCATCCGGCAGTTGCCACTTCGCAAACCGTCTGGCGCAGTGCGTGAGCACCCGCTCCCGGTTGACGCTCGCGCCTTCGTCGAGAACGATGAGCGCGACCGGACGTTGCTCCCAGCGGGGATGGGGCTGTGCGACCACGCATGCCTGGGCGACGCCATCGAGCGAAAGGATGTGGTTCTCCAAGTCAACCGAGGAGATCCACTCGCCGCCGCTCCTCACGAGATCCTTCGAGCGATCCGAAATGACCAGGCACTCCCGGCGGTCGATGCTGCCCACATCGCCGGTGATGAGCCAGTCGTCATGGAACTGCTCCGGCCGCGGGCTCCGGTAGTACTCCGAGCACACCCAGGGTCCCCGGACCAGAACGTCGCCGGTCGCGCGGCCGTCGTGCGGCAGGCGATTGAAGTCCGGGTCAAAGATCTCCACCTCCACGCCGGGCAACGCCTGGCCGGCCTTCGCCACCTCCGCAAGGTACGCCTCAGGCGCCGCCGTCGCGCGCCGGCCGCTGTCGGGACGCGCGACACGACGGGAGAACGTGACCAGCGGGCTCGTCTCCGTCATGCCCCACTCCTGGATCATCTCGACGCCCAGGGCCTCCCAGTACCAGCGTGCCAGGGCCGCCGGCACGGCGGAGCCGCCGCTGACGATGCGCGACAGCCTCGACAGATCGAACGCACCGGGGCGATCCACGCAGACCGCGCGGACGTCCTGCCATACGGTTGGCACGCCGGCGGCCAGAGTGACGCCCTCCTCCGCGATCAGTCGGACGAGCCGCTCGGGGCGCGTGAAGCGATGCGGCATGACCTGCTTGCACCCAAGTGTCAGCGCGGCCCAGGGAAGGCCCCAGCCCATGACGTGGAACATGGGCACCACGCCGCAAACCGTGTCGGTTGCGGAGAGACTCATGGCGTCCGTCATGCACATCGCCGTGGTGTGCAGGTACTGCGAGCGGTGCTCATACTGCACGCCCTTGGGATGTCCGGTCGTACCGCTCGTGTAGCAGAGGCCGAGCGGCGCGGTTTCGTCGATTCGCGGCCACTCGAAGCGCCCGGACCACGGGGCGATGAAGTCTTCGTAATCGACGGCGCCCGGGAGCGACGTCGACCAGCCCTCGCCCCCTTCCTCGACCGCGACCACGACCTTTTCGACCGTGGGCAGGCGGTCCGCCAGCGGTTCGAGCCGCACAAGCAGGTCGGCGTCCGAGACGATCAGACGAGGCTCGGCATGGTTGACGATGTAGGCGATGTCCCTGCCATGCAGACGGACGTTCAGGTTGAGCAGAACGGCGCCCATTCCCGCGAGTGCGCAATAGACCTCGAGGTGGCGCGACCCGTTCCACATGAACACGCCGACCCGGTCACCTACGCCGACGCCGGCGTCCCGGAGGGCGTGGGCGAGTCGATGCGCCCGAAACAGGGTCTCACGCAAGTCCTGGCGTCGCGTGCCGTTGGCTGTTGCCGTGACGACCTCGGCGTCCGGCGCGAGCCGGGCCCCACGCTCGATCAGCCGCGACATCAGCAGCGGAGTGCGTTGCATCCCTTCCGCCGACCCACCGCCGCTACAGGACCGCGTCCTCCCACTCGGAGAGCATCGTCAGCAACCGGCCCATCATCTCGTCGACCTCGCCGGCGTTGATGGAGAGAGGCGGCGCCACCCAGATCGGCAGGCCCCGGGCCATCGCGGGATGGCGGGCGGCGCCGTAGAGCGAGCTGTACATCGCCAGACCGTTCTTGAGCGCCAGGGACTGGAAGAGCGTCTGCGCATCGACACTCTTATCGAAGAACGCCATCGTCTCCTTGTCGGCGACCAGTTCGATCGCCATCATCAGACCCCAGCCCCGCACGTCGGCGACTGTCGGATGGGAGAGCAGTTCGTCGCGGTAGGAGAAGAGCCGCGGGCTCTGCTCGTTGCAGTTCTCGATCAGCTTCTCGTCCCGGATGATGTTGATCGCCTCGCAGGCCGCCGCGCAGCCCAGAGGGTGACCGCCGAACGTGAAGCCATGCACGAACGAGTAGCCCTTCTCGAAGGGTTCGTTGAGCCTGCTGGAGACCGACACCGCGCCGAACGGCACGTAGCAGCTCGTGATGCCCTTGGCCATCGTGATGATGTCGGGATCGACGCTGAAGTGATCCATCGCGAACCACTTCCCGGTGCGGCCGAATCCGGTGACGACCTCGTCGGCGATGATCAGCACCTCGTGGCGGTCGCAGATCTCCCGGATCGTGCGCCAGTAGCTGTCCGGCGGGACGCAGGCGTAGTCCGCGCCGCACCCGTGGGGCGTCGCCAGGAAGGCGGCCACGGTCTTCGGGCCGGCGTAGTGAATCGCGGTCTCCAGCGCATGGGCGCACTGAACGCCCCACTCTTCGCGGCTCATCCCCTCCGGCCGATCGAAGTCCGAGTACTGCCGGATGCCCGGCCACTTCGGCAACATCGGCTCGAACCGCGACTGGCTGGCGGGGTTGTGCGACACGCCCAGCGTGGCCAGCGTCATGCCGTGGTACGAGTCCCGGTGGCTGACGATCTTGTACTTCGTCGGATTGCCCAGCGCGATCTGCGCCTGGCGGGCCAGCTTGATCGCGGTCTCGACGGCCTCGGAACCGCCCGAAACGAGGTAGGTGTGGTCGAGGTCGGCCGGCGTGATCTCGGCGAGCAGCCGACAGAACTCGGCCCGTTTCGCGCTGGCGAGAGAGGGATGGGTGTAGGCGTAGTCCTCGAGCTGCGCCGCGATCGCCCGCTTCATCCTGGGGTGGTTGTGCGGCAGGTTGACAGCCATCGGCCCACCCGAGGCGTCGAAGTAGCGGTTACCTTCCCGGTCGTAGATGAACACGCCTTCGGCACGCTCGATCTCCACGTCCATCGGGTGGTACGAGAAGACGTGACGCCAGTCGCCTTCCGGGCGGAGAGGGCGAGACAACGGCTGCGTTTCTGGCACGGTTGCGGGCACGGTTGCCATCGACGTTGCTCCAGGTTGGGAAGAGGGAAGAAGGCATCGTAGCAAGCTGCTACGGTTATCCGCTTCCCGGCAGAACGGGAGTTGGAGGAGCGATGTCCCAACCCACAGGCAGCGAACGGATGGAACGGATCGTGGCGCTCGCGAAGCGCCGCGGATTCGTTTTCCCGGCCTCCGAGATCTACGGCGGGATCAACGGATTCTGGGACTACGGGCCGCTCGGCGTCCAGCTCAAGAACAACCTGCGCGACGCCTGGTGGCGCGACATGGTCGAGTCCCCGCCGATCGGCCCCGACGGCACGCCGCTCTCGATCGTCGGCATCGACTCCTCGATCATCCAGAACCCGAGGGCCTGGGAGGCCAGCGGCCACGTCGGCGGCTTCTCCGACCCGATGGTCGACTGCCGCGAGACGAAGGCCCGCTTCCGGGCGGACCACCTGCACGTCCTGCGACCGAAGCGGGAGCTGGAGGCGCCCGCCTACTTCGCCTACCTGGAGGGCGAACCGGAGCCGGCGGTGAAGACCGCCCGCAAGGCGATGCGCGGCCGGCCGAGCCTCGACGACTTCGAGTCGCTTCCCCTCTCCGAACTCGACGAGTCCGAACGGGCTCACGTCTGGGCCCCCGGCGCTTCGGAGGCGGGAACGCTGACCGAAGCGCGCGACTTCAACCTGATGTTCAAGACCTTCGTCGGGGCGGCGTCCGGCGAGGAGAACACCGCCTATCTGCGCCCCGAAACCGCCCAGGGCATCTTCCTGAACTACAAGGGCGTGCTGGACACATCGCGAGTCCGCCTGCCGTTCGGCATCGCGCAGATCGGAAAGGCCTTCCGCAACGAGGTCACGCCCAGGAACTACACCTTCCGCACACGCGAGTTCGAGCAGATGGAGATGGAGTTCTTCTGCCATCCGTCCGAGGCCAGGCTCTGGTTCGAGTACTGGACGAAGCAACGGATGGACTGGTGGAGCGATCTCGGTCTGGCCGGCGACCGGCTGCGCCTGCGCCGGCACGAGGCGTCCGAGCTCGCGCACTACGCCCAGACCGGCGAGGGCACCTTTGACGTCGAGTACCGGTATCCGTTCACCGAGCCGGACTACGGCGAGCTGGAAGGCGTGGCCCACCGCGGCAGCTTCGACCTGGAGCAGCACCAGGAATGGAGCGGCGTGAAGCTGGAGACGTTCGATCCGGAGACGCGGGAACGGTTCGTGCCGCACGTGATCGAACCCGCCGCCGGCCTCACCCGCGGCGTCCTGGCCCTCCTCTGCGAGGCCTACTCGGTCGACGAGAGCCGGCCTTCCTCCGAACTGATGCGCTTCCCTCACCGCCTGGCGCCAATCCACGCCGGCGTCTTCCCTCTGGTCAACAAGGGCGGCATGCCGGAGATCGCGGAGGCCCTCTACCTCGAGCTGCGTCGCCGCTACCGCATCCAGTACGACGCGAAACAATCGATCGGCAAGCGCTATGCGCGGATGGACGAGGCCGGGACCCCTTACTGCTTCACCGTCGACGGCCAGACGCTGGAGGACCGGACGGTCACCGTGCGGGACCGCGACACGGGCGCTCAGGAAAGGCTGTCGGTCGATGCCGTGTCACGCTACCTGGACGAGCGCCTCAGCCTCTGAGCTCAGCCTCTGAAGCGTGCCATTCTGGCGCGGTGCGCCGTTGCCGCCACTCGATGGCGGCAACGGCGACCAGGAGAACAAACTGAGGAAGTGGCGCGGAGGAGGTCCGGTTGGAGGGATTCTGGAAGGGCTCGTCGCGTCTTGAACGCGCGAGCTGGAGGTTCCGAGCAGGAGGCTCTACCGGCATATGGGCACTGGCAAACGGCTGACCAAGCGTGTCGAGTAACGCGGCCGTGCCGCCGGTTCGCTCGCTGTTGGGGAAGGAATCTGTTTGAGGGGGACCTCCTCCGATGGTTTCCACATCTTCGGGATGACGCTTGCAATCCCGACACCCAAAGGAAGAAGCAAGGTCCGTGCCAGGTCCGCTAAACGGCGCGTTCGTGCGTCGCCCGCCGCGGATCCTCGATGCGGATCAACTTCCGCAGGGCCAGCAGATGCAGCACGGTCGCCACCAGGAAGACACTCTCGATCGGGGCCACCTGGCTGACCACCCCGGCGGTCAGGAACCCCGCCACGCCGCTCGCCTCGGCCAGCGAGTGGGTGGCAGCGATCCGCATGGGACGGTCCCGCTCGCGGCCGAACTCGAGGACGAGATTCTGGGACGCCAGCATCACGCCGGAGAACCCCGCCCCTACCAGCAGGAAGACCGCGTACGCGATCGGAAAGGCCGGCGCCCAGAGCACGGTCAGGCTGCCGAGAATCCAGGAACCAAGCGCCAGCACGTACACGGCGCGGTACCCGGAGCGGTCCCCAAGCAGGCCCCACATCAGCGCGCCCACGGACTGCGCCGCCGCGAAGGTGACGGTCAGACCGGCCAGACGCGTACCGCTGACGCCGAACCGCTCGCCGACCAGCAGGACGTAGAACGGCAGGGCGCCCCGGGCGGCGCCCGTCAGCAGCCGCGCCGAAAGGAAGCGGGCGTAGTGGGGGTCGGAGCGCAGGAGATCCGGCAACTTGCCGAGCCGGGCGCGCAGGTCGAGTCCCGCGTCGTGGACATCGAGGGCCGCGGGCTCGCGAATGAAACCCATGAACGCCAGCCCGGTCGCCGCCAGCAGCGCGGCGCCCAGGAAGGTCAGGCCGTAGCCGCGGGGAAAACCGTACTCGTCGAGCACCCAGCCCGCGGCCACCGAGAGCAGGATCACCGAGATGCCCGCGGCCAGGTTTCGCGTTCCCTGGAGCCGCCCGCGACGACCGACGGGTACGGACTTCGCGAACAGCAGGTTGAACGCGACCATCTGCATGCCGCTCGAGAGGCCCCACATCAGCAGCACGGGCCAGACCAGGAACACCGCGACCTCCACCGGAGCGAAGAGCGCCAGCAGGGCCAGCAGCAGCACCTGGAGCCGCATCAGGCCGCCGAACAGCAACGCCACCCACTTGACGTGGCTGCGGTGCTCGACGAACGCGGCGCTCAGAAGCGGCGACACGAACATGCCCAGGCTCTGACAGGCGGAAGCCAGGCCCACCGCCGCATTGGCGCCGGTCAGAAGGTTGATGTAGGTTGGCAGGAAGGTCGGGGCCTGGAGCAGCCGGAACCCCGTCATCCCGAGCAGGCCGTGGGCCAGGAGGGCAGCGTAGTTGCGCCGCCGGTCGAGGCGGCTGTGACCTCGGTCGGCGGAGGACATGCCTGACCCCAAGGTAACACGCAGCCGAAGCACGATGACGCTCCCACATCAGAGCCCCGACGGTCTGCAGGAGACCTTCCGTCGCATCGTCCGGTTGATTCCCGAGGGCCGCGTGGCGACCTACGGCCAGATCGCCGCGCTGGCGAACCGCCCGCGCAACGCCCGGCAGGTGGGTTATGCGCTGGCCCGACTGAACGGCCACGACGTGCCCTGGCACCGCGTGGTCAACGTCAGGGGCTCGATCAGCGAACGCGGACTCGATCCGCTCGAGAGCGTGGAACGGCAGCGCTTCCTGCTCCAGGAAGAGGGCGTCGTCTTCGACCGCCGGGGCCGCATCGACCTGGACCGCTTCGGGTGGAGACCATGAGGGCAACGCGGCTCTCAACTCGCTACGGCGGGCTGCTGGCGATCGCACTGCTCACCGCCGCGGCATGCGGCGACGCGGGACAGGACGTCCCGGAAGCGTCGACTCCCGGCCAGGCGACTCCGCCCGAAGGGATGGTCCGCGTGCCAGCGGGAGCCGTTCCCCGTCCCGGTGGGGATCAGCGGGTCGCGGCCTTCGATCTGGACACCCACGAAGTGACGAACCGCGACTTCGCCGCGTTCGTCGACGCGACCGGGTTCGAGACGGAAGCCGAGCGCTGGGGCTGGTCCCTCGTCTTCCACCCCGAGGACACCGTGAACCCGGATCTCGAACAGCGCGTAGCCGGAACTCCCTGGTGGCTGGCCGTCGAAGGCACCTACTGGCGTCATCCCCGCGGACCCGATTCCGAGGCGGAAGCCGACCTCCCGGTCGTCCACGTGAGCTGGGGAGACGCCAGGGCCTACTGCGACTGGCGCGGCAAGCGCCTGCCGACCGAGGCCGAATGGGACCTCGCCGCCGGCGCCGGCAACGACGGCGAAGGCCGGGCCCACTATCCCTGGGGCGACGAGCCGGCCCCGGAAGGCCAATGGGTAGCGAACGTCTGGCAGGGCGACTTTCCCCGCCGGGACGACGCCGCCGACGGCCACACCTACCTGGCACCGGTCGGCTCCTACCCGTCGAATGCGCTGGGCGTCTTCGACCTCGGCGGCAACGTCTGGGAGTGGGTCGACGACTGGTATCGGCCCGGCGGCGCCAGCGGCGAGAAGGTCCTGAAAGGCGGTTCCTGGCTCTGCGCCGCCAGCTACTGCGAGGGCTACCGGAACGCGAACCGGAACCAGTCGGCGCCCGACTCCGGTCTCGACAACACCGGCTTCCGCTGCGCCCGCAGTCCACGCTGAGCCTCCCCACGCGCTGATCGTCGCCGCTTCGCGACGCGTTGTCCTCCGCGGGTCAGAGGACCCGCGGTTACAGGGACTTTCACGGATTCCTGAAAGTTCCAATAGTTCAGTCATATTTCGAAAAGAAAAATCTCCAGCGCGGCACATTTCCGTGCTACCGTCCTTTTCTCTTCTTTTCGTACCGGCCGGACCGGCGACACATTGAACCCGTCGCCAGCGCGCCCGGAAACGACCCTCAGGTTCAGCGAGGAAGGACGAAATGACGAAAATCGATACGGGCATCGCCTCCATAGGACTCCACCTGCCGCCACTGGCCATGCCGGTGGAAGAACTCGCGTCGCTCCGCGGCGTCGACCCGGACAAGTACCGCATCGGGCTGGGCTGCTCCGAGATCTCCCTCTGCCCGCCGGAGTTCAGCATCGTCGATCTGGCCTCCGAGGCCGCCCGGCGCGCCCTTTCCCGATGGGACGGCGGCCTGGAGGACATCGGCATGATCGCCGTCGGCACGGAGACCGCGGTCGACATGAGCCGGCCGCTCTCCGCCTTCGTGGCTGACGAACTCGGCCTGGTCGGGAACATCCGCTCCTACGAAGTCAAGCATGCCTGCTACGGCGGCACCCTGGCCCTGCGCCAGGCCTGCGAGTGGCGCATGTCCGGCGCGGCCCGGGAGAAGGCCGCCCTGGTGGTCGCCGCCGACATCGCGCTCTACGAACAGGGTGACCCGGGAGAACCGACCCAGGGCGCCGGGGCCGTGGCCTTCGTCGTCGACCGGCCCGAGATCGCACAGGTGGGTCTCGACACCCACGCCTGGAGCGAGCCGGCCTTCGACTTCTACCGCCCGGTGGGCGAGTCCTACCCGAGGGTCGACGGCAAGCTGAGTCTCGAGTGCTACAAGAAGGCGGCCGTGGAGTGCTTCAACGCACTCGCCGACGGTCGAAACCCGGCCGACGTGATGGAACGGTTTTCCGCGATCTGTTTCCACGTCCCGTTCCCGAAGATGGTCAAGAAGGCGTTCCACCTCGTCGGCGAAGTGGCGGGCTGGTCCGCCGAACGGATCCAGCAGATCTACAGCGACAAGGTCGAACCGTCGATGCTCTGGAACAGGCTCTCCGGGAACTCGTACACGGCCTCGCTCTGGATCGCTGTGGCGAATGCCCTCCAGGGGCTGAAGACCGGCGAGCAGGTGGCCGCCTTCTCCTACGGTTCCGGCTTCGGTTCCGAGATCCTCTCTCTGGTCGCGGGCCCGCGCGCCAGGGACGCCGCATGGGCGCAGGACATCGAACACGACGTTTCCAGTCGCCGACAGGTAGACGCAAGCGGCTACAGCCTCCTGCGCGCGGCAGTTCGTACGGCGGCCGCGTAAGTCGACCCGCGGACGCCGGCCCCCAGGTAGCCGGGCTACGTTTCTACGGATTCCGTAGCCCGGCTACCTGTTTCAACTGCTCAGCGTAAGCGGCCAGGACGCCGGCCGCGATGTCGATCTGCTCCTGGGCCTCGTCCCACTCGCGCTGCTCGATCGCCTCCCGCACTCCCGGCAACGTCTTCACGCCGTAGCCGGTGTACATGCCCGGCGCGTAGAGGTGGTGCCGGAACCAGGGCCGACGCGGCAGGCCCTCGCTCCGCGTGAGCCGTCGCTCGCTCTGGGTGACCAGCCGGTCGAGCGCCGCCTGGGTGGCAGCGTCCCCGCTCCGGGCGGCCTCCGCCAGGGCGCGGTCGGCGGCCTTCGCCGCCCGCCCGAGACGATCGTGCGCGTTCCTTAACGGCGCGAAGTTCAGGTGCGGCGCCGGCGGATCAGCCTCCGGCTCGACGAACGGTTTCGTCGGATCGGCCGCCAGGCGCAGGGCGCCGCTGCCCTGAAGCTCGTTCTCGCGCTCGATCTTCCGGCGCTCCTCGTCGGCCAGGTCCGCCACCTCGTTGATGTAGCGGCCGGCGGTGGCGGCCGTCGTGCCGAACTCGAACGGGAGCACGTCGGCGTTGGCGAGCCGCAGCGTCAGACGCAGCCCGGTGCGGGCAAGCACGGCGCCGTAGACCGCACCGGGATCGACGAACCGACGGAAGAAGTCGAACGTGTCGAAAGCGGTGTGGTACTCGCCGCCTGAACCTTCGCCGCCGTAGCCGACATTTAGCGACGACACGCCGAGGTGCTGCAGGAACGGAGAGTAGTCCGAGCCCGATCCCAGGGCCGCGATCCGCAGTCGTCCCGAGGACTGGAGCCGCTCGTACTCCGTGCGGTTGCCGTTGACCCGCCGGAACGCGAGCAGACGTTCGCCCACGCTGACACCCGTCTGCGGATCCTCGACTTCGCCGGCGACCTGATTGACCAGGGTCTCGAGGGCGTGCGAGCCGCCCGCGCGCAGGAAACCGCGGCTGTTCGAGTCCGAGTTGATGTAGACGGCCGCGTGCTCGCGCAGGGCCTCGGCGTGGTGCTCGGCCCACTCGGTCGAACCGAGCAGGCCCGGTTCCTCGGCATCCCAGGCGGCGTAGACGACCGTGCGCCGCGGCGGGAGGCCTTCCCGGGCCAGCCGTCCGAGCGCCTTCGCCTCGGCCATCAGGCCAGTCAGACCGCTGATCGGATCCCGGGCGCCGATCACCCAGGCGTCGTGGTGGTTGCCCCGCAGGATCCACTGGTCCGGCCTCTCCGTGCCCGGCATGCGGGCGATCACGTTGTGCGCCGGCGCCAGACTCCAGTCGAACTCGAGCTGGAGCCGCACCCGGGCGGGACCCGGACCGATCCGGTAGGTGATCGGCAGACCGCCCCGCCACGCGCCCGGCGCGGTTTCGCCCCCCAGTGCCTCTAGCAGCGGCTGAGCGTCCCGCCAGGCGATCGGCAGGACCGGGATCCGCATCAACGTGTCCGCGTCCTCCCGCGTGAGCCGCGGCTCGCCTTCGACGGCGCCCCGCATCGGCGTCAGCGGATCGCCCGGACGGAGCGGAAGGTCGAGCACCGAACCCCGCTGCACGGCGGTCGAGTGCTTGAACGAGCCGTCCGGATACCCGGCGCCCTGGCTGTAGCCGTCGTCGCCCGGGTCGTTGAAGATGAGGCATCCGATCGCACCGCGCTCGTAGGCGACCTTCGGCTTGATCCCGCGCCAGGAGCCTCCGTAGCGGACGATCACGATCTTCCCGCGGACGTCGATGCCGAGCCGTTCGAGCACCTCGTAGTCCTCGGGCACGCCCCGGTTCACGTAGACCAGCTCCCCCGTGACGTCGCCGTCGGCCGAGAAGGCGTTGAAGGGCGGCAACCCTTCGGCCACCGCGACCGCCGCGGTGCCGTCGCCCGCCGCCGGCTCCTCGACGAGCGAGGCGTCGAACTGTGTCGGCTCCAGCAGGGTCAGCGACCGCAGCCGCGGGGTCGGGAAGAGAACGTCGAAGGTCTCGATCTCCGCTTCGAAGCCCCACTCCCTGAACCGCTCGACCATCCAGCGCGCGTTCGCTTCCGTCTGCGGCGCCCCGGCATGATGCGGCCGCGGGGTCATCAGCCGGTTCCACTCGAGCAGCTCGTCCGCGACGATCCAATCGTCGGCCCGCTGCTCCATCTCGCGCTGCGCCTCGACGCGGTCGGGATGGAATCCGATCAGCTCCTGGGCGCCGGCCGGAGCCGCGACAAGGATGAAGGCCAGCAGCAACTGTCTCACTTCACGCCCCCCGATCCGACGCCGCCAGCACCGTGTTTCGCAGCAGCATCGCCACCGTCGTCGGACCGACTCCGCCGAGCCGCGGAGTGATCCAGCTCGCCACCTCGCCAACGGACTCGTCCACGTCGGGCAGGAGCTTCCTGCCCTCCCAACTGATGCCGCCGCTGACGACGACGGCGCCCGGCTTGATCATCTCCGGCTTCACGAAGCGCGGCACGCCGAGCGCCGCTACCACGATGTCGGCGCGGCGCGTGAACGGGGTCACGTCCCTGGCGCCGGTGTGCACGACCGTGATCACGGCGTTCGCGCCCGGCTGCTTGAGGGTGAGCAGCAGCGCGAGCGGCCGACCCAGAGTGGGCCCCCGGCCCAGGACGACCACCTCACGGCCGCCGATGTCGATCCCGTAGTGCATCAGCATCGCCTGAATGCCGGCCGGTGTGCACGGCACCGGGCCCTTCTCCTGTAGCACCAGCTTGCCGAGGTTCACCGGATGCAGACCATCCGCGTCCTTCTTCGGGTCCATGCGGGCGAGAGCTTCGTTGAAGTCGAAGCCGGAAGGCACCGGGTGCTGAATGATGTAGGCGTCGACCTCCGGGTCCGCGTTGAACCGGTCAACCGCGGCAAGGAGTTCCCGCTGGCCCGCGTCCGCCGGCACCTGTTCGTGGAGTGAAGCGACGCCGACCTCTTCGCAGGTTTCGTGCTTCTTGCGCACGTAGCCCGCCGAGGCCGCGTCGTCGCCAACGAGAATCGTGCCCAGGCCCGGCTTGATGCCCGCGGAAGCGAGTTCCTCGACCCGTTCCGCGACTTCCGCCAGCACGGCCTCGGCCACCGGTTGGCCTGCGAGAAGTTGAGCCGTCATTCGTCGTTCTCCATCGAGTGTTCGTGGTGATGGTCGCGGTCGTGGCGGTGATCGTGGCCGTGCGGCCGGGCCGCGAACTGTCCGGTCAGGCGGTCGATCTCCGGCGCCGCGACAAGTCCCGCCGCTTCGAGCGAGTCCTCGAGAGCCTCCTGCCAGCGCTGCCAGTAGCTCCACTCTTCGTCGCGACCGGTTGCTTCCCAGGCAGCGATGGCGCCGATCAGGCGGCCGCGGAACGCTTCCCAGTCGAGGCGGCCGGCCTCCACCAGGGCCATCGTCAGCCCGAACAGGCGGCTCTCCCAGGGCGCGCTGAACGCCAGTTCCCCGTTTTCGCGCGGTGGCGCGGCGGCACCGTCTTCGTCGAGGCGGACAGGCAGGTTCATCCCGTCCGCTGGAGTCGCTCGACGCCGATCATCGAGTCGCGGGTGACGAGGTCGGTCAGCTCCTCCGCGCCCAGGCCGTCCGTGCCCTCCGGCCGCTGCGGCAGGACCATGTAGCGGACCTCGGCGCTGGAATCCCAGACCCGCACTTCGACGTCCGGGGAAAGGTCGAGCCCCAACTCCGCGAGAAGCCGACGCGGTTCCCGCACCGCGCGCGACCGGTAGGCGGGCGACTTGTACCAGGCCGGCGGCAGTCCGAGCACCGCCCACGGGTAGCACGAACAGAGCGTGCAGACGATCAGGTTGTGGACGGACTCCGTGTTCTCCTTGACCACCAGACGGGCGACGTGGGCGTCCGTGTTGTCGCCGAAGCCCAGTTCCCTGATGGCGGGCATCCCGTCCTCAAGCAGCCGCGCCCTGAACGCCGGATCGGTCCAGGCCTCAGCCACCACCCGCGCGCCGCGCAGCGGCCCGATGTCCTGCTCGTAGCGTTCGACCAAGGCGTCGACGGCCGCGGACTTGACCAGCCCCTTCTCCACCAGCAGCGCCTCGATCGCCTCGGTGCGTAGTGCCATCGTCATTCGAGAACCTCCAGGTACGGCTCGAACAGATCGATGTAGACGGTGGCGCCGGCTTCCGCCTCCTCGCCCCAGAGCTCCCGGCTGTCGAAGGCGACGGTGTAGAGGTACTCCGGCGACTCGCCCCGGCCGTCCGCGTTCGTGTCGGGATAGACGCAGGCCGGATGGACCTCGGCGATCAGTCCCCTCCGGTCGCGGGCGTAGCCGGGCAGCCGCGTGTGCCCCTGCGGGTGCCGGTTCCAGGTGCGCACCGCGTCGCCGACCGCGAACCGGGCCTCGCGGTCGACCTCGCGCACAACCGAGCCCACGTGATCGGGCCGCTCGACCGCCGCGTCGCCGCCCAGCCGCTCGACCGCCAGCGTCTCGAGCGCGTAGAGCCAGCGGCCGTAGTAGCCGTCCGCAAGGTAGCGGTCCGCCGGCATCCGCTCGACCGCATGACGGAAGGCGTCGAGGTTCGCCAGGCCGGCCCCGATGGCGTAGCCCGCCAAGGCGCAGACCCGGCCCTGCCAGGCCTCCGGGAACAAGGCCTCGTCCGGACGCCGGTCCACGGCGCCGAAGCCGTGCATGCCGCCCATGTCGTGGATTCCGTTCATGCTCCGACGGCCGCCGCGCCGCGCGCGCCAGTCTACAAGCCAGCCAAGGGGCTATTCTCAAGCCATGGACACCGCCGACTCCCGATCGACCGCGCGCACGGGCCTGGCGCACGCCAACGACTACCCGTTCCTCGGTCAGGGCAGAGCACCCCTTGAGGTGGCGGCCGCCGAGGGCTGCTACATGATCACGCCGACCGGCCGGCGGATCCTCGACGCCGCAGGAGGCGCGATCGTCTCGAACATCGGGCACGGGCGGCGGGAGGTGGGGGAGGCCTACGCGCAGGCCGCGGCGCAGACCGACTACATCGTGCCTCCCTTCGCGACCCCTGCGCGAGCGGAGCTGGTCCACCGCATGCGGACCCGCTGGCTGCCCGGCGACATCAACCGCGTCCTGTTCGCGAGCGGCGGTTCCGAGGCAATGGATCTGGCGATCCGATTCGCCCGCCAGCACCACCTGTCGGCCGGGCGTCCCGAGCGCTGGCGGGTGTTCGGGCGTGAGCTCTCCTACCACGGCGCCACGATGGCGACGCTGGCGGTGGGCGGACACCAGGGACGCCGGGCCGGCTTCGAGCCCTGGCTGGTCGACGAGCAGACCGACCAGCCGCGCCCGCCCGCCCACTACTGCATGCGGTGCCCGCTGGGGAAGACGTTTCCCAGTTGCGACATCGCCTGCGCCGACGAGGTGGAGCGGGTGTTCGAGGAGATCGGCCCGGAAGAGATCGCGGCCTTCGTCGTCGAGCCGATCGTCGGCTCGAATGCCGGCGCGCTCGTGCCTCCCGGCGACTACCTGGAGCGGGTCGCCCGGATCTGCAGGCGGCACGGCATCCTGCTGATCGCCGACGAGGTGATGACCGGCTACGGCCGGACCGGGCGCAAGTTCGGCGTCGACCACTGGGACGTGGTGCCCGACATCCTGGTCGGCGGCAAGGGGTTGACCGGCGGCTACGCGCCCCTGGTCGCGATCTGCGCCCGCGAGGAGGTCACGGCGCCCATCGCCGAGGCGGGAGACTCCGTGATGTTCTTCACCTACGGCGCTCACTCGCCCGCCTGCGCGGCCGCCACCGAGGTGCTGCGCATTCTCGAGGACGAGGAACTCGTCGAACGCGCCGCCACCGTCGGCGCAGTGCTCGGCGAGCGCCTGCGGGAGACCTTCGCCGACCATCCCCACATCGCCGAGGTCCGCGGCCGCGGCCTGCTCTACGGCATCGAGATCGTCCAGGACCGCGAGACGCTCGAGCCGTTCCCGGCCGAACTCTCGCTGGTCAACGCCGTCGTGGCGGCCGGGCTGTCGATGGACGTCTTCTTCTACCCCGGCGGCAACGACCCGGCCCGCGACGTGGTCTGCCTCGGTCCGCCCTTCATCCTCGGCGAGGAGGAGATCGAGAAGATCGTCACCGTGCTACCCAAGGCGATCGACAGCGCCATCGCCCGCAAGGCGCCGGCGCCCTCGCTGCTGGGACCGCCGGTGTGCTGCGACTAGCCAGCCGCAGGCCCCTCAAGCGCCTGGGGTGATGGGATTCCAACGGAAAATCAAATCAAAAATACGCAACTCTTGAGGTGATTTGCGAGTAGAATCGCCTCAAATGTGGATCTGGCAACACCCCGATTGGCCGAACTTCGTCTTCGACCCGGCCGCGTTCCCGGAACGCGTCGAAGCGTTTCATCGTGCGGCCGAACGCCTTTCCGGGCGCGTCGAAGCGCTGTCGAACGCCTACCAGACCGACGCGCACATCGCACTGATGCTCTCCGAAGTAATCGCCACGAGCGCGATCGAGGGCGAACGCCTCGACCGCGACTCGGTGCGTTCGTCCTTGCTCAGGCATTTCGGCGAGATCGTCGGCGCCCAGCACGAGGATGACCGGGCAGCCGGCGCCACCGAACTGATCCTCGATGTTCGCCGGAACTGGCATCGCCCGCTGTCGCACGACACGCTGGGCCGTTGGCAGTCGCTGATCGTCGTCGACCGATTGACGAGCACCATCATGCGCGGGGCCTACCGCAACAACCCCGATCCGATGCAGATCGTCAGCGGTCGACATGTGGGCCGACCGCGTACCGTTCACTACGAAGCGCCGCCTGCCGTTCAGGTGCCCGCCGAGATGGAGCGTTTCCTGGACTGGTACAACGGCGACAGTGGAGAGCTCGCCGGACCGGTCCGCGCCGCCGTTGCGCACGTCTGGTTCGAGAAGATCCATCCGTTCGACGACGGCAACGGGCGGGTGGGCCGCGCGATCTCGGATCACGCGCTTTCACAGTCCCTTGGCCGACCTACGCTCGCGTGTCTGGCGACCGCCATTGGTGCAAGCCGGGACGGCTACTACGATGCGCTCGAAGCGGTCGGCCGGGGCAACCTCGACCTCGGCAGCTTCCTTGACTACTTCACTGCCGCCATCGTCCACGCACAGGAGATCGCCCTGGCCGAAGTGGCGTTCGTTCTGGACAAGACCCGGTTCCACGACCGCTACGGCGACCGGTTGAATGAGCGTCAGCGCAAGGTCATCGCCAGGGTCTTCGCCCAGGGGCGGACCGGATTCGCGGGCGGGCTGTCCGCCAGGAACTACGTATCGATAGCCAAGTGCTCGCCGGCGACCGCCACCCGTGATCTGGCCGCCCTACGCGACATGGGCGCGGTCGCTTCTTCCGGCCGGGGACGCGCACTTCGTTACGAGATCTCGTGCCCTGGACCGACTTCCGGCTGGTCTGAGTCGGCCACGAACTGGACGGCTGGCGCGCAGGGTTCCGGTTGACGGTGCACTAGCCGATCGCGTCCACAACGGAGCGGGCGCGGGTCCGCCAGGGGCTATTCTCAAGCCATGGAACCTGCCGCGCAGGCTCTCCTCGTCGGTCCGACCGGGAAGCTGATGGCCGAGATCGTCGAACCCCAGTTGGGGCGGCAGGCGGTGGGGGCCGATCCGAGAGTGGTCGCCCTGCTCAGGATGACGATTGACGACGTGGCCAAGGAAGTCGGCCTGACCCACCTGCTCAAGGGCAACGTGATCGTCATCGTGACGACGGGGACCGTGGACGCTCAAGCGCGTCGCTACGCCAACAGGGTCATGGCCGACTCCAACCTGGCGATCGTCCTGATCGACGGACGGGACCTGAAGACCATCGCCAGCAGACCGACCCGCATCGTCGACATCTTCGAGCGAGATCGCGAAACTGGGGCTCAGACACTCGTCGATCAGGAACTTCAACGCGAAGCGGACAGATCGTCCATGGCGGCCTCTCCCGTCATGGTCGGCTCGCGGGCGCGCCAGACAGGCGCCCGGCGGGGTCGTCCGCGCCGGGGATAGGCCCGCGCATAGATGGCCGCTAGCTCGATCTTCCTCTTCGTGAGCCGCGGAAACTCTTCGTGAATGGCTCGGGCACTGTCGCCGTTGGCCAGCATGTCGGCGATGTCGTGAACCGGAATGCGGGTCCCCTTGAAACAAGGTGCCCCTGACAACACGGCCTCATCGCACTCGACCGCATCGCGAGCGCTCGAAAGCACGGAGAGGCCTCTGCGCACCTCGCTCTTCATCGCGGCTCCTCCCGTTATCTTCCCCAGCACCGCAAAGAAGATCAATAGCTGGAGATGCCGATCTCCTTCTCGGTGATGAACTCGAGCAGCGCCGGCGTCCCGGACTCGGTCGCCGCGATGCCGCGGCGGATCGCGGGCACGATCTCCGCCGCGTCGGTGACCCGTTCGCCGTAGCCGCCGAAGGCCTTCGCCATGTCGGCGTAGTGGCCGGAGATGTCCGTGCTGCGGTACTTCTCGGTTGCCACCTGCATGATCGGCAGTTCGATCGCCATCGAGAAGTTGTTGAACAGGATCGAGAGGATCGGCAGGCGTTCGCGCACCGCGGTCTCGAAGTCCATGCCGGTGAAGCCGATCGCGGCGTCGCCCCAGACGTTGATGCAGAGCTTGTCGGGCTGGGCCAGCTTGGCGCCCATCGCCAGGCCGAGGCCGTAGCCGAGCTGGGTCGTCTTTCCCCAGCCGATGTAGGAGAGCGGCGTCGTGCTGCGCCAGAACGGTGAGATCTGGTCCCGCGGCGAGCCGGCGTCGTGGGTGATGATCACGTTGTCGCGGTCGACCGTGTGCATCAGGTCCCAGAGCACCCGGTAGGGCGACAACGGCGCCGAGTCGGAAGTCAGCTTCGGCATCCACTCGTCGAGCCAGCCGGAGCGGATCCGCTCGATCTCGGCCGGCACGGAGTCGGCCCGCGAGGCCGCGTGCGGCAGCGAGCGGCCCTCCAGCTCGGCGATCAGGGCCGCCAGCGTCAGCTTCGCGTCGCCCGCCACCACGCAGTCCGAGGCGACGTTCTTGTTCAGGTCGACCGGATCGAGCGTGGCGTGGACGTACTTCGCCTGCGGGTACTTGCCGAAGTAGAGGCCGAACGCGGTGGTCGTGAAGCTGCAGCCGATGCCGAAGATCACGTCGGCCGCGCCCAGGAATTCGTGGACCGTCTTGGGCACCGCGCGGCCGCCCGAGCCGAGCGCAAGCGGATGGTCCTCGTTGAAGGCGCTCTTGCCGCCGAGGCTGGTCGTCACCGGCGCGTTCAGGAGTTCGGCCAGGCGCTGCAGCTCGTACCAGGCCTCGGCGTAGTGGACGCCCTGTCCCGCGTAGATCACCGGCCGCTCCGCCGCCGCCAGCATTTCCGCCGCGCGGCTCACCAGGTCCGGATCGGGACCCACGCGCACGGTGCCGCTCGGCCGGGGACCGAGGTCGTCCGGCACGTCCTCGCCGAACACGTCCGCCGGCACCTCGACCATCACCGGTCCCGGTCGGCCCGAGCGGAGCTGGGTGAAGGCGCGGCGCATCACTTCGGGCAGCGCCCTGCCCATGCTGAGCGGCTCGCACCACTTCGTCACGTGCTGGAAGTTGGCCACCGCGTTGAAGTTCGGCGCCACGTGCATCGCCCGGCGGCTGTAACCCATCGGCATGACGAGGATGGGCGCCGACTCGCCGTAGGCCTGGGCCACGCCGCCGAAGGCGTTCTCGGTGCCCGGCCCGCTCTGCATCGTGAAGACGCCGAGCTGCCGGCCGGAGCTCAGCCGGCTGACGGCGTCGGCCATGTGCAGGCCGATCCGCTCCTGGCGGACGATCACGGTGCGGATGTCGGCCACCGCCGCGGCCTCGATAATCGGGTTGACCGGGTAGGCGAGGATGAACTCCACGCCCTCCCGCTTGAGGTACTCGGCGACGCCCTGGGCTACCTTCACGCTGGAACTCCTGTTGTCAACGGGCGGCTACGATACCCGGAACCAGGAACGTTCCAGAAGCTGGAGGACACAAGAGATGGAAGACACCGCGAAGAGGATCAGCCAGATGACGATTGCAGCGGTCCTGCTGGCGCTCGGCGCGGCCTTCGCCGTCACCCCGAACGCGCCAACCCTTTCCGGGCCCATCGCGGGCGGGGAACGCGGCACGCCGTTCGCCGCCGTGAACGTGGCGGATCGCGGCTATCTGACCGAGGAGTACTTCCTCGAGGGCGAGGCGACCGCGTACGAGCTCGCCTCTGGCGCTCAGGGAGCGGACGGCCAGTGGAGGACCCGGGCGTCCACCGACAAGGCCGATTTCAAGACACGCCTGCTGGTGGTCCGGCCGCAAGACGCGTCGGCATTCAACGGCACGGTCATCGTCTTCTGGCTGAACGTCACCGCCGGCTTCGAACTGGGTTCCGCCAGTGACGAGGCCCTGCGCGGCTATGCCTGGGTGGGCGTATCCGCGCAAAAGGTCGGTGTCCACGGCTTCCCCCAGAATCCCGGCGGACTCAAGGCGTGGGACCCGAAACGCTACGGCTCGCTCGAGCATCCCGGGGACGCCTACTCCTACGACATCTTCACCCAGGTCGCGAGAGCCATCGGTCCGGAGCGCGACCGGCAAGGCCTGGACCCGATGGGCGGCCTCGAGGTCGAGCGCCTGATCGCCGCCGGCGCTTCCCAGTCGGCCGCGCGGTTGCGCACGTACATCAACGGCGTCCACCCGCTGACCGAGATGTTCGATGGCTACCTGCCGTTCATCGACTTCGGCGGCGTGGTGCCGTTCGCGTCCGAGCGTGGCGGCGGACGGCGGGGACGCAGTCTCGCGTCGATCCGATCCGACCTGGACGTCCCGGTGATCGTCGTGAACTCGGAAACCGAGTTGACCAGCTACCACCCCATCCGCGAGGCGGACTCGGCCCGCTTCCGTCTCTGGGAGGTGCCGGGGACGTCGCACGTATCCGCGGCGCGACCGAAGGAACGCACGGTCGAAGGCTCCAACTGGCTGTCCTACACGCCGGTGTACCAGGCCGCGATCAGGCATCTGCACCGCTGGATCAGGGACGGTGTCGAACCACCGACCATGCCGCGCGTGGAGATGAAGGCCGGCGATCCGAATCCCGAGGTCGTCCGGGACGAACACGGCAACGGCAAGGGCGGCATTCGGCTGCCGGAGCTCGAGGCGCCGACCGCCTCGCACAGCGGATTCGGCACGCAGAGGGAGGGGACGCGGTTCGGCTTCCTGTACGGCACGGCGACCGATTTCGACAGCGAACAGCTAGCGGCCCTGTACCCGGACAGCAAGCACTATCTCGATGCCTGGAACGCGGCACTGGACCGTTCGATCGAGCAGGGCATGATCCTGCCCGAGGACGCGCCAGCGATGCGGCAGCGGACCGCGGCCTGGGCGGCGCGGCTGGATCAGAGGCCGTAGTAGCCGCGGTACCAATCGACGAAACGGGGGATGCCGACGGCGATCGCGGTCGTCGGCTCGTAGCCGAGGTACTCCCTGGCGCGCGTCAGGTCGGCTGACGTCCGCACGACGTCGCCCGGCTGCATCGGCAGGAACTCCTTGTCGGCCTCGCGACCGCAACTGCGTTCGATCTGCCGGATGAACTCCATCAGTTCCTCGGTGCGGCCGGCGGCGAGGTTGCAGACGAGGTCCTCGTGGTTGCGGTCGATCGCCGAGACGACGCCGGCGACGATGTCGTCGATGTAGGTGAAGTCCCGGTGCATCCGGCCGTGCCCGAAGACGTTGATCGGCTCCCCGCGGAGCAGGGCGCCGGTGAAGAGAAACAGGGCCATGTCGGGCCGGCCCCAGGGGCCGTAAACGGTGAAGAAGCGCAGACCGGTCACGCGCACGCCGTAGAGGTGGTGGTACACGGACGCCATCAGCTCGTTCATCTTCTTCGTCGCGCCGTAGAGCGAGCGCTGGGAAGACGTGCTGTCCGTTTCACTCAGCCGATCGCGCGTGCTGTCGCCGTAGACCGAGCTGCTCGAGGCGTAGATCAGGCCGCCGACCTCGTGGTCGCGGCACAGTTCGAGGACGTACGTGAAGGCCTGCACGTTGTCGCGCACGAACTGGTTCGGATGGTCGATCGAGTGCCGCACACCGGCCTGGGCCGCGAGGTGGCAGACCCTGGTCTCCGTGCCGGAGACGCCGCGGACGAGGTCGTCGAAGGCGTCCTGCAGGGCCTCCCGGTCGCCGACGTCGGCACGCACCAGGCGGAAGTTGGGTTGCTCCTCGAGGATCGCGTTGCGCCGCTCCTTGAGCTGGGGGTCGTAGTACGGATTGAAGTTGTCGTAGCCGATCACCTCGTCGCCACGCTCAAGCAGGGCCCTGGCCACGTTGAAGCCGATGAATCCGGCGCTGCCGGTCAGCAGGACCTTCACGAGACGCCTCCGGTCGGGGCACTCCGCCAGCGCTCAGCGAGCTGGGCCACGGGGTCGATCAACAGGTCCTCGACGGGGAGTTCGGCGAGCAGCCGGTCGTCGAAGTCGGGCGCTTTCCTGAGCACGTGGTCCCGGAGACCGTCGTATCGCTCGCGGTAGTCCGACAGCAGGCGCCGCATCGCGGGAGCTTCCGCCCGTTCCCGGAAGCGCACGTGGATCAGGACGAGGGCCGAGACTCCGCCGTCCGTGAACTCCGGCACGACGATGAAGACCCGTCCGTCGGTCCGCCCTCGGGCCGCCATCAGCCGGCCTTCGACCGCCACCGCGTACTTGGTGCCCTGGAGCAGCGGTTGCCGGACCGTCCGCGACTGGAGGTCGCGGCAGAGGCCGCCGGCGCGCAGGACCCGAATCGTGGCGTCGTCGCCAGGCGGCGGGCCGTCGCCGCCCGCCCGGAGCCGGTAGCGGACGTAGCCGAGAACCTGGTCGACGAAGGGGTCGAGCGCGTTCATCGTCCGCCGATCCTCGACCGAGATCGACTCCTCCGGTGAACCGGCCTGGTGGGTCGCCGCCGCCAGGGACATCCGGCCGAGAGTCTGGTCGTGCCGCGAGATGCCCACGGTGACCGTCTTCGCCTGGTGCTTGATCGTGTCGATGTGCCGGGTGAGGTCGTCGATCGCCGGAGTGAGAGCACCTCGCAACGCCCCCAGTGCGTTCTCTTCGCCGCCGTCGGCAGCGCCACGCAGCCCGTCGAGGGCCACCGCCAGCCGCACCGCCCTGCCGACGTGCAGGTTGCCGTCGTACCGGTCGCCGGCCAGGCCTTCGCCGACGGCGTCGATGTCGGCGCCGGCGACCTCGCGCAGTCGAGCCACCGGCCGCGCCTTGCCCCCGGCGACCACGTCGTCCACCGCCGTGCGAATCGCCCGCAGCGGCCTGGCGAGGTCGTCGATGGCGAGGGCCGCGTAGTAGCCGAACAGGTGACCGACGACTGTCGCCAGCACGAAGGACAGCTCGGGCGGCACCTCGGGCACTTCGATCGCCGCAGCCGCGGACGGGAACGCCGCGCCCTCGGAGGCGATGACGATCGGCGTCGCCCGGTGCGCGCGGTAGACGTCGATCTCCTTGCGCGTGTCAGCCGCCGTCGAGCCCTGGACTCCGGTCGCGCAGACCAGGATGAGGGGCTCGGACGACAGGTCGATGTGCTTCTTGTCTTCCGTGGCGTCGCAGGCGATCGCCTTGTAGCAGAGCTCGGAGAGCTTGATCCGGATCTCCTCCGCGGCGATCCGGTCAAGGCCGTTACCGACAACCGACCAGTCCCGCAATCGCGGCGCGTACTCCCTGGCGGCAGCGGCGATCGCGGGTCGCAGGGTCAGAGTGCGCTCCATCGCGCCGGGCAGGTTCCGCAGTTCCCGCAGAAGGCGGTCGGCGGCGGGGCGTTCGTCCGGCCCGCCCGCGACCTGGTCGGCGATTGCCACGGCGAGCAGCATCCCCGCTGCGATCTGGGAGTAGAAGGCCTTGGTGGACGCAACACTCATCTCGACGTCCCGCCCGTCCGAGGTGTAGAGCACACCGTCCGCCCGGTCCGCCAGATCCGAGTTGCGGCGGTTCACGATCGCGATCGCGCGGGCGCCCCGCCGCTGCGCCAGGTTGACCGTGCGCAGCGTGTCCGTCGTCGTGCCGGACTGGCTGACCGCGACGACCAGGGTGTCGCGCATGTCAGGCGCCAGGTGGAAGCCCGAGAGCTCGGTGGCCGGCATCGCGTCGACCCGGGGGCGGCTGAGGCCACGCTCGCGCAGACGTCCCTCGATCGCCACGGCGATGCCCTGACCGGCGACGGCCGCTGTGCCCTGACCGGTGACGACGATGCGCGCAACCGCCCCCTCCCGCAGGCCGCGCGCAACCACCTCCGGCAACGTCGGCTCACCGACCGAAACCCGCAGGCGCCCGGTCGCGTCCTCCCGCAGCTTGCCGCGCACCGTGTTGCGCACGGAACGCGGCGCCTCGCTGATCTCCTTGAGCAGGAAGTGAGGGAACTCGCCCCGGTCGATGTCGCGGGTCGTGATTTCGGCATGATCGAGCTCTTCCGGCACCAACGGCAGCGGCGAGCCTCCGGCCGAGTACCGCTCGATGCCCTCGAGTTCGCCGGCGCGATCGGCGTCGAGTACGGCGATCTGGCCCCAACCGGCGCCGGCGCGGTCCGGTTCCGCCTCGCCGTCCAGACGCAGCCAGGTCGAGCTCTCCTCGACCAGGCCGTAGGGTTCGCTGGCGACCACGAAGGCGTGATCGGCCAGCCCGACGTAGAGACCCTGGCCGCTGCCCTGGGTCGCCAGGTAGAGCCGTGACGGATCGTCCCAGGTGAGCGCACCGAGAGCGAGCGAACCCTCGAACGCGGCCACGGTCGCGCGGAAGGCGTCGAAGGCCGTGTCGCCGCCGGCCAGCCGGCGCGACATGAGAACCGGCATCACCTTCGCGTCCGTGGTGATGCGCGAGTCGAACTCCAGGCTCTCGAGCACCGTCAGGTCGGCGTGGTTGTCGATGTCGCCGTTGATCGCCGCGATCACCTGGGGCGGCCGCTCCGCGTCGTTCAGCGGATGCGCGTTCGCCTCGTTGATCCGGCCGACGCTGGCCCAGCGCGTGTGCCCGAGCACGGCCGCCTCGACGTCCGGGCTCCCGACCGCCGCCGCCAGCAACGGATCGGAGGCGACCGCGTCGCGCAGAAAACGGACGTTGTCGCCCAGTTCCCCGATCTCCTCCGCGCACTTGTAGACCAGGCCGATCCGTGCTCCACTCAACAGAACCGCGCGATGACCGAACAACGGATCCCCGGCGCGGCCGTCGAGTTCGGCACGGATCGCCGGATCGTCCGGGTCGACGCCGTGCCCGGAGAGCAGGAGGAACAGCCCGGCCGAGTCCCGGCCGCGGATCTCGAGCCGGTCGAGCGAGGAGAAGGCCTGCTGAACGGCGATCAGAACGTCGAGCCCGGCGTCGCTGACACCGGCCGGCACCAGTGCGTCCACTTCAACCGCGGTCCGTAGCCGGTCGCGGCGAATCGCCCACTCTGCGTCGGCCAACGCCGCCGCGGCCCGATTCACCGCCTCCAGGCCGGCATCGCCGAAGCGCGCAGCACCGGCATCGAGGCTGACTTGCAGCCGGCTCACCGCCGCGGAGCAGGGCGCCAGGGCATCGGCGATCGCGGCCCGCAGCGATTCGTCGCGCACGAGGGACCGAACAGCCGGGCGGGCCCGCAACCGCCGGTCCCAGTCGGCCAGTCCGGATGCCGCGGCCGAAAGGGACGAGGCCAGCTCCTGCGCCTCGGCGCGGCCGCTATCGCGAACCGCGGCCCCGGCGGCTCGGCCGGCGGCCGCGAGGCCCTCCAGCAGCTCGCGCGAGTCGATCGCCGGTCCGGGGTGGGGGCGCATCAGGATGCCGACGATCCCGCACATGGGTTCCCGAAGCTTAGCCCGGATCCCATCCAGCGACGCTAAGCTCGCACCCTCGGGAGATCCGACCGGAATGCAGGACACATCGACATTCCTCGCCGCGGTGGTCCAGATGGGCTCCACCTCGGACGAGCAGGCGAACTGGGAAGCCGCCCGGCACTGGATCGAGACAGCCGCGGACCGCGGAGCCACGTTCGTGTCCACGCCCGAGAACACGAACTACCTCGGGCCGCACAAGGAGAAAGTCGAGCTGGCCGAGCCGACCTCGGGCGCCACCTGCGCCCGCTTCGCCGGCCTGGCCCGGGACCGCGGCATCTACCTCCTGCTCGGCTCCTACAACGAGAAGGCGCCGGACGAGAGCGAGCGCTGCTACAACACGAGCGTCCTGTTCGACCCGCAGGGGGAGATCGTCGCCACCTACCGCAAGATCCACCTCTTCGACGTCGACGTCTCCCCGGAGGTCCGGTTCCTGGAGTCGAAGACGGCCGTACCCGGCGAGGACGTCGTGACGGTCGACACGCCGTTTGCGCGGCTCGGCCTCACGATCTGCTACGACATGCGCTTCCCCGAGCTCTACCTGAAGCTGGCCCGGAACGGCGCCGAGGTCCTGACCGTCCCTTCGGCCTTCACCCTGATGACCGGCAAGGATCACTGGTTCCCGCTGCTGCGGGCCCGGGCGATCGAAACCCAGTGCTACGTGCTGGCTGCGGCGCAGACCGGCCGCCACGACGACCGCGGGCTGCGCCACAGCTACGGCCACTCCGTGATCATCGACCCGTGGGGCCACGTCCTGGCCGATGCCGGCGACGGGCCCGGCATCGCGATCGCGGAGATCGACCGCAGCCGCGTCGCCGAGGTGCGGCGCTCGATGCCGGTCGCCTCGCACCGCAGGCTGCCGATCGGCTGAGCTCCGAGTCGGGCGATGGACATCTGGATCCTCATCGCGATCATCGTCTTCACGTTCCTGGCGTTCAGCTTCGAATGGCTACGGATCGACGCGGTCGCCCTCTCCAGCCTGGGGCTGCTGCTCCTGTTCGGACTGGTGACGCCCCAGGAGGCAATCCGCGGTTTCAGCAACGACGCCGTCATCACGGTGATGATGATGTTCATCCTGAGCTACGGGCTGACCCATACCGGTCTGATCGACCGCTTCGGCCAGAAGCTCGCGCAGATGTCCGGCCACACGCACTGGGCCGCCGCGATCACCCTGATCCTGGTCTGCGGAGTGCTCTCGGCCTTCATCAACAACACCGCCGCGCTGGCGATCCTGATGCCGGTCGCCATACAGATCGGGAAGCACTACGGCGTGTCGCCGTCGCGGATCCTGCTCCCTCTCTCCTACCTCTCGATCCTGGGCGGCACCTGCACCCTGATCGGCACGTCGACGAACCTGCTGGTCGCCTCCATATCGGCGGAGTACGGCTACGGAGCTTTCAGCATGTTCGAGTTCCTGGCGCTCGGACTGATCCTTCTGGTCGGCGGCTTCGCGTACATCGTCTTCGTGCCGATGCGCCGCCTCCCGGACCGCGCCGGCGCCTCCGACCTGACCACCAAGTACCGACTGTCCTCGTTCCTGACCGAGGTCCAGGTGCCGAAGGGGAGCTCGCTCGTCGGCAGCAACGTGGTCGACGCGCACATCAACGAACGTTTCCGCCTCACGGTGCTCGAGATCCTGCGCGGCGAGGAGCGGATCGCCGTCGAGCTCCGCTCCACGCCGATGCAGGGCGGCGACCTCCTGATCGTCGAAGGCCGGATGGACGACATCGTCAGCTTCCGCGACCACTACGGCCTGCGCCTTCGCACGGAGACGAAGATCGGCGACCGCGACCTCTCCGACAAGAACAACATCATGGCGGAGATCCAGCTCTCGCCGGTCTCCCGGGTCACCGGTTCGACCATTCGCGACCTTGACTTCCGCCGCCGCTTCGGCTGCTTCGTGCTGGCGCTCAACCGCACGGGCGACCCGATCCGCGAGAAGCTGGCCCACATCGTCCTCCACAACTGGGACACGCTGCTTGTCTTCGGCCCCCGTTCCCGGATCGAGGCCCTCTACGAGACGGAGGACTTCATCCCGTTGCAGCAGGACGTCAAGCTACGCCTCGTCACCCCGCGGCGCTGGTGGCTCGCCGTGGTGATCGTCCCGATCGTCGTCATCGTCGCGGCCACCGGCGTCACCTCGATCCTGAAGGCCTCGATCCTGGGCGCCGTGGCGCTGATCGCCTTCGGCGGCATCTCGGTGCAGCAGGCATACGAGGCGATCAACTGGACGGTCATCTTCCTGCTCGTCGGCACTCTGCCGCTGGGAATCGCGATGGAGAAGACCGGCCTCGCGGCAATGATCGGAGAGACGATCGCGAACGCCGGCGCCGACTACGGGCCCTGGGTGGTCATCGCGCTCATCTACGTAGCGACGGCCTTGCTCTCGGAGATCATCTCGAACAACTCGACCGCCGTGCTCATGGTGCCCATCGCCGGCACCGCCGCGGCGTCGATGGGACTCGACCCGAAGCCGTTCATGATGACCGTCGCCTTCGCCGCCTCCGCCAGCTTCCTGACCCCGATGGGCTACAAGACCAACGCCATGGTCTTCGGCCCCGGCGGCTACCGCTTCATGGACTACGTGAAGTTTGGTACACCGATCAAGATCCTCTGCTGCGTCCTGTCGGTGTGGCTGATTCCCGTGTTCTGGCCGCTGACCTAGGACCGCCTACCGCTGGCAGCGCGGGCAGTAGTACGTGCTGCGGTTGGAGATCACGATGCGGCGGATGCCCATCCCGCAGCCGGCCGGGCAAGCCTGCCCTTCCCGGTCGTACACGTCGAGCGAGACCTGGAAGTAGCCCGAGTTGCCTTCGCCGTCGGCGAAGTCGTTCAGCGTCGTCCCGCCCTGCTCGATTGCCTCGCCCAGCACCGCCCGCACCGCCGCGGCGAGAACGTCGAACCGTCGCCGGGCGATCCGCGCCACCGAACGGCGAGGATGAATGCGCGCCCGGTACAGCGCCTCGGAGGCGTAGATGTTGCCCACGCCGACGACGACCGAAGCGTCCATCAGGAAGCTCTTGACCGGGGCCGTCCGGCCGCGCGCGAGGCCGGCGATCCGGGCGCCGTCGAACCCGGGCGCCAGAGGTTCGACGCCGAGATGGCGAAAGTGCCGGTCCCGGTCCAGGCCCTCCGTCGAGGCAACGAAGGCGACGCCGAAACGACGCGGGTCACGGAAGCGCAGCCGGCGGCCGGAAGCGAGTTCGAAGCCCAGGTGCTCGTGGTCCGCGAGCGGTTCCATTCGATCGACCAGGGTCAGCCGGCCACTCATCCCGAGATGCACCACCAGGGTCTCGCCGCCGGAGGCGTCGATCCACAGGTACTTCGCGCGCCGGCGCAAACCGACGATCCTGCGGCCTTCCAGCCGGCGCAGCCGCCGTTCGCAGAGCGGCTCGCGCAGGGTCGGGAAGTGGACGCGGACCGCCTCGAAGCGATCGCCGACGAGCGGCTGTTTCAGGCTCCGCCGCAGGACCTCGACTTCGGGCAGCTCGGGCACGTCAGCGCCGGCTGCCCGGCGAGCCTCCCCCGGCAACCGCCAAGACCAGAGCCTCAAGCGCGGCGGTGCCTTCACCGCTGCCGCCCCGCAAGCGAATCTCCGCCTCGAGGACCTTCCAGGGAAGCTCACCCATCGCGGAGACGGCCTCCGGACCGCGGCGGGCCATGGCCGCCTTGTACATCTGGAAAAGGGGCCACGGGCCGGGCTTTCTCACCGCGCCCGGCCACTCCGCCATCAGTTTCGGCAACACTCGGGCCTTGAAGCCGTTGTAGTTCCCCGCCTCCGGCAGATTGTGAGCCATGGCGAGACCGTGGACAGCGGCCAACTGCTGACAGCGGCCGGCCAGCAGACTCAGGAACCGGAACCGCTCACCCTGTTCGTCTGCCGCGCTGTGGAGGTAGCGACGAAGTGCCGCCAACGCCGCGCCGGGCTTCCCGCTCTCCATCGCGTTGAAGACATCCCACACGTCCTGCTCGCCCCGGTCCACGACCGACTCTTCCACCGTGGCGAGGTCGATGCGGCTGGTGCCCTCCGGCACACCGGCGGCGATCTTTCGATACTCGGCCGCGAAGCGTGCCGCCGAGGCTTCATCCGCCGCCGAGGGGCCCCAGCCCTCCTTGCGCAACGTACGGCGCGCCAACTCCCGGGCCGCGACCGGTTCGATTCGCACGCCCGTCTCCCGCTCCAACTCGGCCACCACCGGGTCGAGGCCAGTCATCCTGCCACCGCGATCGAAAGCAAGTTGCTCGACCTCAAAAGCCGCGTTTCGTTCAAACAGACGGAGTACGAGAGGGTGCTTGCGATCCACGCTGCGTTCGGCGAACACCAGGGCGTGGCCTTCCGGCAGGCCGCCTTCCGCGGTCCGGTCGAGTTCCGCCAGGTTGCTTGTCGACCAACCGGTGAGATCTTCCGCTCGCGCAGCCTCCAGTAGTGCCGAGAGTCCCCGGAAAAGCTGGTCCCGTTCCTTCTTCGGCCGACCTCGGCGGCCGCCCTTTCGCTGTCCCTTGCCGCCCGCGAGAGCCGAGTCGGGCAGCGCGGCGATCGCCTCCTCGGCGGCGCCCGCAGTCGGGTCGATACCGAACAGCCGCAACGTCTGAAGAAGAGGACCCGCCGCCCTTCTCTCGGGCACCGAGAGCCCTTCGCCTGCTACGCCAACCAGGCCGTAGTCATCGCCCAGGACCTCAGCCGCCTCGTCGATCAGCTCGGCCGCGGCATCCTTGTCGGCAAACTCCGCACTGGCCACGACCAACGCGACCTTGGCCGGCTCGAACAGGGAAAAGGTGAACAGGTCAGCGAGAACCGTTCCCAGTTCCTCACCGGCCGCGCCCGTGTGGACCGCCACCTCACAACCAGCCGCGGTAGCCAAGGCCTCCGCGACTCGACTCGCTTCTCGCGTGGCCAGCACCTGCTCACCGATCACCAGGTAGAGCGGCTGGCGTTCGCCGCCTTCGATTCGCTCGACGGCGGCGTCGATTTCGGGTGCCTTCACTCGTCTGCGGGGAGCCGGCCCTTCTCTTCGAGTTCCTGACAGTCGACGCAGTAGGGCGCCCACGGCACCGCCTCCAGCCTGGCGCGGCCCAACTCGTTGCTGCAGTGGACGCAGATGCCGAACGTGCCGTCGTCCAGCCGGGCCGTCGCTTCGACGATCCGGTTGAGCAGAATGCCGTCGCTGTCCGAGAGCGAGAAGTTCAACTCCCGGCTGTAGGCATGATTCGCCCGGTCGACGAGGTCCTCCGCGCCCTCGCCGGTCGACGCCTTGAGGCCGGCGGTGAGATCGCGGTTGTAGCGGCCGAAGAGCTCCCGCCGCTTCTCTTCGAGCCGTTCGCGCACCCAATCGAAGTCGACAGCCGCGTTCCTTCTCCGAGCGCCCGAGGCGCCATCGCCATTGGCGCGCTGCGGCCGCAGCAGCAGCGTCGGCGGCTTTCTCGGCTGCGGCTTCCTGCGCGCGGCCTTCTTCCGGGCGGGCTGTCTCTTCGCCGGCTTTGTCGCGGATTCGACCTGGACTTCCTCGGGCGGCGCCGCCTCGTGCTCGGCTGCCTTCTCCGCGGCCGCCTTCTCGGCGGCCTCTGCCTTCGCCACCAGTTTCTCCGCCGCCGCGGCGGCCCGAGCGGCGTCCCTGAAAGCGGCCTTCGCCGCTTGCGCTGCCTTCGCGGCCTTCTCTGAGGCCGCCGCCCTGGAGACGGAGGTTCGGGCCAGCTTCCTGGCGGCGACGCCCTTGGCGGAAGCATCCCTGACAGCCGCCTGCGCCGCGGACTTGCGATCGGCCAGAAGTTTGGCGGCCCTGGCCGCGGCACTGCCGGTCGTGGCCGCCAGCCGGCCGGACTGCCCGGCGGCCTTCTTCCTGGCGGCCGCTTCCTCACGGCCCCTGGCCGCGGCTTCGGCGGTCGCCCCGGCCTCGCGATCAGCCTTGGCGGCTTCCCGCTCGCGAAGCGCGGCCTCGCTCGCGGCCTTGCCGGCCTTCTCCTTCGACTCCGCCGCCTTCTTGACCGCCAACTCGTTGGCGGCCTTCGCCGCTTCTGCCTCTTTCGCCGTCTTCACGGCGAGCGCGGCGGTGCTCTTCCTGTCGGCTGCCGCCTGCTTCGCCGCGGCAACGCGCGCAGCGGCGACTTCGGCCGCCCTGGTCGCCGCTGCCCGTTCAGCAACCGCCGTCCGCTCGGCCTTCTTTGCCGCCGCACGCCGCGCCGACGCCTCTTTCTCCGCGGCAGCGGCCGCATCCTTCCTGGTCGCGGCGGTCTTTCCGGCTCTGGCCGCGGCAGCGGCGCCGGCTTTCTCTTCCCGAGCCGCCCGCTGCGCCGCCGCCTTCTTCTCCGACGCAGCTTTCGCAGCCCGCTCCGCCGAGGCGGCCTTGCGGGACGCAGCAGCCTTCGCCTTCCTGGCCGCCGACCGGGCCGCCGCGAGCTCTCGCGCCGCGGCAGCGGCCGCCTCCCTGATGTCGTTCGATCCGTCGGTTCGAGAAGCCTCGTCCGCGTTTGCCACCTGAATCCTCCGCACGCGGCTCAGTAAAACGGGCGCCGATGATAGTTGATTCCCTCGAGGATGGTGAACGCTCTGTAAATCTGCTCATAAAGAGTCAGTCGGGCGAGTTCGTGAGCGAGCGTGAGCGGCCCCAGAGAGAGCCGGAGACGGCACGAACTCAGGAGGTTGCGGTCGAGTCCCAGGTCCGACCCCACGATCCACACGACGGGGCGCCGCCATTCCGAGCGCAGTCGCCCCACCTCGGTCGCGAGGCTCGTCGAACTGAGTCGCCGTCCGGTCCGATCGAGACAGACCGTCCAGGCGTCCGCCGGCAGAGCGGAGCGGATTGCCTTCCCTTCGAGCCGCAGTCGAGTCCGGTCGTCCCCGCGGGCGGGGCGAACGACCAGTTCCCGCACCGGCACGAACCTCTCGATCCTCTGCCGATAGTCGCCGCAGAGCGTCTCCCAGGGCTCCCGCCGGCGACCCACCCAGGCAACCACTATCTCGAACGGCACGGACCGATTATGCACAGCCCTCACTGTTATTCTCCGCCTCATGGCGCGCTCCGCCAACCAGGAATCCCGGCGCTTGATCAGGAAGCGTCTGACGAACGGCCTCGTGATCGGCGGCATCGCGCTAGGGGCCCCGGCCCTGTTCAACGCGATCGTGGCGCGCAAGGCGGGTCGCCTGCCTCGGCCCCGATGGGGTTCCACCCGCCACATCGAGGTCGACGGCCGCCGCGTGGCCTTCGTCCACCTTGAGTCACCAAGCCGCGGCGGCAAGCCGCCAATGGTCCTGCTCCACACGTTCGGCCCCGGGCACACCGGCCTGCTATGGCGCGAGACCGCCGAACGCCTGGCCCGAAGCCACGACTGCTTCGTGCCCGACTGGCTCGGCTGGGGCGACTCGGAACGGACGAACCGGCGTTACACCGCCGAGCTCTACATCGACCTGCTCGGCCGGTTCCTTCAGGAAGTCGTCGGCGAACGCGCCGTGCTCGTCGCCCCTCACCGCGCCGCCGCCTACGCTGTCGAGGCCGCCCTGAACGTCCCGGACCTGGTCGCCGCCCTGGCCCTCGTCGGGCCTCAGGGCATCGGCGCCGAGGTCACCGACGAACGCAGCGACCCGGTGATTCACGCGCTGCTCCGGGCGCCGGTACTCGGCAGGTCGGCGCTCAACCTGGTGACCGGCGAGCGGGCGCTCGAGACCCACCTCCGACGCGAGACCCTGTTCGGCGCCGAGGGCCTGGGAGAGTCCATGGTCGAGCAGCTCTACCGTGCGAGCCACCTCCCCGGCGCCAGCCACGCCCTGATCGACTCGCTCTGCGGCCGGCTCGGTCACCGCCTGCAGGCCGGCTTCGGCGAGAAGGTCAACCAGCCGGCATGGCTGGCGTGGGGCCGCCAGGCGACCAACCCACCGCTCGAGAACGCCGACCTCTGGCTACAGGAAATGCCGAACGCCCACCTGGACGTTTTCGACGGCTGCCGCAACCTGCCCCACGTCGAACGACCGGCCAAGTTCGCGGCGGCGCTGACGGCGTTCATCGAGCGCCAGCGCTTCGCCGCCTGAGCGGGCGCCGCGCCCAAGGCCTTCGCCGTGTCCAGGGATCCCGCTTTTCCGCCCGTTCCCGGCGGCTATCCCTTCCCCGAGCTCGAGCGCGAGACGCTGGAGTTCTGGCGTCGCGAGCGCGTGTTCGAAACCTCTCTTGAATCTCGCGACGAGAGCGGGCAAAAGGAGTTCTCCTTCTACGAGGGGCCGCCGACCGCGAACAACGTGCCCCACGTCGGCCACGTCGTCACCCGGGTGGTGAAGGACCTCTATCCGCGCTTTCGCACCATGACCGGGCGGCGCGTTCCGCGCAAGGGCGGCTGGGACACGCATGGCCTACCCGTCGAGATCGAGGTCGAGAAGCAGCTCGGCTTCTCCGGCAAGCAGCAGATCGAGGACTACGGGATCGAGAAGTTCAACAGCGCCTGCCTCGAGAGCGTCAGCGCCTACGAGCGGCAGTGGCGGCGGATGACCGAGCGAGTCGGCTACTGGCTCGACATGGACGGCGCCTACCTGACCTACAGGAACGCCTACATCGAGTCGGAGTGGTGGGCGCTGGCCGAACTCTGGAAGAAGGATCTGCTCTACGAAGGCCGGAAGATCCAGCCCTACTGCGCCCGCTGCGGCACCACCCTGTCGAGCCATGAAGTGGCGCAGAACTACCGCGACACCGAGGATCCTTCGATCTGGGTGCGCTTCCCGCTGCGACCCGGCCAGTCCATCGCGGGCGAGTTCAGCACCGACCGGCCGGTCGACATCGTCGCCTGGACGACGACGCCGTGGACCCTGCTTTCCCACGCCGGCATCGCGGTGCATCCCGACCTGACCTACCGCGCCGTGGAAGACCCGACGGATCCGGAACGGCTGCTGCTCATCGCCGACGGCCTCGAGCAACCGGTCCCCGTGCTTCTGCCCGGCGACGGCAAGCCGACGCGAGTCGATCTCCGGGAAGCCGGCACCGTCGCGCGTTTCTCCGGCCGGTCCCTGGAAGGCCTGCTCTACGACCGGCCCTTCGCGGTCGAACCGCACCGCTCCTACCGGCCCGCCGAGGTGTCGGACAGCGCCGGCTTCCGCATCCTGCTCGCCGACTACGTGACCCTCGCCGAGGGTACGGGCGCCGTGCACAGTGCGCCGCTGTTCGGCGAGGACGACCTCCGCAGCGGTCGCGAGTACGGCCTGCCCGAGTTCCAGGCCATCGACGTGGAGGGAAGGGTCGCGCTCGACTCGGCCGGAAGCGCCCAGGACCCGGCGACTCAGGACCTGATCGACGAGATCAACGGCGAGTGGTTCAAGGACGCCGACCGGGCGATTGTCCGTGCGTTGCGGCAACGGGGCCGGCTCCTCCACGGCGAGCGCCGCGGTCACAGCTACCCCTTCTGCTGGCGCTGCGACCAGCCGCTCCTGTACTACGCGACGACGAGCTGGTTCGTCCGCACCACCGCCGCCCGCGACCGGTTGATCGAGAAGAACCGTCAGGTCAACTGGCATCCGGAGCATGTCGGCCAGGGCCGGTTCGGCGACTGGCTCGAGAACGTCGTCGACTGGGCCCTGTCGCGCAGCCGCTACTGGGGCACGCCGTTGCCGGTCTGGAAGTGCGCGAACTGCAATGCTGTGGACGTCGTCGGCTCGTTCGAGGAGCTCTTCCGCAAGGTGGGCCGGCCCCTGCCGGAGGACCCCTACGACCGCGTCTGCTTCGACCCGCACCGGCCCTTCATCGACAACGACTTCCAGTGGCCGTGCACGACGTCGGGCTGCACCGGCACAAGGAAGCGGGTCGAGTACGTGATCGACGCCTGGTTCGACTCGGGCGCCATGCCCTTCGCTCAGTACCACTACCCGTTCGAGAACGAGGAGATCTTCCGCTCGCGCTTCCCGGCGGACTTCATCTCCGAGGCGGTCGACCAGACCCGGGGCTGGTTCTACACCCTGCACGTCCTGGGCTGCCTGCTGTTCGACAGCCCCGCCTACCGCAACTGCATCGTTCTCGGTCACGTGAACGACGAGAACGGCCGCAAGATGTCCAAGCGCCTCGGCAACGTGGTCGAGCCGATGGAGGTGCTGGCCGAGACCGGCGCCGACGCGCTCCGCTGGTACTTCTGCGTCAACAACCCCGAGCAGCCGTCGCGGTTCTCGGCGCGCCTGGTGCGCGAGGCGGCCCAGACTTTCCTGCTGCCGCTGTGGAACGCCCTGTCGTTCTTCGTGATCTACGCGAACCTCGACGGCTGGCGACCCGGGCGCGCGGAGATTCCGTTCGACGAGCGAGGGTCGCTGGACCGCTGGATCCTGCTCCGGCTCTACCGGCTGGTCCGCACCACCACCAATCACCTCCAGGCCTACCGCACGGCGCCCGCCGCGCGCGGCATCGAGACCTTCCTGGACGAGTTGACGAACTGGTACATCCGGCGCAGCCGCGACCGCTTCTGGGCGGCCAGTGAGGACGAAGGGACCGGCGCCGGCGGAGCGGGCGCGGACAAGGAAAGCGCCTACGAAACCCTCTACGAGGTGCTGACGACGATCCGCCTGCTGATCGCGCCGTTCGTGCCCTTCGTCGCCGAGGAGCTCCACCGGCGCCTCGTCTCGAGCCAGGGCGAGGGTAGCGTCAGTTGCCACCTCGAGTCCTGGCCCGAACCGCCCGCGGACCGCAGCGACGAGCGCCTCGAGGCGGCGATGGCCACCGTGCTCCAGGTTGCCCGCAACGGCCGCTCCGCACGAAACGCGAACGGCATCAAGGTCCGCCAGCCGCTTCGCACCGTCACCCTGGTCAGCGCCGACCCGGAACTCGAAGGACTCGTCGCGCCTTACGTCGACCTGCTCCAGGACGAGCTGAACGTGCACGAGGTTCGCTGGGCGGCGGACAGTTCGGAGTACGTGTCCTTCGATGTCGTGCCGCACTACCCGAAGTGCGGGCCCCGGTTCGGCCGCGCCATGCCGGCGGTGCGATCGGCCCTCGCCGCCCGCGGCGGCCTGGAGCTGAAGCGGGAACTCGATCAGTCCGGGCGCATCGCGATCGCGGTCGACGGCGAGACGGTTCACCTGGAACCCGACGAAGTCGAGGTGCGGCTTGAGGAGCGGCCCGGCGTGGCCGTCCACGGCGACAGCGAGCTGCTGGTCGCCATCGACGTCGAGCTGGACGAAGAACTGATCGCCGAGGGCCTGGCGCGGGAAGTCGTGCACCGGGTCCAGAGCCGGCGGCGCGCCGCGGACCTCGACTACGCGGACCGCATCGCCGTTCACTACCGGGCCGCCGAGGACGTCGAAGCGGCGATCGACGTGCACCGCGAGTGGATCTGCGGCGAGACGCTCGCCGTCACCCTGCAGGCGGTGAACGGCGACAGCCCCGACGGCCTGGAAGAAGCGCCGATCGAAGGGCGTGCCTTCGCCCTGGCGATCGAAGTGCGGCCCCAGTGAGCAGGAGCGGCTGAACAAGGAGCCAAAGGGACGACATGGCAGGGATCTTCAAGGCGTACGACGTGCGCGGCCTCTACCCAGGGCAGTTGAACGAGGAGCTGGCGCGGCGGATCGGCATGGCGTTCGAGCGCCTGGTCACGCTCGAGGGCGACCAGGGCGCGGCCCTGCCGCGCACCGTCGTGGTCAGCCGCGACATGCGCGACCACAGCGTGCCGCTCTCCGCCGCGCTCTGCGCCGGACTCACCTCAGCCGGTCTCGACGTACTCGACATCGGCCTCGCCACGACGCCCATGAACTACTTCGCCACCGGCCACCTGGGCGCCGCGGGCGGCATTCAGGTCACGGCCAGCCACAACGCCGCCGAGTACAACGGCCTCAAGTTCAGCCTCGCCGGCGCCGTGCCGGTGTCCGGCGACCACGGCATCCCGATCATCGAGCGGCACGCGCTGGGCGAGGAGCCGGCGCCGGCCGCTGGCCCCGGCCGGGTCGAGACGAGAAGCATCGAGACGGAGTACGCCGAACACGTCCTCTCCTTCCTCGACCGCTCGTTCGAGGCAACCGGCGCTCCGAAGCTGCGGTTAGCCGCGGACGCCGCGAACGGCATGGGCACGATCTACCGGCCCCTGCTCGAGGCCTGCGGCGTGGAGCTGTTGCCGCTCTACTTCGAGCTCGACGGTACCTTCCCGAACCACGAAGCGAACCCGCTGCTGCCCGAGAACCTCCGCGACCTCAGCCATCTCGTCGTCAAACGGAAGGCCGACCTGGGCGTCAGCTTCGACGGCGACGGCGACCGCGCCGCCTTCGTCGACGAACGCGGCGAACCGATCGGCTCCGACCTGATCACCGCCCTGATCGCCGGCCAGATGCTCCAGCGCGAGTCGGGCGGCGCCGTGATCCACGACATCCGCTCCTCCCGAGCGGTTCCCGAGTACATCCGCGAGCACGGCGGCACGCCACTGCCGGAACGGGTCGGCCACTCCTTCGTCAAGGCGACGATGCGGCGCACGGGCGCGATCTTCGGCGGCGAGCTCGCCGGCCACTACTACTTCCGCCAGAACTACTGCGCCGACAGCTCGATCCTGGCCGTGGTCGCGGTCCTCAACCTGCTCCGCCGCTCCGGCAGGTCCTTGTCCGAGATCACCGCACCCCTTCGCCGCTACGCCAAGAGCAGCGAGATCAACTTCGAGGTCGAGGACAAGGACGGCACGATGGAAGCCCTGGTCCAGCGCTACGCCACCGAAGGCGGCGGCGCGCTCGACCGCCTCGACGGCATCCGGATCGACTTCGACGACTGGTGGTTCAACGTCCGCCCCTCGAACACCGAACCCCTGCTGCGGCTCGTCCTGGAGGCCTCGACCCCTGAAGAACTTGCCGCCCGCCAGGCCGAACTGACGGCGCAGCTAGGCGATCCGATCTAGTCCCGCCCGCCCAGCAGCCCGGCCCGCATCAGGAAGTACAGCAGGGTCAGCAACGAGGAAACGGCCGCGGCGACGTAGGTCAGGGCGGCAGCGTTCAGCACCCGGTCCATCCCCACCCGCTCCGTCTGCAGGATCAGTCCCTGGTCCACGGCCAGGCGCTTCGCGCGCGCCGTGGCGTCGAACTCCACCGGCAACGTGACGAGCTGGAAGAGGACGACCGCCGAGAACATGACGACGCCGACCAGAAACATCCCCATCGAGCCGAGGATCAGGCCGAAGAACATGACGAAGTAGCCGATGTTGCTGCCGATGCCGGCCATCGGCACGAGAGTCGACCGCAGCCACAGCGGCGCGTAGTTCTTGGCGTGCTGGATCGCGTGTCCGGCCTCGTGGCAGGCGATGCCGATCGCGGCCACCGAGTTCGAGCCGTACACCTGCTCGGACAGGGCGAGCTTCTTCGTCACGGGGTTGTAGTGGTCGGACAGCCGGCCACGGGTGGCGACCACCTGGACGTCTGTGATGCCGGCGTAGGCAAGCAGGCGCTGCGCCGCCTGCGCCCCGGTCATGCCGGTCACCGAGCGCACCTTGGAGTACTTCTTGAACGCCCGCTTGACCCGGAAGCTGGCCCACAGGGACAGCAGCAGGCCCGGCGCCAGAAAGACGAAGTACATGGGATCGAAGATCATCGAACGGACTCCTTGATGCGTGTCCGGACTGAGTTACGGGCCGTGGAGGGCAGTGTTCTCGTGGCGTCCAGAGCGACCCGGCGCCGCGACAGGGCTGCGGGAAGGTCAATCCGGGACCGCGAAGAGTATATTCCGCGCTTCCCCGCGGACCTGACGCCAGACCAATGCCTCCCATCACACCTCTCGAACTGAAGGGCACCGCCGGGGCGCTCCAGGCCGAACTGCTCGAGCCGGATGCGACGCCGTCCTTCGTCGCGACGGTGGCGCATCCCCATCCGCTCTACGGCGGTGACATGGACAACCACGTCGTCGCAAGCGCCGCCAACGCCGTGGTCGAACTCGGGGGCGCAGCGCTTCGTTTCAACTTCCGGGGCACCGGCGGCAGCGAGGGACGCCACGACGCCGGCCGCGGCGAAACCGACGACCTGGCCGCCTGCGAGCAGGAGCTCCGCAGCCGCTTCCCGCGGCTGCCACGCATCGGCATCGGCTATTCCTTCGGGGCCGTCGTCACGATGGCGCGCCTGCCGCAGGCGAAGGAGGCGCAGGATCTGCCCGGCGGGCTCCTGTTGATCGCGCCGCCGCTGACGCACTACGACTTCGAGGCTGCCGCCAGCGCCTCGGTGCCCGTCGCCGTGGTCTACGGCCAGCTCGACACGTTCACGACGGACGCGATGATCCGCCGGCTGCCGAAGCGCTGGCCCACCCTGGGTGCATGCCTGGAAGTCTCCGGCGCCGGCCACGACCTCTCCTCGCCGGATCTGGGTGCGACGATCCGGCAGGCGCTGCAGAGCCTGCTTCCCGGCTAGCTGGCTCGGACTTCGCCGATCTCCTCGGACGAGCTGTAACAACGGCGACAGCGGGCCTCGTAGGTCTCCACGTCCCCGACCAGGACCTGCTGGTCACCGCCAGCGATCCGCAGCGAGTACTGGGCGGCGGCCCCGCAGCGGACGCACACCGCGTGCATCTTGTCGACGTACTCGGCAATCGCCATCAGTTCGGGAATCGGCCCGAACGGGCGGCGCCGGAAGTCGAGGTCGAGCCCGGCGACGATCACCCGCACGCCCAGGTCGGCCAGTTCCGTCGCCAGCCCGACCAGGCCAGCGTCGAAGAACTGAGCCTCGTCGATGCCGACGACTTCCACGCCCAGTGTCAGCTTCTCGCGCATCTCGTCGCTCGAAGCCACCGTCTCCGCGGACAGGCTCCGATTGTCCCGGGTGGTCAGCACGTCGACCTCGCCATCCCGGGTGTCCGTCACGATCCGGAACACCTGGACGCGCTGGCGGGCGATCAGCGCGCGGCGGAGCCGGCGCAGCAGTTCCTCGCTCTTGCCCGAGAACATGCCGCCGGTGATGACTTCGATGCAGCCGCCGTCGCTGGCGCCCTGTTCCCGGATCATGCCGATGCCCCCGCGGCACGGCGAACCTGGTCGTGACTACCTCCGGCGGGCCGCGTCGAACCGTCCGAAGTCCTTGTCAACACCGTTCGATGATACCCTCGGGCACCAGAGTTGCCGCCGCGTTGCAGCCGCGCACGCGCCTCTGTCAAGGGTCTCAGGAGGCCCTCAGCCGATGCCAGAGATCGACTTTCCGTCCCCACCCGCTCCCACCCCGGCGCCTTCCCAGGTGCCGGGGACACTGCACGTGACCGCCAAGGCGGTGCGGATGATCAAGCTCACCCGCGAGGACGAGGGTCTGTCTTCGGACCACGGCCTGCGAGTCGCGGTCCGGGGCGGCGGCTGCAGCGGTTTCGAGTACGCGCTCGACTTCGAGACGAACCAGCGCGAGACGGACGAGGTCTTCGAGTACGAGGGCCTGCAGGTCTACGTCGACCCGATCAGCGCCCGCTACCTCAAGGGCACGACGATCGACTACCAGCTCGGCGTCGCGGGTACCGGGTTCAAGTTCTCGAACCCCAAGGCCGTCGGCACCTGCGGCTGCGGGTCGTCGTTCGCGGTTTAGCGGCGTCGCAGCGGAGGTCGTGACCGTCCGCCCGGTGATCGTAGGGGAGGAACTGTGCGCCCCCGCTAGTAGCACGCTCGAGGAGGGTCGTGTGGACTGGTTCGCGGTTGGCGCGGATCGCACCACGCGGGTCGGCGCTTTGATCAGGGAACGGCCGTCGGCGCTCAGTCCTTCCGAATCGGAGCGAGAGTAGTGAACATAGGGACTTGTCGCGAAGGGCAGTCAGGTGCGGACCCTTAGCGCGGCCGCGCCGAATCATGCGAGGATCTACCGCCCACAGCCAAAGCGGAACCTAGTATGGTGATGTCGCGGAAGGTAATCGAGATGAACAGACAGAAGCCTGAGGGACGAGGTACTGCACTGCGAAAAAGGCTCACCGATGTCTTGAGTGCCAGGTGGTGGATCGGAATCGGTGTTTGCATCACAGCCATCGGTCTGGTGCCGCTGTTCTGTAGCGACGGTAGACAAGATCCCGAGTGGCAGCGGAAGCTGCGGACAGATCTTGAACAACTCCCGGACGAACCCGCGAACCACTTGAGGGTCGCTCGGGGCGGCGTGCTTGAACTCGGACCGGTCGACAGGTTCCTCTTCCACAGCCTGATACTTGAACAAGACAGCACGTTGAAGCTCACTGATGGACTTCCAGTTCAAGAACTACGCGCAGAGAGGGTTGAACTGCGTCCAGGTGCTTCCATCCAGGGCGTGGGGCGCCCTGGTCTTCCGGGCGAATCAGGTTCGCCCGGTGCTAAGGGCGGCAAGTGCACAAGAGGGCAAGATGGGACGGACGGGACCTCCGGCAAGCCAGGTGGCGATGGCCTTGACATTCGCATCGAGACGCTTGAACTAGTTCTTGATGGCTCTGTCACGATAGACACATCTGCGGGTGCCGGCGGTTCGGGTGGAGCTGGTGGGGCAGGCGGCCGTGGGGGTCGTGGCGACAGAAGCGACCTCTGCGACGGTGGCGACGGTGGCAGCGGAGGCAGTGGCGGCGACGGCGGTTCCGGCGGAAGCGCTGGCGACTTGCACATTCGTTTCGCGGAAGTCCTGCGATCCTCCGGCAAGAAGCTCAGTCCAAACGACTTGGCTCGGATGGTTGCCCACGTTGCCCGTCTAGGGAAGGGTGGCGAGAAGGGCGAAGGTGGAGCAGGAGGGGCCGGTGGACCGGGGCAAGGTGCCAACATTCTCGGTGTCTCAGCCGATGCGGGTTCCCGCGGCAGCAACGGGGAATCGGGCGACCGCGGCAACGACGGTGACCGCGGGCGAACAACGCTTGGAGATACTCCGGCCGAGCAAGTCCCGTGACGAGTTCTGACCCGGACCACTGCTGGGACGAGCCGCAGAGCCCATACGGGCTGAAGTCGATCTCAAGCTGTTCAGTGAGCGGCCAACCACCACTACCCGGCCTGAGCTTGGCCCGGTTTCGGGGACACCAGATCCTTGGAGGAGGAGGTAGCCACGACGCCGGGCCAAGCTCACTACTCACCCGGCATCCGCGGAACTCGGCGAACCGAGCGTGCCGCAACCACTGGTCTCAGCGTCCTGCCAGCCGTCCATTCCTGATAGTGGCCGGTCCTCGCGAGGCGTTTGACGGCGCTGAAGTGGATTCCCTCACCCGTAACGTTGATTCCGCCAATGGGGCGGCGGTGGCGCCCAAAGAGACGGTACGGCCATTTCATGGAGTCTCTCAGGAATCCGAACTCATCGGGCGCGATGGCGGGGCGGCACAAGAACAGGCCGGCGTTCTGCGCCTGGAGCCATATCCAGAGTAGCGCGCGGTCCGAGAGGCCAGTCTCGGGAACGCCTCCGCCGACGTTCGCATGTACACCGGGGAACCAGAGTTGTTGAACGGTCTGCCCGTCAGCCGCCGGGCCGGTCCAGAGCGTAGGCTTGAAGTGTCGCCGGTTCTCGTCGATCGCGATGGCGTGATAGGCGTAGCGGACGTGGGCACCGAGCCTTGCATCATGGAACTGATGGCGCCGGTGAGCGCTAAACAGCACGCCGCCGGGCACACCGAGAGAACCAACCGTGTCCCAGACCCCGATAAACCAGACCTGGTGTAGCGGTTCGCGAGTTTCTGCTTCGAGGTGGCCGCGCCGTGTCGAGAACCTTCGCGCTTTCTCCTCGCGAGCCTGACCTGTCTGTCGGTAGATCCTGAGGCCCTCGCGTACTACAGGCTCGGGCTCTAGCCCAGGCCATCGCGCGGGGTTAGGAACACCGCAGAGGCCAACAAGCCCCGCCAAGCGTCGGGCTGTATAGGCACCACGGCTGAACCCGAAGAAGAAGAGACGATCCCCAGGCCGGTAGTTCTGGGCGAGCCACACGTACGCCTGCTCGACGTTCTTCAACAGGCCGGTCCCAAGGGCGCCGCCGCGCAATCGATCCAGGCGTCCAGTGCCGACGCCACGATCGTAGTAAGGAACTTGCCTAGTGGGTCCAGCTTTCCTCCTTATCGCTTGAAACGTCTTGACGACGTTTGTCGGGTGTGGCTGATCCTCTCTCTTCCAGGTGCCGTCGAAGCAGAGAACGAGATTTCGCACTTGACTCCCCTTGAACCGTCTGGTTTCGGCTAGGGCAGCAGGATAGCGGGCCGCCGTCTCGTCGTACCGTCGCTCGTTCTCACTTGACGCGGTACGCCGAAGCGACCGGGCGATGCGCTTGGTCATCTGCAAGCGGGCCACCGAAGTCGCGGCAAGGGAACGAGAAGGCACCGTCGGGAGAGCGCCTCACCGAGGGGTCAACTTGACAACCCTCATTGAGAGCGAGGTCGCGACCGCAACGGATGTAACGGAGTACCACAACTTCCTCACGACCCTCTCCCTTGGCGTCTGGTTGCTGGGGGCTGGCATCGTCGCCTCGCTCTTAGGCTTGACTGCTGCTTGGCTCAGACGTCGGAGACGGTAACTAAAGTCGCGGGCCGTGGACCGACATCGGCCACCGGCCGCCTTCCCGGCGAAAGATGCAGACGGAGTCGTGTCTCACCACGGTCCGCCGTACGGGGAACCCTGACAGTAGCTGTATCGCCCCGTTACTCGGTTCGACCACTCAGTCCTGCCAGAGCCGTCCTCCCGGCTACGCGGTCCGCCGGCCCAACCGACCGGCGCTTTACGGCCAACCGCGCCCCGCGTAGGCTCAAGAGCATTGTGAGTACGTACCTCATCGGTCGCCGGTCTCTTAGAGCGGGTGGATGGGTCGTGGCCATGATGGCCGTGACCGGGCCGGCAGCCGCCCAACCTTCCGCTACCGGCCCGTGCGAGCCGAACTCGGAGACTCTCTGTCTCCACGACGGCCGCTATGAGCTACAGGCGACCTGGTTGACCGGCGACGGGGGAAGCGGTGCGGCCAAAGTGGTGCCCGTAGGCACGAGCGACTCCGGGCTATTCAGGTTCTTTGACGCCGACAACTGGGAGATCCTGATCAAGGTGCTGGATGGTTGCGCAGCCAATGGGCATCACTGGGTGTACGGCGCCTCGACCACGGACTTGGGCTACTCCATCCACGTAACGGACACCAAGACAGGCGCTTTCAAGGAGTATGGGAACGAGCCCGGCCAACCGGCGCTGGCGATCACGGACGCGAAGGCGTTTCCGGCGGCCTGTGAGGAAGGTGTCGCGGCCGCGACTGCCTCCCTCGATTGGAAGCGCCGTGGTGGAGCCGGCATCGAGTTGGTCCCCCTTTCGACGGTCGACGAATCCGAATCAGGATGTACCGGAACCAGTACATCGTTGTGCCTCGCGAACAACCGCTTCGCGGTAGCCGTCGACTGGTCCACGACAGGTGGTCGCGAGGGCACCGCGAGCGCGGTGCCCGGAGGAACCAACAACTCCGGCCTCTTCTACTTCTTCGAGCCAAACAACTGGGAGATGCTGATCAAGGTGCTGGACGGCTGCGCGATCAACGGTCACTACTGGGTGTACTCCGCGGCCGCCACGGACCTTGGGCTCGACATCACAGTAACGGATACAGTTACCGGTGCGACCTGGACGTATGAGAAGAAGCCCGGTCCGCCTGCCCCAGCAGTTACGGAGAGCGCGGCGTTCCCCAGCAGCTGCGGAGCCCTCCCGCCCGCGCTGGTTAATCCGGGGTCCATCGGCGTCGAGTGGGGTATCTGGAGGACAGACGTAGCGTACGACAGCGTAGGTGGCGGCAGCTTCGTCGCTGACTTCGATCACGACGGCGACGACGACGTGTTACTTGTGCCCTCAGCCGCACCAGCCGAATCCGACCCCTCTCACGCTAGGGCCGGTGTCATCCTCACCAACAACGGGGACTACACCTTCACGGTTGCTCCGGGCGATCGGCCACGCGGAGTGCATCCCCGGGAAGTCGTTATGGCGGACCTGGACGGCGACGGCAAGAACGACTTCTTCATCGCGGACCACGGCTACGACTTTCCGCCGTTCCCTGGTTGGCACAACCAACTGCTGCTGTGGACCGCCAACGGATACGTGGACGCGACCGACCGCCTCCCGGTGGACCCGACGGGTTTCACACACGCCGCCGCGGTCGGGGACATCGACGGAGACGGCGATGTAGACATCCTGGTGGCCAACAACCACGGCGAATGGATTCCTGGACCGTACTTTCTGATGAACGACGGCACAGGCAACTTCGAAGCTGATCCACGCAGGCTGCCCGACGCGCTCGACACCGATCATCGACGTTGGCCTTGGGCTGTCGAACTAGCGGATTTTGATGGTGATGGTCACCTGGATCTGCTAGCAGGCGCGAAGGAGTTCTTTGACGGCGGCTCCTTTGTGTACTGGGGTTCTAGCGAAGGGGAGTACCGAGACGAACATGTAACGGTCTTGCCGACATCGGACTTTTTCGCGGCTTTCGGAGGAGCCGTGGTTATCTCTTCCGCCGTACACGACTTCAACGGGGATGGCCTGTTGGACGTCCTGTTCGGCGGATACGACCTGAGCTTCTCAGGCCGCGGGGTGCAACTGCTGGTGAACTCAGGTGATCGCACGTTCGTCGACGAGACGCCACGTCGGCTCGGGCCAAGCGCATGGTCCGCCAAGGAAGGTTGGCAGCCGGGACATCTCTTCTTCGATTTCAACGGCGACGGCACGGTGGACATCGTGCCGCAGGACTATGCCGAGGGCGCGAATGTGCTCGCGTGGCTAAACGACGGTACGGGGCACTACGCGGTTCTAAGAACCAGCGAGTTCGACGACCCCGATGCGCTGCGGCGCTTCGCGTGGGGTGTGGCCGTTCGCGTCGGCCGCCGGTTCAAATTCGTCGAGTTCTACGGCGACGGCACCTACTTGGGGGCGAACGCGGCGGTCGTCGTTGAAGGTGCCGCCATACGGCCCCGGTTCTGAAGGCGCTCGACAGCCGCTTGCGGCTCGGCTCAGGACTGCCTCGCCAACAGCGGTCGGCAGGACGGGCACCGCAGGAGGCCAGAACGGACCTTCCCGGGACCGCAAGCGCAAGTTCAGTCCCGCCCGTTGGCCCGATCCTCAATGGCCTGACAGGCATCCATCAACACGCCAAACGGCTCCGCTTCGTCGAGTAGCCACCCACCCTCCACCATCCGCGCGTAGTCGTCGGCCAAGGCCGACAGCGCGCCTCCAGCGGGAACGAGCCGCAAGCCGCCGGTCACTGCCGCTCCGTAGTCCACCCAGTTGCCCGACGCGTCCTTCGCTCGGAAGAACGCGGCCTTGTGTGCCGCAACCTCCTCCGCGATCCTGCGGTCCGCCAGGGCGCTGGTCACGACACCGGACTCGTCGAGCCGCACGAGATCGTGCCAATGCCGGGCGAACCCATCGCCGCGCCCCCGCCGCTGCACACAGTACACATGCGCCGCCGTTGCCTTCTCCCAGAACGTACGCTCCGCCTGCAAGACCCGGGGCTTCGCCGTCGGAAACTCCACGCCCGGCACATGGTCCGCCGCGTCGCAGCGAACCCCCATCGCCGCATTGGGCTCCCCGGTCGCCCGGCCACCGAACTCGAGCTTCACTTCCGGCCGCCCGTAGTCCGTACCTCCTGCAACGCGGCGTACCGGATGACCACGTCGCCGCCTTCAACCGCGACCTTTCCGCCCGGCTCGACGACCTGCAACGACCGAGCGAGCGTCGGCGCGGCGACTTCGTGTAACCAGGTGCTCAGAGCACGACCCACGGCCTTGGTCCACCGCTTCTCCTGACTCCGGCTTGGCGGCAGCGCATCCGGGTGATCGCGGACCAACTCCGGCGCAAGCGCTCGAATGTCGTAGCTGAGGTCGATGTCCTGCGAGAAACGGCGAATGGCGCCGTAGGCCTTGGACAGGGACGTACCGCCCTTGAAGACGAGCGGCGCCCCGAGCGGGCCGGCGAACAGGGTTTTGAGCGACCACACGACCCAGATGTCCTTCTCCAGCAGATAGGCGGGCCGGCCCGATGCGCTTGCCGCGACATCGAGCACTTCCCGGCGATCGTCGAAGGTCAGCTCCAGATACCGCTCAGCCATGGGCCACTGCGTTCACCGGCCCGGCCAACCACCCCGGCATCTGCGCGCTCACGCTGCCGAGTTCCCGGCGCTCCTCCTCGCTCAACCGTTCCCGCACCAGCCCCGTCGCTTCACCAGCCCGGTCGCGCCCGAGCCAGGCGAGCGCCCGGACCGCCTCACCGGCACGCCGGCCGGCCAGCGCCAATTGCCACGGCGGCGCATGGCGCAACTCGACCCGCTCGCGGCCAAGCGTCAGCGTTCGGCTGGGCCCCGACGTCAGAAAGACGCGCCTGACGGGCACCTGCCCGGTGAGGCCGAGCACGTTCGCCGCCATCGCGCCGCTGTTCGCGATCCGCTCCCCGCGCGCGGCCGCGAGTGCCGTGACTGTCTTCTCGACAGACGGCGCGCGGCGGCCGAAACGGCTCTCTACGGGTAGAACATACACACCACGCCCCGCCCGCAGCAGCGCGCCGCGCCGCACCAGACGCGACAGGGCCTGGTCGATCGCCGCCCGACTGCCGAGGTGCAACAGCCCCTTCGCCAGCACCGGGGCACCTTCCGGCTGTTCTTCCGCGTACCGCAGTACCGTTTCGCTCAATCGTTCCATGGCGAACACCTCTCGACTGTCGGAACTTTATCTCTTTTTCTGACAGTCTTCAAAGAGTCGGCGAACGAGGAATCACGCCGGAGTCATCGCTTCGAGACGCGTCGGCCGTCAGGGCGGCCGCGCTTCGGCGTACGCCGGACAGGCCTCTAGTCCAGCGGCTCCTCTTCCCGCCATGCCGACTTGCCGTCCGCGTAGTGCTCTCGCTTCCAGATCGGCACTTCTGCCTTGAGACGCTCCAGGGCGAGGCGGTTCACCTCGTAGGCCTGACGCCGGTGGGCAGAAGCAGTCGCGATGACTACGCTCGCATCGCCTACTTCGAGCGTGCCCAAGCCGTGGACGATCTCTACCCGAGTTCCCGGCTCCGCCGCCTCGAGCTCGCTAACGATCCGTTCGAGGCGCCTCTCCGCCATCGCCGGGTACGCGGAGTAGTTGATCCGCTCGACCGGCCGTCCGCCGAAGGAGTTGCGGACGTTGCCGACGAATACGACCACCGCTCCCTTGCGCGCGTCCTCTACGCCGGCGCGTACCGCCGACACCGTGGCCGCGTCGACGGCGCCGTCCCGCAGCCGGCGGGCGCCGGCGCCGCATGAGCCGCCGGAAACCGGGGGCAGGAGAGCCACTTCCGCGCCGTCGTGAAGCGGGACCGTCCGGTCCCCGGCGACTTCCCCGTCGACGGCGACCGCCAGCCGCGGCCAAAGGGCTTCCAGACCCGGATACGCCGCCGTCAGGCGCTCGACCAGGTCGGCGACCGTGCTGCCGTCCGGGAGGTCGTGTTCCGTCTCGGCGCTGCCTACAGCGTCCAGCGCGGTGGCGAAGCTCAGCACCCGTACGATCAAGATGGGAAAGGCTAACAGGGCGGATAGTCTCCGCGCCTACGCTGGAACTCCGGCTACATGATGCGGCTCCTGCTCTTCGACATCGACGGCACCCTGGTACGGTGCGGCCCTCAGATCGGGCCCATCTTCATGGGCGCGCTCAAGCGCACCTTCGGCCAGACGGGCAACGTCCGCGCCTACGACTTCGGCGGCAGAACGGACACGGAGGCGGTGATCGACCTGATGACCGAGGCCGGCCTGCCGCGCGACGAGGTCGAAGGCCGCCTGGGCGAGGTGCGTTCCCACTACAGCCACCTGCTCGAGCGGCTCGACCCGGACCAGATGAGGCTACTGCCCGGCGTCGTCGAGCTGCTCGAGGAGTTGGCAGCCGCCGAGGACACCTGCGTTGCCCTGCTCACCGGCAACTGGGAGATCGGCGCGCGGGCCAAGCTCGAACCCTTCGGCCTGAACCGCTTCTTCGACTTCGGCGCGTTCGGCGAGGACGGCGTCCGGCGCAATGAGCTGGTGCCTGTCGCCGTCGAACGGGCCGCCCGGCGTATCGGCGCCGCACCGGAGCCGAGCAACGTCGTCATCATCGGCGACACGGTCCGCGACATCGCCTGCGGCGATGCCCATGGCGTCCCGGTGCTGGCCGTGGCAACCGGCTTCACGCCCGACCACCGACTGGAAGAAGCAGGCGCCCGCTGGGTCGTGCCGGACCTCCGCCACGCCTCGGTGCGGGAGATTCTCCTCGACGGGCACGGCCGCGCGCGGCGGACGCCATGAGCTTCGAACGCGACGTCGAACTGCTCACCACCGAAGCCGCCCTGTGCGAGCCCGTCCCGGCTTCCCGGCTGGAACTCATGGGTCCCGACCGCGAGCGGTTCTTCGGCGGCATGGTGACCGCGGCCATCGAAGGCCTCGAACCCGGCACCGGCCGCTTCGGCTTCATCACCGACGTCCGCGGCCGCATTCTCGCCAGCGCCGCCGTGCTGACACTCGATGACCGTCTGTGGCTGGAGATCCCGAAGGGCCGGGGCAGGACGATCATCGAGCACCTGGAGAAGTACATCGTCACCGACCAGGTCGAGATCCTGCCGCTCGGCGACATGGCCTCCGTCAGGGTCGCCGGGCCGAAGAGCGCTGAGGCTCTGGCCGATCTCGGCGCCTCGGCGGCCCGCGACCTGACCGAGCCCTGGAGCCACACCCAGGCAGAACTCCTCGACCATCAGGCTCGCCTCGTCCGCGAGGGCAATAGCCCGGCGCCCGCCTTCTCCCTATGGCAGTCCTCGGCGATCGCACCCTTGATGGCGGACGACCTGGCCGAAGCAGGCCTGCAGCGGGTCGGCCGCGAGGCGACCGAGGCCCTCCGCATCGAACACGGCCACCCGCTATGGGGCGTCGACTACGACGACGCCAACCTGCCCCCGGAGACCGGCATCGAAGACGCCGTCGACTTCGAGAAGGGCTGCTACCTCGGCCAGGAGATCGTCGCCCGCATCCACTATCGCGGCCAGCCTGCCCGCCGCATGTGTCGGCTCGTCTTCGAGCCCGGGCACATTCCGGCCGCAGGGACCGAGATCGAGTTCGACGGCCGAAGCGCCGGTACGGTCACCAGCATCTCCCCGTCGCCGCGCCACGACGCCGCCATCGGCCTCGCCCTGCTGCCGCGACGGGTCATGGAGGCCCAGCCCGACGCGAGGGTGAAGGTCGACGGTCGGAACGTCTCGTTCGAACCGTTGGCGCCCGAAACCTAGGCCGTTCCCTCAGTACCGCGGCAACGACGGATCCACCTCCACCGCCCACGCATCAATCCCGCCGGCCAGGTTGTAAGCCTGCGGGAAGCCGTTGTCGCGGAGGATGTTCGTCGCCCGGGTCGACCGCGGGCCGTGGTGGCAGTGGACGACCCAGAGCTTCGAAGGGTCGAGTTCGGCGAGCCGGCCTTCGAGTTCGGCAACCGGGATCAGGGTCGAGCCGTCGATCCGGCAGATCGCGTACTCCTGCGGGCCCCGGACGTCGAGGATGCTGAAGTTGCGGCCATCGTTCATCCAGGACTGGACCTGGGTCGGAGTCACGTCAATCAGGTCGTTGAGCGCCGGTTCCTCGGCGACGGCGGGAACGCCGCAGAACTGCTCGTAGTCGATCAGCTCGGTCTGGGTCGGGTTCTCGGAGCAAATGGGGCAGTCCGGGTTCTTGCGCAGCTTCAGTTCGCGGAAGCTCATGCGCAGGGCGTCGAACAGGAGCAGACGGCCGATCAGGGGATCGCCCTGGCCGATGATCAGCTTGATCACCTCGTTCGCCTGCAGGCTGCCGATGATGCCGGGCAGCACGCCGAGGACGCCGCCCTCGGCGCATGAGGGGACGAGTCCCGGCGGCGGCGGCTCGGCGAACAGGCAGCGGTAGCAGGGACCCTTGGCGCCCCAGAACACGGACACCTGGCCCTCGAAGCGGAAGATCGACCCGTAGACGTTCGGCTTGCCGAGCAGGACGCATGCGTCGTTGACCAGGTAGCGGGTCGGGAAGTTGTCCGTGCCGTCGACGATCACGTCGTAGTCCTCGAAGATCTCGAGCGCGTTGCTCGAGTCGAGCAGCACCGGGTGCGGCGTGAGTTCGATGTGAGGGTTCACCTCGTGCAGGCGCTCGACCGCGGCGTCGAGCTTGGGCCGGCCGACGTCCGCGTTGCTGTACAGCAACTGCCGGTGCAGGTTCGATTCGTCGACGACGTCGAAGTCGACCAGGCCGAGGCGGCCGACGCCCGCCGCGGCCAGGTACATGCCGACCGGCGAGCCGAGCCCGCCGGTGCCGATCATCAGCACCTTGGCCTGCTTGAGCTTCAACTGCCCCTCGGAACCGACCTCGGGCATGATGAGGTGGCGGCTGTAGCGGAGGATCTCCTCCGGGTTCAGCTCGGTCGCGGTCGATTGCGTCGCGGTCGACTCCGCCGCGGCCGGCGGCGGTTCCGCCACCGCACCGCCGGCGATCGACGGGATGATCGCAAGCGTCGCGTCGCCGTTGATCGGCGTCGCCTCGCGCTCCAGGTAGCGCACGTCCTCGTCGTTCAGGAACAGGTTGACGAAGGTGCGCAGCTTGCCGTCGTCACCGAACAGGTGGGGCCGCAGCCCTTCGTAGCGGGTGACGAGCTGTTCCATCGCCTCGCCGACCGTCGCGGCGGCCACCGCCACCTCGGACTGTTCGTCGGCGAAGCCCCGCAGGGGCGTGGGAATCTGTATGAGTACGGTCATCGTCGGTCTCCGTGGGACTCTTCGGTTCTAGTCGTGTTCAGGTCGGGGGCGGTTCAGGAACGCGGATCGGTTCCTCGTCGAAGCGGGAACGGTCGTTGCTGAGCCGCCAACTCCGCTCGTCCCTGGCGCGGCCCTCGCGCACCGAGACGATCAGGTAACTGTAGCCCGGCCAGGCGTGGTCCCGGTCGAAGTCGCTGGGCCGCGACGGGTGATCCGGGTGCGAGTGGTAGTAGCCGACCACGTCCAGGCCGTCCGCGCGCGCCTCCCGCTCGGTCCGCAGGATGACCTCGGGCGGGATCAGGTAGCGGTTGTGGCGGCTCTCGTCCTCGCGCGTGTTCTCGGCGCCCACCAGCCGCGCCACCCGGGCCAAAGACGCCCCATCATCGCCGGCAGCCTTCTCGCTGCTGCCGACCAGGATGCCGCAGCACTCCTCCGGGTACGTCGCCTCGCCGTGGGCGCGGATGCGGGCCAGGTCGCCCTGGGACAGCTCGATCATCCTCAGTCCTCGTCCCAGAACGGTTCGGACAGGTACTTGTCGGCGCCGTCGCAGAGGATGGTCACCACCACGGCGCGCTCCCCGGCCTCGGCCGCGCGCTCGGCGATCCGCCGCCCGGCGACCACGTTCGCGGCCGCCGAGATGCCGACGAGCAGGCCGTTTCCGCGGGCGAGCGCCTTGATCTCGGCGTAGGCGTCCTCGGTGCTGACTTCCGTCTCCTCGCTGGCGATCGAATCGTCGTAGATCGCCGGCACAAGGGCGCTCGGCATGTGCTTCATGCCCTCCAGCCCGTGGAAGGGACCGTCCGGCTGCATCGAGATGAGCCGGACCCCGGGAGCGCGTTCGGCCAGGTACCGGGCCGTGCCGCAGAAGGTGCCGCTGGTGCCAAGACCCGCGACGAAATGGGTGAGCCGGCCCTCCGTCTGCATCCAGATCTCGGGGCCGGTGGTCTCGAAGTGAGCCCGCCAGTTGGCGGTGTTGCTGTACTGGTCGACGTAGCAGAACGCCTCCGGATCCGCCTCGATCATCCGGCGCGCCTCGCGGATCGCGCCGTCCGAGCCTTCCATCGGATCGGTCAGGACGAGTTCGGCGCCGAACGCGCCGAGAGTGCGGCGGCGCTCGATCGAGGCGTTCTCCGGCAGGCAGAGCGTCACGCCTACATCCATCGCCGCGCCGATCATGGCGAGCGCGATACCGGTGTTGCCCGAGGTCGCGTCCAGGACCCGCCGGCCGCCGTCGAGCTGGCCGGCGTCCCGGGCTGCCAGCATCATGTGACGCGCCGGCCGGTCCTTGACCGAGCCGCCGGGATTCGCCATCTCCGCCTTGGCCAGAAGCTCCGATCCGAGTTCCCGAGCGGCCGGTCCGAGGACGTGGCTCAGGTCGAGCAGAGGCGTGTTGCCGATCCGCGACAGGAGACGCCGCGCGCCGTCGGCGAGCCCCTCCGGAATCGGCGGGCCGGCCAGCTCCACAACGGCTGCTGCGTACTCGCTGGAAGCGGATTCGGCGATCATCAACGTTTCCCTACCAAGACGATTGCCCCCGTTCCACCAGAGCCGCCGAAGACAACTCGCAACGGACTCCGGCGGGCGGCTCCGGGCAAGCCGCGGCGCGGGGACCGGGAATTGTTGACCACATCGCTCACATTTACAACCGGCGGGCTGCATGGCGCCGCGCGTGTCGATAGTCTTCCCCGCCATGAACGATGTCCCGAGGCGCGGCGACGACCGGATCCCTCCCGGCCAGTACGTCACGAAGAAGTGGCCGGTGCTGTCCGTCGGCGACACGCCGGAGGTCGATCTGGCCGGCTTCGAACTGCGGCTGTTCGGCCGCGTCGAGGCCGAGCACGCGTTCGACTGGCGAACGCTTCAGTCGCTGCCGCGGCGCGAGGTGACGGCGGACTTCCACTGCGTCACCCGCTTCTCGACGCTTGACAACCCGTGGTCCGGGTTCGCGACCCGGGACGTGCTGGGGGCGGTTGCGCTGTCTCCGGACGCTACACACGCGATGATCCACTGCTACGGCGGCTACACGACGAACCTGCCGCTCGACGACCTGCTCTCCGAGCACGCGTTGTTCGCGGACCTTCACGGCGGCGAACCGCTGGCGCCGGATCATGGCGGGCCGCTCCGGCTCGTGGTGCCGCATCTCTACGCCTGGAAGAGCGCGAAGTGGGTTTCGGGCGTCGAGTTCCTCAACGCCGATGAGCGGGGCTTCTGGGAGGAGAACGGGTACCACACCTACGGAGACCCGTGGGCCGAGCAGCGGTTCTCGTCGCAGGAGACGCGGCAGGCGTGGCAGGTGCGGAGATCAGTCGGTCTCTAGCAACGCTGCAAGGGACTCGCGGATGCGGTCGCGGGCGGCGGCGCTCTTGAGGACCAGGAGAACGGTGTCGTCGCCGGCGATCGTGCCGGCGACGTCGGGCCAGTCGGCCTGGTCGATCACGACGGCCAGCGCGTTCGCGTTGCCGCTGCGCGTCTTCAGCACGAGGAGCGCCTCGCCTTCGCTGACGCCGGTCACGAACATCCGCATGGCGCGCTCGACATCGGGTCGGACCGGTCCCGCGGCCTGCTCCGCCGGCGCGTAGCGGAAACCGCCGCCCGCCAGGGGCACCTTCAACAGGCCGAGCCGGCGCACGTCGCGCGACACGGTGGCCTGGGACACCTGGAAGCCGCGGCGGCCGAGGGCGCGCACCAGGTCTTTCTGGCTCGACACCGGCCGACGGCCGATGATGTCCAGGATGGCGCCGTGACGGATCGCGGTGGTCATGAGCCGGCTCCGGGAATCGTCTCCGCAAGGAGCGCGCCCTCCACGTGGGCCCGGTAGATCGGCGGCGGCTCCTGCGACTCCAACCACCGTCGATCCGCCGCGAGCCGCTCGTCCATCTCGTCGATCTGCTCGCGGACCCGTTCCGGCGCCGGCCCGCCGTAGCTTCGATGGGCGGCGAGCGAGGCCTCCGGCCGTAGCGCGGCCAGCAACCCCTCCCGGTCCTCGATCTCCGGCACGAGCTCCTCGAGATCCGAGGCCGGAAGCTGCCACAGCTCCACACCACGCTCGCCGGCGGCGCGGACCACGGCGCCGGTGCGCTCATGGGCGCTGCGGAACGGCACGCCCGCCGCGGCCAGGAGATCGGCCAGATCGGTGGCGGTGATGTACGCACCCTCCAGCGCCGCCGCCATCGCCTCGCGGTCGAACTCGAGACTCTCGCCCAGCACCCGGGCCACGTCGAACGAGGCGGTCACCGTGTCGAAGGCGTCGAACAGGGCCTCCTTGTCCTCCTGCAGATCGCTGTTGTACGTCAGCGGCAGGCCCTTCACCGTCACCAGCAGGGAGACCAGGTCGCCCACCGCGCGGCCCGATTTCCCGCGCAGGATCTCCGCGGGTTCCGGGTTCTTCTTCTGCGGCATGATGCTCGAGCCCTTGGCGGCCCGGTCCTGGAGCCGGGCGAAGGAGAACTCGCTCGACGTCCAGAGCACGACTTCTTCGGCCCAGCGGGACAGGTGGACCATGGCGAGCGCGCAGGCGAAGAGCGCTTCGGCGACGTAGTCGCGGTCCGCCACGGCCCACATGCTGTTCGGATAGGCGGCGTCCATGCCGAGCAGTTCGGCGCTGCGGACGGGGTCGATCCGGTGGGGCGAGCCGGCCATCGCCCCGGCGCCGAGCGGGCTCAAACCAGCCGACCGGTGGGCCCGCCGGAGCCTTCCGGCGTCCGCCAGGACCGACCAGGCGTGGGCGAGCAGGTGCTGCGCCAGTGTCGTCGGCTGGGCGCGCTGCATGTGGGTGTAACCGGGAAGAGCCGTGTCCACGTGCTGCCGCCCCTGAGCGAGCAGGGCCTCGACGAGGCCCAGGGCCGCGGCGACCGCGCGCTCGGCCTCCGCCCGCTGCCACAGCCGGAAGGCGACCGCCGTCTGGTCGTTGCGGCTGCGGGCGGTGTGCAGCCGCCGGCCCGCGTCGCCGATCTCCTCGGTGAGCTGCCGCTCGATCCAGGTGTGAACGTCCTCGTCCACGCCCTCTACCTCGAGCTCGCCCGCCTCGACGCGCCGGAGCATTGAGCTCAGGCCGGAGAGGACGGCGGCGGCCGAGTCCCGGTCGATCACCCCGGTCTCCAGCAGCATCCGGGCGTGCGCCAGCGAGCCAATCAGATCCGCGGCGGCGAGCCGGTGGTCGAACGGCAGCGACCGCGTGTAGGCGTCGATGACCGGATCGACCTCCGCGTCGAACGCGCCGCCCCACAGGCGGGGCGTAGCGGGCCCCCCGGCCTTCCCGCTCAAGCCGCAGCTTCCTCCAGGCAATGCGCGAGGATCCCGACCGCTCGCTCGATCTCCGGGTCGTGGACCACGAGGGGCGGCAGCATCCGGATGCTGTGCGGACGGGGCGCGTTGACGATCAGGCCATTCTCCAGGCAACGGGTCGCGACATCGGCCGCGTCCGGCGTGCACTCGATCGCCGTCATCAGCCCCTGGCCCCGCACTTCGGTGACCAGGCCGCCGGCCTTGAGTTGACCGAGCAAGGCGCGAAGGTACTCACCCGCGCGGACCACCCGCTCGAGGAAGTCCGGCTCGAACACCGTCTCGAGCACGGCCCGGACGGCGGCGCTGGCGAGAGGGTTGCCGCCGAAAGTCGTGCCGTGGGTGCCCGGCACCAGCGCCGAAGCGACCTCGCTCCGCGCCAGCACGGCGCCCACAGGAACGCCGCCGCCGAGACCCTTGGCGAGAGTCACGACGTCCGGTTCAAGGCCGTAGTGCTGAAAGCCGTAGGCCCGGCCGAGGCGGCCGATCCCGGTCTGCACCTCGTCGAGGATGAACAGGGCGCCACGTTCGCGGCAGAGCGCCTGCACACCATCGAGATAGCCCTCCGGCGGTTCGATCACGCCGGCCTCGCCCTGGATCGCCTCGATGAGGACCGCGCAGGTGCTGCCGTCGATCTCGGCGGTCGCCGCCTCCAGATCGCCGAAGGGTACCGAGGCGAACCCTCCCGGGAGGGGGCCGAAGCCGACCTGGTAGGCGGGCGTGGCCGTCGCCGCCAGAGCTCCCAGGGTACGGCCGTGGAAGCCGCCCTCCGCGGTGAGGATCCGATGCCGGTCGCCCGAGCCGTCGCGGTCGTAGGCGTAGCGCCGCGCCAGCTTGATCGCGGCTTCGACCGCCTCGGCGCCGCTGTTGCAGAAGAAGGCGCTTTGGAGCAAACCGTTCGTCGCCTCCACCAGCAACTCGCCCGCCCGCTCCTGTTCGCGGATCCTGAAGAGGTTCGAGACGTGCAGGTAGCGCCCGGCCTGGCGCGTGATCGCCTCGGTCAGAGCCGGGTGGCTGTGGCCCAGGGACGAGACCGCGATACCTGCCAGAAAGTCGAGGTACTCGCGGCCTTGGGTGTCCCACAGGCGCACTCCGTCGCCGTGGCTGAACGCCACCGGCGCCCGCTTGTAGTTTGCGAACAGGCTGTCCTCGGTCATGACAGGTCTACTCCCTGAATCAGGCTCTGCTGGGTTGCGGGCTTGATCATCGTTCCGATGCCGCCTTCGGTGAAGAGTTCCACCAGGAGCCCGTGCGGTTCGCCGGCGGCGACGATGTGGGCGCTCCCGACTCCGGCCTCGATGGCGCTGAGGCAGGCGCGCACCTTCGGCACCATGCCCGCGGACACGACGCCGGAGTCGATCAGCTCCTTGGCCTCGCCGGGGGTGAGCCGCGACCGGAACGCGCCGTTGTCGTTGATCCCGCGCACGTCGGTCAGGAGCAGCAGCTTCTCCGCCGCCACCTCGGCCGCGAGCGCCGCCGCCGCGGTATCGGCGTTGACGTTGTAGGTGTCACCGCCCGGCCCCACGCCGAGCGAGCCGATCACCGGCACGTACCCCGAGTTCGTGAGCTGGTCGAGGAGGGAGGTGTCGACCCTCTCGATCTCGCCGACGAAGCCGAGTTCGTCCGCCCGCGCGTGGGGACGCACCCGCAGCAGATCGCCGTCCTTGCCGGTGAGTCCGACGGCCCGTCCGCCAGCGCGCTGGATCATGCCGACCAGGCGCTTGTTCACCGAACCGCCGAGGACCATCTCGACCACACGCATCGTGTCCTTGTCCGTGACCCGCAGGCCGTCGACGAAGCGCGGCTCGATGCCCATTGTCTGGAGCGTCGTCGAGATCTCGGCCCCGCCGCCGTGAACCAGCATCGGGCGCAAGCCGGCCGTGCGCAACAGCACCAGGTCCTCGATCAGGGTGCCGAACTTCTCGCCCGCCATCGCGCGGCCGCCGTACTTGATGACGACGCGCTTGCCACGCCACGCCGAGGCATAGCGTAGCGCTGCCGCCATTTCCTGACCGAGATCCCGCTCTGCTTTCATTGCCGCGCCCGTCCTCAAGTGATGTAGCTGGCGTTGATCTCGATGTAGCCCTCGGACAGGTCGCAGGTCCACACCGTCCAGCGGCCGGTACCGAGGCCGAGATCGACCTCGAGAACCGTGTGGTCCGCGACCATCGTCCGGGCCAGACCCTCGAGGTTGTCGCTCACGCCCAGACCGCCCCGCACGACCTCGACCCGCTCACCCTCGGCCAGCACCGCGATGCCGATCCGCTGCTCGACGATGTCGACTCCCGCGCGCCCGATCGCTCCCATGAACCGGCCCCAGTTCGGCTGGCCGGAGCGATAAGCCGTCTTGACCAGGGGCGAGTTGGCGATCGTGTTCGCGACCTGCCGGGCGGCCGCGTCGGTGCGCGCGCCCGTCACCCGGATCTCGATCACGCGGTTCGCTCCCTCGGCGTCGGCGATCAGGGCGACCGCGAGCCGGCCGAGCACACGCTGCAGACCGGCCGTGAAGCCCTCCAGGTCGTCCGCGGACTCGGCCTCGACGCCGGCCGCGCCGTTGGCAAGCAACAGGATGCAGTCGTTCGTGCTCGTGTCGCCGTCGACCGTGATGCTGTTGAAGGTCGGCTCCACCGCCGTTCGCAAGGCGAGGTCGAGCGCCTCCGGCGACGCCTTCACGTCCGTCGTGACGAAGGCCAGGGTGGTCGCCATGTCCGGCGCCATCATCCCGGCCCCCTTCGCGATACCGCCGATTGTCACCTCGCCTCCCGCGAGACCTACCTTCTCAACCTTGATCTTCGGCCGGGTGTCCGTCGTCAGGATCCCCTCCGCCGCCGACACGCCGCCGCCCGGCCCGAGCTCGGTCGCCGCCTGGTCGATGCCGGCGAGCACGGTCGGCATCGGTAGAGGGACCCCGATCACGCCGGTCGAGGCCACCAGGACGTGACCCGGGTCCATGTCGAGCACCGCGCCGGCCCGCTCCGCCATCGCCCGGGCGTCGGCCAGGCCCGGCTCACCCGTACAGGCGTTCGCGTTGCCGCTGTTGGCCACGATCGCCCGCGCCCGGCCGCCCGCCAGAACCTCGCGGCAGTAGAGCACGGGCGCGGCCTGGACCTGGTTGCGCGTAAACACGGCCGCCAGGGTCGACGGCTCGTCGGCGGTCGAGGCGATGATCGAGAGGTCGAGCCGCCTCTTCTTCAGGCCGCAGTGCACGCCGGCGGCAACGAAGCCCCGCGGGGCGGTGACGCCGCAGCTCACGGGAACACCGGAACGGCCGAAAGGCCGGTCGTTTCTTCGAAACTAAACATCACATTCATGTTCTGCACCGCCTGACCGGCGGCTCCCTTGACGAGGTTGTCGAGCGCCGCGAACACGATCGCGAGCCCGCGCTCGCTGTCGACGCGGACGGCGAGGTCGCAGTAGTTGGAGCCCAGGGTGGCCTTCGTCTGGGGCAAGACCGACCCGGTCAGCACCCGCACGAAGGGTTCGCTGGCATAGCGATCAAGGTACGCCGCCTCGAGTTCGTCGCGGCTCGGCGGCGGGGTCATCGGCACGTAGCAGGCGGCGAGGATGCCCCGGGTCATCGGCACGAGATGGGGCGAGAAGAACACCCGGGGCGCTCCGCCGGAGGCGGCCAGTTCCTGCTCGATCTCGGGCTGGTGGCGATGAGTGCCCGAACCGTAGGGCTTCAGGTTCTCGTTCAGCTCCGAGTACTGGTAGCCGTCCCGCGCGTTTCTGCCCGCTCCCGAGACGCCGGACTTCGCATCGATGACCACCGCGCCGGTGACGCGATCGCCGAACCGTTCGAAGAGCGGCTTGAGCGCCAGCGCGGAGGCGGTCGGGTAGCAGCCGGGGTTGGCGACCAGGCGCGCACCGGCCACCGCGGAACGCCGCCACTCCGTCAGGCCGTAGACAGCTTCCGCGAGAAGGCCGGTCGCCGTGTGCTCGCCGCCGTACCAGCGCCGGTAGGCGGACGGGCTCCGGAGCCGGAAGTCCGCGCCGATGTCGACGACCCTGGCTCCGGCCGCGAGCAGCCGGCCCGCGGCGCCGAGCGCCTCGCCGTGCGGCAGAGCCAGGAAGACGACATCGGCGGCACCCAGGCGATCCCAGTCCGTCTCCACCAGATCGGCGGTGACGGCGTCGCCCAGGTGGGGGAACACGTCACTCGCGGAACGGCCCGCCTGGCGGCCTGCCGCCAGCGCACCAAGCTCCACCTCCGGGTGGCCCTGAAGCCACCGGACGAGTTCCGCTCCACTGTAGCCGGACGCCCCGGCGATCGCAGCCCGAATCACAAGGCCGCGAATAGTACACCACTTTGACGAAAAGTTATTCGCCGACCGGCAGAGTCGCCTCCTGGTCGATCAGAACGACCAGGAGATGAACGAGATCGGCACCGCCAGCAGCGATACGACGAGCAGCACGAGAGCGGTCAGAACCTGCCCGGGGCGCTCCTCCGTGTTCGGACCGTAGCGGCTCGCCAGCAGGTATCCCCCGGCCAGCCCGCCGAGATGAGCCCAGTTGTCGATTCCGGGGATCAGCAGGCCGAACAGCACCAGGGGTATCGCCATGCCGAGCACCTGCCTCATGAACATTCTCCCGCCACTCTGGCGCGAGTAGCAGATCAGCGCTCCCAGCCAGCCGAACACGGCCGCCGAAGCGCCGAGGGTCACGCTGGCGCGGTGAGTGAACGGCATCCAGGGCGCCAGGATCGGCATGGCGCTGGTCACCAGGAAGCCCATCGCCGAAGAGAGGAGATAGATGATCGCCGCGCGGGGAACGCCGTAGAGCCGGGCCATGACCGGCCCGAGCTGATGCACCCAGTACATGTTGAAGGCAATGTGCAGCAGACCGCCGTGCAGCCAGCCGGCGCTCAGGATGGTCCACCAGCGGCCGTAGTCGAAGACGATCAGCGCGCCGCTGGCGCCGAGCCGGACTCCGACCTCGAGGTCCGGCGCCAGGAAACCGAAGCCGAGCTGCGTGTTGACCCGGCCAGGGGCCATCAGGAGTTCCAGCAAGTAGATGACGACGCAGAGGCCGATCACGACGGTGGAGAACACCGCCTCGTTGCCGAGGTTCTGCAGGGCGCGCGAGAAGCCGAACAGGCTGGGCCGGGTTCGGCCGCAGTTCCAGCAGCGTTCGTCCTGCACGCCGACGAGCCGGCCGCAGCCGGGGCAGACGACGGAGCCTGTTTTCTGGCGCTCGAACATCAGAAGGGGATGTCGTCCTGGTCGTCAGGCGACGCGGGCTGCTCGGCGAGCGATTCGGCCTCCGGCGCCTCCGGCGTCGCGGCTCCCGAGTCCGCCACGTCCTCCTCGATCTGATCGACGATCTGCCGGACCTCGACCTCGGCCCGGCGGATCTTCTTGCGGCAGATCTCGAGCAACTCCGCCGCCCGGCCCAGTTCCCGGCCCAGTTGATCGACATCGATCTCGTCGCCCTCGATCCGCCGGAGCACGCTCTCGAGTTCTTCCATGGCTTCGCTGAAGCCCAGTTCGGCCACGTCACCGCCGGTCCGGTCGTCGCTCATGCCGTCTCCTTGCTGGCCGCGGCGCCCGAGCCGACGGTACTCGCCACCGTGCCGTCGGCGAGCCGCGTACGAAGTTCGTCGCCCGCCGCCACGTCTGACGCCCGCCGCACGAGTCCGCCGTCGGCGCGGCGCGTGATGCTGAAGCCGCGGGCGAGCGTCCGTTCCGGGGAGAGTTGCTCGCACAGCCGACCGTGCGCCTCCAAGCGCTCGGCCGCCCGGCCAATCGGCTTGAGCGCGCCGCGGACCAGGCCGTAGCGCTGAATCTCCTCCTGCTTCCTGGCGGCCGCCACGAGCCGCTGGGCGGCAGTCCGCGCCCGGCTGGCCGCCAGCCGGCACTCGGCGGTACGGTCCGACAGCGCTCTCCCGGCCGCCCGCCCCAGGTCGCGCCGGAGGGCCCCGCAGTCACGGACGCGGTTCCTGAGCAAGGCGCGGCTCGGCGACGCCAGCCGCGGCGGGACGGAAGAGACGCGTTGCCGAGCGGCGCGCAGGAGGTCCGTGGCCTGCCGCGCGAGGGCACGGCCCGCCTCCTCCACCCGGTACGCCGCCTCTCCGACCCTGCCGGCCAGGAACTCGGCCGCTTCCGTCGGCGTCTTGCAGGAGGTGTGGGCGACGACGTCCGCGATCGATACGTCGATCTGGTGGCCGATGCCGCAAATCGTCGGCACCGGCGACCGGGCCACCGCGCGGGCCACCCGGCGGCTATCGAACGTGGCCAGGTCGGAGCGCGAGCCGCCGCCCCGGATCAGGGCGATTGCATCGAGCCGCCGGCCGCCGCGCGCGTAGGCGCCGAGCAGGTCGAAGGCTCGGCCGATCTCCGCCTCGGCCGCCGCTCCCTGGACCGCGGAGTGGACGAGGTACACGCGAAAGCCCAGGCCGGAGTTGACCAGGGTGTCGAGGAAGTCGTGGTAGGCGGCGCTCCCCTCGGACGTGATGAGCCCGATCTCGAGCGGCGCCGCCGGCAGCGGCAGCTTCTTGTTGCGCTCGAGCAAGCCCTCGGCCTCCAGCGCCCGGAGCGTCTCCCGGCGCCTTTTCTCGAGCGCGCCGAGCGAGAACAGTGGATCGACCTCGCGGACCGTGAACTGGAGTCGGCCGCCGCCCGGCCAGAACTCGGGGCGGCCGCTGCAACGCAGCACGACGCCCTCGGCCAGTTCGACACCGGCCTCGCGCAGCTGAACCTCGGTGACGGCGCGCTCGTCAGCCCAGAGCACGCAGTCGATCTTCGCCCGGATCCGGTCGCCGCGGCCCTTCTCGATCAGCTCGAAGTAGAGCTGGCCCCTGGCCGCCGACCGCAGCCGCTGGACTTCCCCCGCGACCCATACGGCAGGGTACGCGTCGGCGAGCAGGCCTTTCATCTCCCAGGCGAACTCGGAGACGGTGTAGGTGCCGGCCGGCAGTTCGGAATCGAGGCGGCTCAACTGCGGCTCAGTGAAAGCCGGTGAGTTCGGCCATGGATTCCATCGGAATCGCCTCGGCCCACTCCAGGGCGTTCTTGTCGCCGATCGTCAGCTTGTCCAGGAACTGGCGCGCCTCGTCGCGGTGCGTGAACAGCCGCCAGATGAAGGTGTGGCCGGCCGGCGCGGTGAAGTAGGTGTAGTTGCGCATCCCCTCGCTCAGGTCGAAGCCGAGATCCGATTCGCCGTTCACGCCGACGCAGGCCATGGCGATCGCCCGGTACGCCAACGCGAGCGCCTTCAGGGGCTCCTCGAAGTCCGACAGCTCCTCGCGCGAGAGCGGGGAGTGGAAGAGGGCGATCTTCGAACCGTCCTCCTCGGCGAGCAGGTTGTACGGCACGTCCGACCGGTCCAGCGCGTCCCGCGTCTCGCTGGTCATGACGAAGACATCGTCCGTGTCCTCGACCTTGTAGGCGATCGCGAAGGTGTCCGAGTCCAGCCCCCCGAACGACTCGGCGAGGATGCCCTCGTCTTCGATCGTGAAGTAGAAGAGGCGCGAGATCATCCGACGGGTAGCCATGGGTACTCCTGGTCAGCCGTAGCGGCCAAGCGGCGCGAATCCTACCGGATGCCGGTCGTTCAGGGCTCCCGGCTCTGGCGCAGAAACCGGTCGAGTTCCCCTCTTTCTTCCGGGGTCGTGTCCTCCAGGGCGATCAGGTACTCGTCGCCCGCCTCGGGCAGCGGAACGTTGATCAGGGTGACGGCGCGCTCGATCGCTTCGCAGTCCAGACTGACCAGGACCAGGGCCATCTGCCGGCAGACCGTGAAGAGCTGGGTGCCGAGCTCGCTCTCGATCCGCACCTGGGTCGTCGCCGGCATGCGTTCCGTGCGAATCCAGTAGCCCTCGTCGCCGCGCCGGATGGCGATCGCGCCCTCCAGACGCAATGTCTGGGCAGGTACGACGAGTTCCTGGGTCAACTGGCTCTCCAGGCTGCCGATGACCACGTCCGCAGCGATCCGTCCCGAACCGGAGATGTCCAGCTCGAGCTCGGCCTCGAAGACGCCGTCGCCGCCGGCGGCAAGCGTCGCCGCGTGGCGACTGACGGTCAGGGAGTGCTCGGGAGAGCGCAGGGCCACCTCGGCCGGGCCGATCCGGATGAGGGAGAGGTCCTCGATCAACTGCTCGTAGACCCGGTTCAGCCGCTCGAACGAGACCGTCCGCACGCCGTCCTTGTCCTGTGCCGCGACCGGCGCGGAGACGGCGAGCAGCAGCGCAAGCGCGTTCCACGCGCTGGCGCGAATGGCGATCGCGAGCCGCCGGCGGCCAGCGCGCCCGGTCACGGGTAGTAGCCGCTGATCGTCCGCGCCTTGAGGCGCCCCTTCACGCGCACTTCGACCTCGCGGTACTCGTCGCTTTCGCCGCCACGGTCGGAGGTGTAGGCGAGCAGGTACTGGGAGCGCAGTTCGCGTTCGATGTCGTCGTAGACCGGCGCGAGGTCCTCGGCCTTGGAGATGAAGAACGAGCGCCCTCCGGTGGCCTTGGCCAGATCGTTCAGCTTGTTGCGCAGGATCATCTGGGTGCGGCCGACGCCGAGGCCGATCGTGTAGATCGCGACGCCCGAGCGCCGCGCGTACTCCTCGACGTCCCGGAACTCGACCGTGCTCGAGGTGTCCTCCCCGTCCGACAGGAGCACGAGCGCGCGGCGGCCCCGAACGCCCCGGAAGTAGTAGAGGCTGGTGATCACCGCGTCGTGCAGGGCCGTGGCGCCCGCGGCCCGCAGTCTCTGAATCACCGAGGCCACCGCGCTGACGTCCGAGGTCCGCCCGATCAACAACGCCGGCCGCGAGGCGAACGCCACGGCGAAGGACCGGTCTCGCGGCGTGATCATGTTCGTCAGGAACTGCGAGGCGGTCCGACGCGCCTCGCCCAGGGACGTCTCCATCGAGCCCGAGGTGTCGATCACCACCCCCAGGGTGAGCGGCAGGTCCTCGACCAGCTCGAACTTCGCGAGTTCCTGGCGCCGCTTGTCCTCGAAGACGGTGAAGTCGCTCTCGGCCAGGCTGGTCACCGGCCGGTTCTGACCGTCCACCACCGTGGTGTAGAGCTCGACGAGATCGACCTCCAGCGACTCGGTGAAGGCGGGCGCGTTCAGGAAGCGGACATCCTCTGCGCGGCTTCCGTCGTCGAGCGTCGCCGCGACCGTCAGGTAAACGAGATCCTGCTCGCCCGTCCCGGGGGGCACTTCGACCTCGGCCCGCCAGGGCGGCTGGCTCAGGACGGTCTGAACCTCCCCGCCGACGCTGAACTCGACTTCCTCGACAATGCGCTCCTCGGGCACGACGATCGTCGCCGACGCCTCCACGCTGCCCGAGACGCGGGCGCCCCGGCGCGGTTCGTTGATCGTCACGCGGAGTTCGCCCCGCTGCTGGTTCAGCACGATCTCGTCGGCGTCCACCACCTCGCGCTCCGCGTTCAGGCCCTCGACGCGGACCACCTGTTCCTCCGGGTACTTGGCCAGCCGGACCTCGGCGGTGAACGGCGGCCGGCGGCGGGTCACCTGGACCCTGCCGTCGACCAGAAAGCGCACGGCGACGATGTTCTCGCCCGTGATCAGCGTATCGGCCCGCCAGAGACCGAGCACCACCTCGCTCTCGGGCGGCACCAGCATGATCGCGTTCCGCGCGTCGAGGACGGTCTCCGGCAGATCCTCGCTCGCCATGACCAGCCGCAACTGGTCCTCCGGTTCCGCGGGGGCGGCCGTCGGCATCAGCGGCACTTCGACCGGCACCGAGGTGAAGGCCGCCGCGCCGCCGACCTCGTCACGGACGAAGAGTCGGAGCAGGAAGACCGAACCCGGCCGGAAGAGCTGCTCTACCGGCAGCGCCAGAGAGCGGTCCGGTTCCGGCGCGCCGCCGACGAAGCGCATCTTGAAGGTGTCGAAGACCCGGCCCGGCAGTTCGACCATGCCCTCCACGTTGATCCGCGTCTGCTGCCTGCCGGCGTCGTCGACGAAGGGCTCGACCGGAGCGCCCGGGGGCAGCGAGAGGAGAATCCGCGTCACGATCCGCTGCCCCCGCTCCTCTGGAAAGGTGAGGATCGGATCCTCCAGTTCCAGCGGCGCCGGCCCGGGCACGACATCGACTGCGGCCTCTCCCGCCCACGCCTCGACATCCGCGGGCGGCGCCACCCAGGCCAGGAAGTCCTCGTCGCTGCGGCGGTCGCGGCGGAAGCCGAACAGGCCGCGGATACCCGTGATCTCGTCGACCCGGCGTGCCTTCTCGCAGACCTGCAGATCGAAGCGGCGGGCCCGCAGCAGGCCGCGGAGTTCCTCGTACTGTTCGAGGAAGTACTCCATCTCCGGCATGTAGAGGGCGCGCTTGGTGTCCTCCGGCAACCACAGCCGGAAAACCTCGGCCGGCTTCGGCTGGTAGATGACGAGATTCGTGTGCTCGCCGTCCTCCGGCCCGTAGCGCCAGAGCTGGAGCGGCCGGAAGGTCTGGTCGCAGTCGACCGGGTCGATGGCGTCCGGCTCGCCGTGGAGGAACAGCAACCGGGCGCGGACATCGAAGAAGGGCAGACCGGCCATGCGCACCCGCTGCCGCCGATGCTCGACCGCCTCGGCCACCCTGGCGCGGTCCAGGAAGGTGTCGATGTACTCCAAGCGGGTCAGCGGATCCAGATTCCGCACTCGCTCCAGTTCGGCCGGCGCGAGCAGGAACTGGGGCCCGTCGAGAAAGAACTCCCGCTCATCGCTGGTCCACTCGGCGAGCCGCCACTCGGGTTCCTGGGCGGCGGCAGGCGCCGCGAGGAGGCCTGCCGCCAGGAGCAGCACGCCGACGCGCACATGGTTTGCCGCGAACGTCACCACGACATGCGATACAGCATCCAGTACACGACGACCCCGGTCACCGACACGTAGAGCCAGATCGGCAGCGTCACGCGGGCGATCTTCCTGTGCCGTTCGTACCGGCCCCGAAGACCCAGGACGACCGTGATGATCGCCAGCGGCGGCACCGCCGCCGCAAGCACCGTATGGGTCAGCAGAATGCCGAGATAGACGGTCCGCACGGTCCCTTCGCCCTCGAAGTGAACCGAGCCGACCTGGTAGTGGTAGTAGAGATAGGAGATCAGGAACGCCGCCGAACACCCGAGCGCCGACAGCATGACCTGCTTGTGCCGCTCCCGGTTGCCACGCCGGATCAGCACGTAGCCGATGACCAGCAGCGTCGCCGCGGTGGCGTTGAGGATGGCGTTGAGAGTCGGCAGGTGCATCGGGCATGGAGCTTAGCCGGGTGCGATGCACAGGTTGTGCCGGACTGGGAACCGACGCGCCGGAGACTGGGTGCCTTGTCGACGACCCGCCTAGCGGCGCTCCCTCCAGTACCGGACCTGCCAGCGGGCGACGTTGCGGTTGTGCTCGGCGAGGGTCTCGGCAAAGACGTGGGTGCCGTCGTTGCGGCTGACGAAGTAGAGATAGGAGACGTCGGCCGGCTCCGCCGCGGCGCGGAGGCTGTGCTCACCGGGTGAGCAGATCGGGCCTGGCGGGAGGCCCGGATGGACATAGGTGTTGTAGGGCGAGTCGAGCTCGAGGTCGCGCCGGCGCAGGTTGCCGTCCCAGGTGCCGGCCATCTTCAGCGCATAGATGATCGTCGGGTCGGCGTAGAGGCCGATGCCGCGATCGAGGCGGTTGTGGAAGACGGCCGAGACCAGAGGGCGCTCCTCGATCGCGCCGGCCTCTTTCTCGACGATGCTCGCCAGCGTCACGAGGCCCCGCGGATCGAGACCATGGTCGGCAGCGGCGTCCAGGTGACCCTCGACGCGGCGGCGGAAGTTGCGGACCATGGCCTCCACGATCTCGGTTTCGCCGGTGTCTCGCGGGAAAGCGTAGGTGTCCGGGAACAGATAGCCCTCCAGGGATTCGGCGGCCGGATCGAGATCGGCGATCAGGCCAGGCAAGGACATCGCCGCGAGGAACGCGTCCAGCTCTCCGAAGCCCTCTGAGGCCAGGTGCTCCGCCGTTTCCTGTAGCGTCAGGCCCTCGATCACGGTCACCGGGTAGGTCACGACATCGCCCCGAATCACCCGGTCGAGCGCCGCCACCGTGCTCATCGGCTGCTCGAAGCGGTACTCGCCGGCCTGCAACACGTCGTCGGGACGCCGGTAGTCGAGGTAGAGACGCGCCAGCAGCGGATCGCCGATGACCCCTGCCGCGGACAACTGGTCGAGGATCGACACCAGGGGAGCACCGCGCTCGATAGCCAACTCCACGTTGCCCGAACCCAGCGGCCGCTCGACTTCCCGTTCCGCCCAGGCGACAAGACCGGCCGCCGCGGCGGCAAGGGCCGCCAGCGCAGCAACCGCGCCGACCGCGAGCCACAAAAGCAGACGCCGCCTGCGGCGACGTCGCGGCGGCGTCCTCCGCTTCACACCGTCTCCCGGCCCAGCTCCTCCTCGAGGAGGATCTGAGCCGCCACCGCGTCGACCCGCTCCGGGTGCCGCCGCGGATCGACACCCGCCGCCCGCAGCCGGCGCTCCGCCTCCACCGAGGTCAGGGACTCGTTCACGGTTCGCACCGGCAGATCGCAGGCCTCGCCCAGCTTCCGGGCGAAGGCGCGGGCGCGCTCGGCCGCCGGCCCGACGGAGCCGTCCAGCCTCCGCGGCTCGCCGACCACGAGTACCTCGGCTTCGGAATCGGCCGCCAGCGCCCTTAGCTCCGCGATCAGCTGCCGGTCCCCGGTGCGCCGGATCGTCGAGTGCGGCACCGCGATCCCCACATGCGAATCCCCCGTCGCCACCCCGACGCGTTTCTCGCCGAGATCGATGCCGAGAAGACGCACAGCGCGATCACTCTGAAACGGGCCAGCGGGACTGTCAACCGACCGGGACCGATGTCTGGAGTTGGCCCGGCAATTGCTACCATCACCACCATGCGCAGGGCGTCCCGGATGGCAGAGCCGTCATCGCGATCCTGACAGTGGTCCATAGCCGAGATGTCTAGCGCTGACCAACCGGTCGCTGCCCTGTTGCTGGCCCTGACCATCACGGCCGCCGCCGTGGCTCAGGAGCCAGAAACCGCCCAGGCGACCCCCGAAGACGCTACGGCCGCGGTCGAAGAACCCGCCCCCGACGCACGAGAAGTTGTGGAGGAGGAACCCGCCGATACTGGTCCGCCACCGCCTCCCGGCGCCAACACCTTCAGCTTCGCGGTCGAGGACGAGTCCGGCCCTGGACGGGTGGAAGGTTGGGCCGGCGCCATGGAAGGCACGTTCGAGGAGCAGCACACGCTGTCGAACGGATTCTGGATCCGGCTCCGCGACTACCAGGTCTCCGGCGACCGGGCGGTGTACGACCACGCGAACGAACGCTTTGAGGCCGAGGGGCCGGTTGTCCTGATGCGAGGCAACGAAGTGCTGCGGGGTTCGCGACTCGAATTCGACGTGGCGGCCGAAACGGCCTCGATCTTCGACGCGGACGGCAACATCGGGACCGACTACTTCTTCACCGGCGCGGCGGTCCACATGCTGAGCGAGGACCGCTTCACGATCCTCGACGCCCAGTTCACGGCCTGCGAAGTCGAGGACGACGGCCGGGCGCCGGACTGGAGCTTCCGCGCGAAACGGGTCGACGTGAACGCCAACGGCTACGCGAAGACGCGCGGCGTCTCCTTCCGGACCAGGAAGGTGCCGCTCGTCTACCTGCCCTACATGCTGTGGCCGGTCCAGAGTTCCAGGGTGAGCGGGTTCCTGACGCCGAAGCCGGGTTTCTCCACCAGGCGCGGCCCATCGCTCGGCCTCGCCTACTACTGGGCGATCAACAGGAGCTACGACGCGACCTTCAACGTCGATCTCTACGCCGGCGCCCCGAGCGGCAGCACTCAGGCCTTCTCCACGGAGCCCTTCTGGGGGCTCGGTACCGAGTTCCGCTACCGGCCGACCGAAGGGACGGCGGGCGAGTTCGACGGCTACCTGATCGACGACACGGAACGCGGCGAGCGCCGCTGGCGTATGCGCTGGAATCACCAGTCGCGGGATCTTCCCGGAGGCTTCCGCGGCGTCATCCGCTTCGAGGACGTGTCCGACTTCGATTTCTTCCGCGACTTCGAACGCCGGGTCGACCGCAACAGTCTGCGTCAGCTCTACTCGACGGCCTTCGCTTCGCGAAACTGGGGTAGCCAGTCGCTCAACGTCCAGCTCGATCAGCGCAAGACCTTCATTTCAGCCAGTCGCGAGGTCCAGCTCCGCCAGCTTCCCGAGATCGAGTACAAGCTCCGCTCCACGCGACTGGGACGTTCGCCTCTCTACTTCCAGGTGAAGAGCTCGCTCCACTACCTCGACACGAACCGGTCGGCGCGACGCATCGGCCGCTACGGACGCGCCCATCTCGAGCCGGAGATCAGCGTCCCGATTCCGCTGGCGAGCTGGTTCTCACTGTCGCTTACCGCGGGCGGACACCTGACCTGGTACGAAGACAGCCTGATCAGCGCCCAGGAACGTCGGGAGACGATGACCACCACGGACTTTCGGGGAGAAGACCTGATGCGCGTGGTGCCGACGGCGCGCGCCGAGATCGTCGGCCCCGGTTTCTCGCGCATCTTCGAACTGGGCGAGGGAGGGCGCTTCTCCAGACTCAAGCACGTCATCGAACCCCGAATCGCCTACGGCTACTTCGAGGACTACGACGAACGCTTTCGCATTCCGCTCTTCGACGAGATTGACAACCTCCGCGGCCGGAACGTCGCCCGCGCCAGTATCTACAACCGCCTGCTGGCCAAACCCGCCGATCCAGAGCAAGGCGGCGCCTTCGAGATCCTGTCGGTCCAGTTCTTCCGGGACTTCTCGCTCGACAGCGAGAAGGCCCTGCTGCGCTCCGCGGATCGTTCGCTCACGAGCCCGAACGGTCCGATCGGAACCCTGCTCCGGTTCAATCCGTCCCGGCGTACGGGCCTCCGCTTCGACGCGCTCTACGACACGCTCTTTTCTCAGGTTTCCTCCACCAGCGTTTCCGCGACGCTGGGCGTCGGCGCGACCGGTTCGGTCGGCCTCCGCTGGGCGGTCCGCCGCAACGCGGAACTCGACCGGACGCGCCGCCACCACGTCCAGGTTTCGACCGGTCTCGACCTGATCCCGAACAAGCTGCGGGTGAACAGCATGGTGAGCTACGACATCGAACGGAAGCTCCTGCAGATCCAGCGTCACATCCTCGACTTCAAGGCCTGCTGCTACGGCCTGCGATTCGAGGTGGCCGACTTCCGCACCGCGCTCCGCCGCGACACACAGTACCGGCTGCTGGTGACGCTGAAGAGCGTCGGCGCCTTCTTCGACATCACCGGCGGCCAGAGCGAAGCGTTGTGACCCTCGACGCCTCCGGCGCCGGCGGGCGGGCCGTGGTGCTCGGCGCCGCGGGTCAACTCGGAAGGGAGGTCGCCGACGAACTCCGGCGGCGAGGCATCGACGCGCTCGCCGCCGACCGGCGGCGCGCGGACCTCACCGACACGGAAGCGATCATGGCGCTGGCCGCCCGCTTCGGCGCCGCCGCCGTCTACAACTGCGCCGCCTGCACCGACGTCGACGGCTGCGAGACCGATCCCGAGGCCGCGCTGGAGATCAACGGCAGGGCACCCGCCCGGCTGGCGGCCGCCCTCCCGCGGACCTGCCGCCTGATCCACGTCTCGACCGACTACGTGTTCGACGGCCGCGGCCGGAGGCCCTACCGCGAAGACGACCCGACGGCGCCCGGCACCGCCTACGGACGCTCGAAGCTCGACGCCGAGCAGGCCGTGGCCGACGCGGGCGGACTCGTGGTCCGCACGAGCTGGGTGTTCGGGCCGGAGGGCAGGAACTTCGTCTCCGCGATCGCCGCCAGCCTCCGCCGCGGCGAGCCGCTCCGGGTCGTCTCCGACCAGATCGGCTGCCCGACCTACGCGCCCTACCTCGCCCGCGCTCTCGTCGATCTTCACGCGGCCGGCGCCGCCGGCATCGTCCACTACTGCAACGTACCCGCCACCTCCTGGCACGACTTCGCGATCGCCATCGTCGATGCCCTCGGCCTGAACGCCGAGGTGGAGCCGATCGCGACCGCCGACCTGCCCCGTCCCGCCGTCCGGCCGGCCTACTCGGTGCTTGATGTGGCCCGCTTCGAGTCCATCACCAATCGGCGGGTCGAAGAGTGGACGTCAGGCCTCGACGACTACTTCGAGCGACTCGGACAGGGGAAGGCGGAAGCGTGACGCGCGTCCTGGTCACCGGCGCCGAGGGGTTCGTCGGCGGCCGCCTGGTACCGCGACTGGTCTCACGGGGGGCCGCCGTCATCGCCTGCCATGCCCCGGGGATGGCCATCTCCAACGACGACGACACCGGCGCTCGCGTCCCGGTCGAGCAGGTCGCCCTCGACATCCGCGATCGCGACACGGTCGACCGCGTGTTCAGGGATACGGCGCCGGATGCGGTCGTCCACCTGGCGGGCCTGTCCGACGTACAGGCCTCCTGGCGGCGAATCGACGACTACTACCGGGTCAACGTCGAGGGCTCCGGGAACATCGTCTCCGCGGCACGTGACCTGTCCGCAACGTGCCGCCTGGTCGTCGCCTCGAGCGCCGAGGTTTATGGTCCGGTGCCGGAAGCGGAACTGCCGGTGCGCGAGACCCGCGGCCTCGAACCGGGCTCGCCATACGCGGTGACGAAGGCCGCGGCCGAACGACTGAGCCTTCCCCTGGGAGCCATCGTGGTCCGTTCCTTCAACCTGATCGGGCCCGGACAGGGCGCCAACTTCGCGCTCCCGTCGTTCGCAACCCAGCTCGCGGCGATCGGAGCGGGCCGCGAGGAACCCGTGCTTCACGTAGGCAATCTGACCCCGCGGCGGGACTTCGTTCATGTCGACGACGGCGCCGATGCCTACACGCTCCTGGTCGAGCGCGGCGAACCGGGAAACGTCTACAACGTCGCCCGGGGGGAGGCGATCGAACTCGAGGCGGCACTCACACGACTCATCCGGCTGAGCGGCCTGGAGGTCGAGATCCGGCAGGACCCGGACCGCATCAGACCCGCGGACGTTCCCGTGATGTGCGGCGACGCCAGCCGCCTGCGCGCTCTGGGCTGGCGCCCGAAACGCAGCTTCGATCAGGCCCTGGAGGCGATCTGGGAGGACGCCCGCCGCAGGCTCCCCTAGTCCTCGGCGTGCTTGCGTTCCAGGGCGAGCAGGTGCGCCTTGCGCTTCTCCCCGCCGATGTAGGACCCGGGACCGCTCCGGCGCGGCACCACCCGGTGGCACGGAACGAGGATCGGCAACGGGTTGGCCATCAGCCTGGAACGGATCAGGCGGTAGGCACCCGCCTGACCCGATGAGGTGGCCACGTTGCGGTACGTGCGCGTAGTCCCGTAGGGAATCCGGGCCGTCTCCTCGAAGATGCGCCGGGACAGGGCATCGATCCCGGTCCGATCGAGGTCGTAAGGCAGATCGAGGTTCCGCCGCGCGCCGGCGAAGTACTCCGACAGGCGGCCCAGAGCCTCGTCCACGAAGTCGGTTGTCTCCACCGACCCCAGGGAAGTGAACAGCGCCTTCTCGGCGCCCTTCGGCGCGATGACCAACCGGGTGATCAGCCGACCGATGAACTCCAGCCCCAGAGAACCGAGCGGCGAGGCAACCAGCACTCGCAAGGGCTCGGCGCCGCGCGGCGCGGGCCAGGCGGGCGCACCGGCGCGCGCCCCGGCACGGCTCGCGAGTTCATGCACCACGGGAGTCATGGTAGCATGGCTACTTTTCTATGTCGACGCGAAGCGAAGGTTCACTTCTCCCGGCAGGAGTTCACTCCTCCCGGAGCACGATGCGCAGGGCCACGTCCTCTCCCCGCGCGGCTTCGAACGCCCGTACTTCGGCTACGTAGCCGGGACGCGTCACCTCCAGCCGGTGGGCGCCTGCATCGACGATCAGCGCCGAGTGGAGACTCGCCAGATCCGCGCCGCTCCCCAGCAGACGGCCGTCCAGGTAGACGACGGCGTCGGCGGGTTCGACCTCCACCCGCAGCCGGGCCGGGTCCTGCCGCTGGTCCTGCTCGATCGGACGGCCGCGGTTCTCGACCCTCCACGACTCGCCCTCCGGCGCCGCGGGCGCCCGGGCCGGCCTCGGCGGCGCGGGCCGCGGCCGTTCCGCGGTCCCCGGGACGAGATCCTCGTCGATCCGGATGACCACACCCGGTTGCACGCGGATCCGGCGCTCGAGGGTCTCGTAGCCCTCCATGAAGATCGCGATCCGGTAGCTGCCGTCGCGCAACCAGAGGTAGCGCGGGAAGCCGTCGAAGCCGTCGGCCCGCCCGACCAGTTCGCCGTCGACGTAGACCGAGGCCTTCTTGGGCCGGGTGTTGATGTCGAGCGCACCGGCGTCCGCATAGCCGACCGGTCCCGCGCCCCAGCCGTAGGGTCCGTAGCCGTAGTAGTACGGCGACCAGGCGTAGGGCCAGAAGGAACCGAAACCGCCGTACCAGCCGAACGACCCGTAGTACGGTCGCACGTAGGTCCGGGAACGACGGCCCTTGCGGTCGCCGCCCCCGCGCCGACCCCGATCGCCAGCCTCGACCGCGACGGGGGCCTGAACCGCGAGGGTTCGAACGACCGGCACCGTACCGGCATGTCCGCCGGCGGCGGCTTCCGCGCCGCCCGCCAGGCCGAGGCCCAGCAGAGCGGCCAGGGGCAGGACCATCCGACTCACCGCATGTGCCTTCGAACTCACGACACACCTCCCCGGTCCAGGCCGACGCCGTCGGACCAGCCGTTTCTGAGACCTTCCAGATAGTGATATCGCATCGTGTTCTCCCACAGCCGGGGCAACCTGACAGGTAGTCCCTGCAACGTCCGCGCCAATCGTTCCTGCAGCCACTGGCCAGCCCGACCGCGAAGGCCGCCGACCGGAGGCGGCTCGCCGTCGCGGAACCCCAGGAAGGGGCCGAGCTGTTCATGCCGCCGGAAGAAGACCACCGCGGAATACCCGGCGCGGTACTGCCGCTTCGCGAACCGCCGAAGACCGGTCGGATGGTCGTGAGCGACGCGGGCATCCGGCCGGTACAGGAGGCGCAAGCCGCGTGCGGCCAGGCGGTATCCGGCTTCGATGTCCTCCCAGGCGGCGAACGGAAACGCCGCGTCGAAGGGTTCCGCCGCCATCGCCTCGCGGTCGATCGAGAGGTTCGACGTGTAGAAGAAGTTGAACGGCACGTCGTCCTCGTTCTCGATCAGGGCGAAGCCGAATTGCAGCCCGTTCTCGTTGATGTAGTCGAGGAAGGGCGTACGCCGCATGCGCGGGTGCCAGTCGGTTCGTCCGATGACGCCGACGCAACCGCCCTCCTCGCGAATCGACCGCGCCAGCGGCTCCTCCTGGGCGTGGTGGTGCGCCGCCAACCATCCCGAAGCGGGGACGGTGTCGTCCCCGAGGAAGGCCACCCAACGGCCGCGGGCCGCCGCGACACCGCGGTTTCGGGCCACGGCGGGTCCCTGGTTCTCCTGATGAAGGATCCGCAACTCCGGCTCACAGGCGTTCCTTCCCGCGGCGCGTTCATCGAGCCAGGACCCGGTTCCGTCCGTGCTGCCGTCGTTGACCACGAGGATCTCGAATCCCGGCCCGTCCTGGTCGTCCAGGGCCTCAAGGACTTCCTCCAGGGCCGGCAAGCGGTCGAACGTCGGTATCACGATGCTCCAGTCCGGCGACCCGGTCACCGCTCCACCTCCATCACGTCGTCCAGCAGCCGGCGAAGCGGCGTCAGGTCCTCCGGCCACAGGGACTCGAAGCCTGCGCTAGCGAACAGCTCTTCGTCGCCGGGATAGGTCGGCACCACGTACAGCGGAAAGCGCTCCAGGATCTCGCGGTCGGACCGCCGCCGCCGGGCCTGCACCTGACGCCGCCGCTCCGAGGCGCCGTCCAGGCCGCGGACGATCGCCGACAGCGCCCGCACCTGAGCCACGGTCTGGTCATCGACGACGGCCGGTGCCCCGGCGGGCACGCCGCCAAGACGGCGGGCGAGCCTTCTCAGGCGGGTCCGCAGGGCAACGACGTCGCGCGCCCGCTGCCAGAGACCGCGCGGAGCCGCGCCCGGGTTGGTCCGCGGCGCCGCGCTCCGGTCGCCGGAGACAGCCTCGCTCGCCTCCCCAGCCGTGGGGAAGGGATCGAGCGCCAGTACGTCGCCGTTCGGATTGCAGCGGGTGAGCAGGTGCTGCGTACGGGCGAGCAGCGTCAACTGGACCGCCGGCATTAGTTGCGGCCAAAGCTCGGCGTCGTAGTTCTTGAAGGCGGTGAAGTAGGCGTTGCGCTCGAACAGCAGGCCCCGGTTGGCGTTGCCCAGCAGATCGCTCGTCGCCTTCGAACGGTGGTGGACGACGGCCCGCGGCGCCGACAGCACCCGTTCGCCCCCCGACCAGAACCGCCACCCGAGATCGACGTCCTCGAGGTACGCGAAGTAGCTCTCGTCGAAGCCCCCGGCCGCACGAAAGGCGTCGCGGCGCGCGATCATGTTGCCGCCGCAGGGAAAGAGCAGCTCGGTGCCTTCGGCCGGGATCTCCACCTCCTCCAGGAGGCGGCCGTAGTCGAGCTGGAAGGCGTGACCGTCGAAGGCCATGACGCCGCGTCCGAAGTCCAGGCGCTCCCCCTCCCAGTCGACGATGCAGCCGGACAGCGCGGCCACATCCGGAGGCGACGCCCGCAGCGCCGCGACGAGTTCGGAGAGCCAGTCCGGCCGCGGCCGCGTGTCGTTGTTGACCAGCACCAGCGCGTCGGCCGAACTGCCCTCCGCGAGCCGGTTGTTCGCGGCGGAGAAGCCGAGGTTGACCGGATGCTCGACGACTTCGACCTCCGGGTGTTCGGCGCCGACCCAGGCCGCCGTCCCGTCCGTCGACCCGTTGTCGAACAGCCGGATCCCAACCACGGCGCCGGGATCGCGCTGCGCTGCGAGCGCCGGCAGCAGCGTCTCCAGGTGGCGGCGGCCGTTCCAGCTCACCACCAGGATGTCGACGCTGTCTACCCGCAGGCCATGGCCGCCTCCGCCGGAACCCCCGTCGCTCATGGTCCGCCTGCCGGGAGCGAGCCAGCCAACCGGCGCCGCAGCCAGCGCCGCAGGCGGAATCCCGGTTCGTCGGCCGGCGCCGCCGTCTCCGGCCGGAACGCAAACCCGGCCTTGGTCGGATCGACGTGCGCGGACGAAAGGAAGGCCACCAGCGGGGCCAGCGTGCGCTCCCAGGAGTAGTCGACCAGCGTCCGCTCACGGCCCCGGCGCGCCCGCTCTTCGACCTTGCCGCCGCCCGCGACCAAGTCGGCGAGGCCCGCCCGGAGCGCCTCGACGTCGCCGCAGGGAACGACGAGCCCCGCGTCCCACTCCCGCAGCAGCCGCGGCACGGTTCCGCCCTCCGTGGTGAGCACCGGGCAGCCGACGGCGAGCGCATCGAGAAACCGCGTGCGCAGGGACAGGTCGGTCTCCAGCCCCGGCCGGTGGCAGGCGGCCAATGCGTCGACGTCCCGCAACAGGTCGTAGCGGCGTTCGAAGGGCACCCAGTCGAGAAAGCCGATGCGATTCGGATCTTCCCTCCGGCTGCGCGCTTCCACCTCCGCCAGCAGCCGCTGAGGCGCCTGGGCCCCGGGCGGCTGCCTCACGAACAGAAGTCTCGCGTTCGGTTCGGACAAGGCGGCGAACGCCTCGAGAAGAGGCTCCGGGTCGTACCAGTCGTACAGCCCGCCGAACAGCACGCGGCGCTCGCCGTCCGCGCGCGGCGGCAACAGCGGCCGGTGTTCGGGCAACGGGTCCGGCACGCCCAGCGGCGCCTCGGCGATCAGCCCGGACAGGCACGGATCGTCCCGGTAGCGATGCGGGTTCACCCGTCCGAGAGCGGTCAGGAAGCCGAGGTAGTAGGCGCGCTGCTCAGGCGAGGAACAGAGGAAGAAGTCGCCGCGGGACAGTTGGTGGACCCAGCTCCGGTGATCGTTCCGGTAAGGGTCGAGCCCCAGCGTCTCGAGATGGGTCAGGTTCTCGACCAGAAAGGGGTCGTAAAGATCGATCACTGCGGGCAGATCGGGCAACTGGTGGAGCACGTCGTTCGCCAACTGTCCCTGGGCGACGACCGCGTCGCAGTCCCTCAACAGCTCCGGCAGCGGCGCGGAGTTGAACCGGCGCGCCGCGACCGACCCGGCCGGCACGTCCGGCGGCTCGCCCGTGCGCCAGGGCGAAACCAGGGCGACCTCGAATCCGAATCCGGGCAACCGCCGCGCCATCTCCAGGTAGCGGATGCCGATGCCGGCGGCGCGCTCCCCGAGCGCCTCGCTGCAGACCAGACCGACCCGAGTCACCGGCGTCCTCCCGCGGTCTTCCTCACCCGGAACCGCGCAGGGATTGCAGGGCTTCGTGCAGCCGCCAGGCCCGAGTGGCCTTCATCTTCTCGATCTCGGCCATGAGATCGCGTTCGCGGTCGTGAAGACGCTCGACCTCCGCCCCGCGGGCCCGGTTCGAGGCCTGGACGAGTTCGAGCTCCCCTCGCGTCTCGTGCAACATCGCCCGCGTTTCGCGCAGTGTCGCCCGTGTTTCGCGCAGCATCGCGCGCGCCGCCTCAGCCGCCAGCACCGCTTCGCGCCGCATCCGGATCACGGCGCCCGCCAACACATCCGGCTCGAGTTCATCCGCGTACTTGGCCATCACCCGGGCCTTCAACGCCTCGAAGTCCTGTCGCTCGGCGGCCGCTCCGCCCAGGGCATGCCCTCCGGACGACCTGTCGTCGCTCCCACCCAGGAAGTGCCGGTACTCACACGTCGTCCGCGACAGGTGGACGAAGGTCGACCTCCGCGACAGCCGGATCAACAGGTCCCAGTCCTCGAACGCCGGCAGCCCGAGGTCGAACGAACCGGCCCGCTCCAGGGCCTCCCTGGTCATCAGTACCGTGTGAAAGGGAATGTAGTTGTCGAGCAGGAGGATCCCGCGATCAAAGTCCCGGCTGTACGGCAGGCCCCGGCTCGACTCTCTCCAGCCGTCAACGCTCGGCTCGTAGCTGACCACGGCGGCGTCGCTGTAGGCGACGTCAACATCGCCTCGAAGCATGGCGGTCAGGCTCTCCAGGTGCTCCGGCGCCAACAGGTCGTCGTCGTCAAGAAACCCGATGCAGTCTCCGGTTGCCGCCTCGACGCCGGACTGCGCCGCCGCGGCGCGCCCTCGGTTGCTCTCGTGGTCGACGCGACGCAGCGCGAAGGGGAAGTCCTCCGACACCACGGGCGGGCGGCCACCGTCGTTCACCAGCACCGCCTCGACGTTACGGTAGGTGCTCCGCGCCAGGCTCTCCAGAGCCTCGGCCAGCCGGCGCGGCCGGTTGAACGTGCGCACCACGATCGAGACCCGGCGGGGCGAATCCACTTCGACCAGCGCCGGCGCTCCGCCCAGATGGGCTATCAGTTGGGCCGGACTCCGGGTGGTGAAGTCGCTGGCCTTCAACTGGCAGTAGCCCTCAACGAACCGGCAGTCCCGCGGCAGGCTGTGCGCTCGGAAGCGCCGCAGGCCAAGGCACGATTCGAGGTAGTCGTGCCGCTCCTGCTGGCTCCGATAGTGGGACATCGCCGCGGAGATTCCGTCGACCTCGGCGGAGACGTCCACCAGGAGATCCGGGTAGAAGGGGTGGTTTACCTCGTAACAGAGGATCTGGATTGGCAGGCTCTCGAGCGAGGAGTCGTCCGGCAACGCCGCCGAAGAACTCCCATCCACCCCTTGCATGCGGCGGTCGATCAACGCCTCGTGGAGGGCTCGGAACGTGGCCTGGTGATCCGTAGTCACTTCGAGCGGCGAAGGGACGAGGACCAGATCCGGCCGGAAGTCGTCGAGCAAGGCCCCGATCTGCCCGGTCAGTTCGCCCACCGAAGAGACCAGGCCACCGTCCGGCAGGCTCTCACGATGGCCGACGTGCTCGACGCGGGCAACGCCGAGGTCCGCGGCGGCTGCCTCCGATTCGACCCGCCGCAACGCCGAGTACTGCTCTCCGCTCAGTCCTTCCGGCGGTCCTTCGGCGCCTCCCGATCCGTCGCTCAGGAAGGCGCACACGATTTCCGCCTCGCTGGCGGCGAGCTGCAGCAGCAGCCCGCCGCAGCCGAGCACCTCGTCGTCGTAGTGAGGCGCCAGGACGAGAACCCGCCGGGCGACCACCGAGCCCGGCACGGTCGGCGGCTGCGGCCGCTCGCGTTCAGCCCGCATGTGGCCGGTCTCCTGCGGCGGCCACGGACCCCGGCCAAACACGCGGGCTGGTCATGGCGGCAATCCTCGCACGTCCGTATTCTGGCGCAAGCCGTCCCACGAGCTCTTATAGGCTGCGCCCCCGATGCTGCAGCGCGAAAGAACCCTCGTCGCCGGCGCGCTGCGGACCGCCCTCTCGCGAGCCTTCGGCCTCGCTCACGATCCGGTGGTCGAGGTGCCGCCCCAGCGCCGCCTCGGCGACCTCGCGAGTCCCTGCGCCCTGCACCTCGCGCGGGAGCTGCGTCAGGCGCCGCGGGCGATCGCGGAGCGCCTCGTCGAGTGCCTCGAGCTGCCGGAGGGTTTCGATCGGGTGACGGTCGAAGGCCCGGGCTACGTGAACTTCCACTTCGCCAGGAGCCGGTTCGCGGCCGTGATGATCGACGCGGTTCCGGTGACGGAGTCCGGGGCCACCGACGCGCCGGCCAAGGTGATCGTCGAGCACACGAACATCAATCCGAACAAGGCGGCGCACATCGGCCACCTGCGCAACGCCGTGCTCGGCGACGTTCTCTCGCGCGCGCTCCGCCGACTCGGTCAGCCGACCGAGGTCCAGAACTACATCGACGACACCGGCGTGCAGGTCGCCGACGTCGTCGTCGGCTTCCTCGACCTGCGCGGCTGCTCCGTCGCCGACATCGACGCCCTGCCCGAGCCGTTCGACTACGTCTGCTGGGACCTCTACAGCGAGGTCGGTCGCTGGTACGAAGGCGATTCGCAGCGGCTTGAACTCCGCCGGCGCACTCTCCACGCACTGGAAGCGGGAGAGGGCCGCCGGGCCGAGGCCGGCCGGCTGGTCGCCCGGCGAATCGTCGTGCGGCATCTCGCCACGATGGCCCGCATCGACATCGACTACGACCTGCTGACCCGCGAGAGCGAGATCCTACGTCTCGATTTCTTCGTCGCCGCCTTCGAACAGTTGAAGGAGACGGGCGCCGTCCGGTTCGAAGAGAGCGGCAAGAACGCCGGCTGCTGGGTCATGCCGCTGGCCGACAGCGAGGAGTTCCAGGGGCTGGAGGACCCCGACAAGGTGATCGTCCGCTCCGACGGCACGGTGACCTACGTCGGCAAGGACATCGCCTACCAGCTCTGGAAGTTCGGCCTGCTGGGCCGCGACTTCGAGTACGCCCCCTTCCGGGATACAACCCGCCGCGGCGGTCCTCTCTGGGAGACCGCGCCGGCAGAACCGGATGCCGGCGACGGAAAGCGGCGTCCCGACTTCGGAACGGGCGCCCGCGTGATCAACGTGATCGACGCCCGGCAGGCCTACCTGCAGCGCATCGTCCGCGCCGGCCTGGAAGCGCTCGGACACGAGGACGAGGCCCGGGACAGCATCCACTTCGCCTACGAGATGGTCGCCCTGTCGGCGAAGACTGCGGAGCGTCTCGGATTCGCCGGCGACTCGCAGCTCGAGATGTCTGGCCGCAAGGGCATCGGCGTCAAGGCGGACGACCTGCTCGACCAGCTGGAGGCGAAGAGCCGGGACGAGATCATGGAGCGGCGCGGCCCCGACGGCAACGACCGCCACGACGAGGCGGCCAGCGAGGACATAGGCGTCCTGGCGCGCCAGATCGCGGTCGCCGCGCTCCGCTTTTTCATGGCCCGCGCCACGACCACGCGCGTGATCGCCTTCGACATCGACGACGCCACCTCGTTCGAAGGCGAGTCAGGCCCCTATCTCCAGTACTCCATCGTGCGCGCCAGGAACATCCGCCGACGCCTGCGTGAAGAAGGGCTGGCGCAGGAGGTCCCCGGGAGCCGCGTCGCGACGCTGCCCGCCGACGTCTGGTCCGACGACCTTTGGGACCTCGTGCTGTTCGCGTCGCAGTGCCAGGAAGTCGTCGAGCGGGCGGCGGCGACGCTCGAGCTCTCCCTCATCGCCCGGCACGCCGTCGACCTGGCGCAGAAGTTCCACGCGATCTACCACCGTCATCCCATCCTGCACGAACAGGACGCGGACCTCCGGGACGCACGCCTCGCTGTAACCCAGGTCTTCGAGCGATCGCTGGAAGCCCTCGCGGAGATTCTGGGCGTGCCGCTGCCCGAGCGGATGTAGAAGCAGCCCGCGCGCGGCGCGGGCGGTCAGTCCATCTGCTTGCGTAGCACCGTCGGAATGTCGTAGTCGTCGACGTTCCTCCAATTCGGTCCGTAACCGCCCGGATCGATCTTGTGGTGCTCGGCCAGAACGCGATCCCGGAACTCGGCCTTGCCGCCTTCCTCCTTGCCGGCCTCCTCGTCCGCGGGAATGGCCTCGGCCAGGTTCGGATCGGCCGCCGCCGCTCCGGCCTCGGCGGCCTTGACGTCGCCGCCCTCGCGCGGCTGCCGGTCCTCGGAGAATCCGGTGGCGATCACCGTCACCTTCACCTCTTCGTCCATCGATCCGTCGACCACGAGACCCGAAATGATCGTCGCGTCCGGGTCGACCGCGTCGGAGATCGTGCTGGCCGCTTCCGCCACCTCGTGGAGGGTCAGCGAACCGCCGCCGGTGATGTTGATCAGGCACCCCGTAGCGCCCTCGATCGAAGCGTCCTCGAGCAGGGGCGACGACACGGCCCGCTGCGCCGCTTCGAGAGCCCGGCTGTCGCCCGACGCCACGCCCGTGCCCATCACCGCGATGCCCTGGCCGCACATGATCGCCCGCACGTCGGCGAAGTCGGCGTTCACCTCGCCCGGCATCGTGATCAGGTCGCTGATGCCCTGGACCGACTGCCGCAGGACATCGTCCGCGGTCACGAAGGCGTCGGCGAGCGACGTGCCCCGGTCCACGAAGCTCAACAGCCGCTCGTTCGGGATCGCGATCACGGTGTCGACCGCCCGGTGCAGCTCTTCGAGCCCACGTTCCGCCAGCAGCATCCGTCGCCGGCCCTCGAACGCGAAGGGCTTCGTGACCACGGCGACCGTCAGGGCGCCGACTTCGGCCGAAAGGGAGCCGATGATGGGCGCCGCGCCTGTGCCCGTGCCCCCGCCAAGGCCGGCTGCCAGGAAGACCATGTCCGCCCCGTTCAGCATGTCCAGGATCTTGTCCGTGTCCTCGAGCGCCGAGTTGCGGCCGACCTCCGGATCAGCGCCGGCACCCAGGCCGCGGGTGATCTTGCGGCCAAGCTGCAGCTTCGTCGGCGCTTCGCAGCGCCGCAAAGCCTGCAAGTCGGTGTTGGCGGCAATGAACTCGATGCCGCCCAGATTGGCGGCGATCATCCGGTTGACGGCGTTTCCGCCGCCTCCGCCTACACCGACGACCACGATCTTCGCCGGCCCGAAACTGTCCTCGGACGAGACCTCCTCGTCGATCGTCGGCTTGACCTCGGTCGGCTGCTGCTCTTCCATCAGAATCATGGTTCCCTCCATTTCGAACCCTTGGTTCATCAAACTCAAATCAGACAAGATCGCTGAACATCTGGCGCAGATTGCCCATCACCGAGCGCACGCCGCCCAGAGAGCGACGGCGCGCAATGGGCAGGCGAGCCTCCTCGGAGGCGACCGCATAGCGAAGAAGACCCGCGGCTGTTGCCCAGGTCGGGTCGGTGAGACCTTCGATCTCGCTGACGAGACCGAGCGGCACTCCGTAACGAACGTCGCAGGAGAAGACCTGCTGGGCCAGTTCGGGCAGACCGAGCAGCTTCGAACCGCCCCCGCTCAGGACGAGTCCTCCGCGAAGCTGATTTGCCCAGCCGGCCTTCTCCAGCTCGGCCTCTATCAGGTGGAACATCTCCTCGGCGCGCGCCTGCAGGATCTCGGCGAGGTCCCCGCGCGCGATCGTCTTGCTGCTGCCGCCCGCGACGCTCGGCACCACCAGACCGTCGTCGCCGTCGACCAGGCCGACCAGGCAGCAGCCGTCCCGCAGCTTGAGCGTCTCGGCGCCGGCGAACGACGTCCGGAGCACGGAAGCCAGGTCGGCCGTGAAGTGACTGGCGCCGAACGGAAGAACCCCGCTGTGCTGCACTTCGGCGTGCTGGAAGAAGGCGAAGCCGCAGGTTCCTGACCCGATGTCCAGCAACAGGACGCCCAGTTGGCGCTCGTCGGGAAGAAGGACCGCTTCCGCGGTGGCGAGCGGTTCGAAGACGATCTCCCGGGCCTCCACGCCGGCGCGGTTCAGACATCGCACCAGCGTCCTGGTTCGTGGAGCGTGGCCCATGACCAGGTGAACCTTGGCTTCCAGCCGGCTGCCCAGCATCCCGTGCGGATCCGCGATGCCGCCGTGGTCGTCGACCGCGAACTCCTGCGGAATTGCGTGCAGGATCTCCCGGTCGGGCGGAAGCGGCACGTCCCGAGCGGCGTTCAGAACCAGGTCGATGTCGGCACGGGCGATCCCCCGGTCGCCGCAGTCGACGTAGGCAGTGCCGTGGCTGTTCGCCGACCGCAGGTCGGATCCGCCGATGCCGACGAAGGCGCGGGAGATCTCGACGCCCGCCATGGTCTCCGCCTCCTCGGTGGCCCGCTTGAGCGCGCTCACCGTCGCGTCGAGATGCACGATATGGCCCCTCAGCGTCCCGCGGTTGGGTGCCCGCCCGACGCCGACGATCTCGAGGGCCGGTTCTCCGTCGACCTCGGTGCGCTCGGCGATCAACACGGCGACCTTCGCCGACCCCACGTCGATGGCGACCACATGCGTATCCGTCTTCGGCATCCTCTTCGTCCTCTTTCGCTATGAAGGGGCTTGAACTCCGTCCCCGGTGGCCGCAGCGTCCTCCGTGTCCGTAGCGATCCCCGCACCCGGCGCTTCCATCGACAGAACGATCCGATCCCTGAACCGCAGGTCCACGACTTCCGGATCGTTGTGTTCCGTGATCGCGCCGTGCAGCAGCTCGAACACCGAGGCCTTGGCCGTCAGATCGCTGCCGCGAACGAGCACGGTGGCCGGACGGCCGCTGCAGGAGAGCAGGTAGTCGTCCTCAACGATCCCGAAACTGATGACCTCCACCGCCCGGACCTGACGTCCCCACTCGAACGCCCCGACTTCGGTCGCCACGTCGAGCGCCCGCTTCAGCGTTCGAGCGAGAACCTCACCCGGCACGTCCCTGGATGCGACACCGCCAGCCCCCGGATTCCGCGCCGGGCCTTTCCCCAGACGATCTCCCGCCAGGGCGCTTTCGATCGACACGCTGACCAGATCGCCATCGCACAGGTCGGGTGCCCGCTCACACGGCACGATCGTCCGGCCGTCCCGGTCGATCACCCATGCGCGGTCCCCGGCCGTGAACAGGGCCGCCGGTTGATGCTCCACGACCCGCACAGTGAGTTCGTTCGGCAGGCGCTTGAGGAGTTGCGCCTCACGGATCCACTCGTGGTCGAGCCGTCTCGCGGCGGGCTCGAGGGCGAGCAGCGGAAGGTTCCGTCCCTCCAGCGGAGCAAGCCGGCTCCGCACCCACTCCTCGGAGATCCGCTCGGCCTCCTCGATCTGGATCTCGAGCTCGAGATCGAACACCGGGGCCGTCGCCAGCCACACGCCGATCCCGACAACGGGCGCGATCCCGAGGAGGACTTTCCCGACGCCCAGCGCCAGCCAGACGACGGGCCGCGGCCGCCTGCGGCGCACGGGACGGCGAGCGCCCGACAGCCTGCGAGTCGCGCGCCGACTCACGAAACGTCCCCCTCGCCGGCGGCGAGTCGATGAGCCAGCCGGTAGATGTCGCCCGCTCCCAGCGTGAAGATCAGGTCGCCTTCGCCGACCTCGGAACGAAGCCGGTCGGGCGCCGCCTGCCACGGTCCGCAGCCGCTGATGCTCGGATGACCGGCGCGAGCAGCGGCGGCCACCACCAGACCCGCGTCGACTCCCGGGATGGGCCGCTCGCGGGACGGATAGATGTCGGCGACCAGCACGTTGTCGGCGAGCAGCAGGGAGCGGCCGAAGTCCTCCGCCATGTCCCTCGTGCGACTGAACAGATGGGGCTGGAACACGGCGTGGATCCGGCCCGTCCGGGCGCCGTTCCCGCCGCTGGGACCAATTACCTCGCGGGCCGCCTTCAGCGTCGCCTCGACTTCGGTCGGATGATGCGCGTAGTCGTCGATCACCGTCGCACCGCGCCACTGCCCTACCCGCTCGAACCGCCGGTGGATGCCCCGGAAGCCCGAGAGAGCCCTGGCCGCCGCCTCGAAGTCGAGCCCGACGGCCCGCGCCGCGGCGACCGCCGCGAGGGCGTTCAGGACGTTGTGACGCCCAGGCAACGGCAGTTCCAGGACACCGAGCGGACCAAGGTGGGCGTCGGCGACCCCGAAGCGGACACCCGCGCCGGTCGGCGACGCGTCGAGCGCCCGGAGGTCGACCCCCGGATCGAAGCCGTAGGTGACGATCCGCCGGTCGGCGAGGCGCGGCAGCAGGTCCCGGACGTTCGGGTCGTCCGCGCAGGCGATCACCTGGCCGAAGAAGGGGACGCGGCCGGCGAAACGCGCGAAGGCAGCCTGGATGTCGGCCAGATCGCGGTAGGTGTCGAGATGATCGACGTCGATGTTCGTGATCACCGCGACCACCGGCGCCAGATCGAGGAAACTCCGGTCGAACTCGTCCGCCTCGGCGACCAGGTAGTCGCTGCTCCCGTAGCGGGCGCCGGTGCCCGAAACGCGAAGGCGTCCGCCGACGATCACCGTGGGGTCGAGGCCGGCGTCCGTCAGCACGCTGCCGATAAGCGAGGTCGTCGTCGTCTTGCCGTGGGTACCGGCCACGGCGACGCCGTACTTGAGCCGCATCAGTTCGGCGAGCATCTGGGCGCGGCGGACGACAGGCACTCCCCGCCGCCGGGCTGCGACGACCTCCTCGTTCCCGGCCGGAACCGCGGACGAGATGATCACCAGGTCGGCCCGGTCGACGTTGTCCGCGCTGTGACCGATGGCGACTTGAGCGCCGAGCGCCGCGAGCCGCTCGGTCGTTTCGCTCCCCTCCAGGTCGGAGCCGCTGACCTTCAGCTGGTAGTTCAGCAGGATCTCGGCGATTCCGCTCATGCCGGCACCGCCGATGCCGACGAAGTGGACGCGCTTGAGCCCCGCGGTGCGCAGGAACAGCAGCATCAGCCGGCCCTCCCCCGGCGCCCGGAGGTTCCGCGCTCCGCGATCTCGCACACCCGGGCGGCGATGTCGCTCGCCGCGTCGGTCCGACTCAGGCCCCGAGCCGCCCCCGCCATCGCCAGCAGACGCCCGCGATCCGCAATCAGCCGGGCGCAGCGGTCCGCCGCTGCTTCGCCCTGCAGGTCGTCCTGGTCGACCAGGATCGCGGCTCCCGCCCCGACCATTGCGCAGGCGTTCCCGCGCTGGTGCCCGGCGGCCATCGGCAGCGGGACATAGACCGCCGGCCGGCCGGCGGCGGCGATCTCGGCCACGGTCACCGCTCCGGCGCGCGACACGATCAGGTCGTGCGCCTGCATGGCGCCGGCGGTGTCCCGGATGAAGCCGGTCACCGTCGAGGAAAGCGCCGGCGTGGCCACTCCCCGGTAACGGTCGCGGGTCTCGTCGACCCAGGCCGGGCCGGACTGGTGCGTGACTTCGACCCGGCTCGGCCCGGCGGCACGGGCGAACAGACCGGGCAGATGACGGTTGAGCGCATTGGAACCCTGACTGCCGCCAAGCACCAGGACCCGAACGCGGTCGCCCGGAAGACGCAGTTCCTCGATCTCCCGGAAGGCCCGCCGCACCGGCACGCCGACCAGCCGCGCCTCGCACAAGAGGCTCCCGGCCGCGGACTCGAAGGCGACGCCCGCCTCGGTCGCGAAGCGCGACAGTCTCCGGTTGGCGGCGCCGCTCTCCGCGTTCGGTTCGAGCAGGTAGAGCCCGCAGCCATGGAGCCGGGCGGCCAGAGCCGCCGGCGCGCAGACATAGCCGCCCGTCGCGAACACGAGCGCCGCGCGGAACCGGCGCAGCAACGCCGCGGCGCGGAGGGTCGAGAACAGGAGGACCGCCAGGGCAACCGCACGCTGCGCGCCGCCGCGGTCGACGAACGGTCGGGCGGGGAGCGCCCTGAAGTCGACTCCGGCCGACGCCACCAACCGTTCCTCGAGGCTGCCGCGGCGGCCGACCCAGGCGGCGTTCCAGCCGAGAGTCCGCAGCTCGTCGGCCACCGCCAGGCCGGGGAAGACGTGGCCGCCCGTGCCGCCGCCGGAAAAGACGACCGTGCCGCGGTGAGTGCCGGTGCTCATCCATGCTCCGAGACGCTCAACAGCAGACCGCAGGCGATGAGGGTCATGACGAGGGACGACCCCCCGTGCGACAGGAACGGCAGCGGCGTGCCGGTCACCGGCACCAGGCCGACCGTGACGCTGACGTTCACCAGGACCTGGATCAGGACCGCCGACGTCAGCCCCCAGGCAAGGAAGCGACCGAAAGCATCCGGAGCGCGGTGTCCGGCGGCATAGCCGCGCCAGGCAAGCACCGAAAAGGCGGCCAACACCGCGGCGGCGCCGAGCAGGCCGAGTTCCTCGCTGACGATCGAGAAGATGAAGTCGGAACTCGCGAGCGGCAGGAAGTAGAGCTTCTGGGCGCTTTCTCCCAGACCCTGGCCGGTCAGGCCGCCCGATCCGATCGCGATCCAGGACTGCAGCACCTGGAAGCCGTTTCCGGAGGGATCGTTCTCGGGTGAAAGAAAGCCGAGGAGGCGTTCCCTGCGGTAGGGCTCCGACCAGATGAAGACAGCGAACAACCCCGGCAGAACCACCATCGCGGGAGCGATCCAGCGCCAGGAGAGGCCGGCAAGGAAGAGCATGACCCCGGCGATCCCCAGAATGAGCGCGGCGCTGCCGAAGTCCGGCGCCTGCAGGACGAGCAGGGTGACCAGCCCCACCGCGAGGCCGCAGGGCACGAGCACCCGGGGCTGGCTGACACCCTCCGGACAGCGGTGGATCTGGTAGGCGACGAAGACGACGACCGCGATCTTGGCCAGCTCCGACGGCTGGAAGGTCAGCGGCCCCACGGACAGCCAGCGGCTGCTGCCGTTGATCGGCGCCGACGCCAGCACGACGACCAGCAGGAGGAGCGACGCACCAAGGCCGGCATGGACCAGCCATGGCTTCGCCCAGCGCCGGTAGTCGATGCTCATGATGACAAGCATCGCCACCAGGCCGAAGACGGCCGCGAGCAACTGGGTGACGAACTGGCGCTTGAAGCCGCCGCCGGGGTCGGGCGGGTTGGCCGAGTAGACCATCACCAGGCCCGCCACGACGAGCAGCACGACGACCATGAAGAGGACCTTGTCGATCGCGAGCTTCCTAGCCATGGCCGCGCTCCCCGCCGGCCATCGCCAGCGCCCGCACCTGTTCCTCGAAGCGGCGGCCGCGCTCCGCGAAGTCCTCGAACTGGTCGAAGCTGGCGCAGGCCGGCGACAGCAGTACCGCCTGGCCTTCGCTCGCGGCCGCCGACGCCGCTTCGACCGCGCGCTCCAGCGTCCCGCACGGGCGGCACTCGACAGCGCCGCGGAGCACCGAGGCGATGACCGGGGCCGCCTCGCCGATCAGGTACACCGCCGCCGCCCTGGCGCCGGCCACCGACGCCAGTTCGGCGAAGGCCGCGCCCTCGTCCTTCGCCCGGCCGCCGAGGATCAGGTGGACGCTGCCCTCACCGAACCCGGTCAGCGCCTTCATCGTCGCCGCCGGGTTCGTCGCCTTGGAGTCGTTGTAGTAGCGGACGCCGCCGACCGTGCCGACGAGGCGCATCCGATGGGGCAGGCCGTCGAAGCCGCGCAACGCCGGCGCGAAGCGGCTCGGATCGGCGCCGACGGCCGCCGCGAGCAGAGCGGCCGCCATCGCGTTCTCCACGTTGTGCAAGCCGTCGAGCGCCAGGTCGTCAAGCCGGAACAGCTCTCGCCGGAACTCCGGCCCCACCTCGATCACCCGGTCGCGGTCGAGATAGCAGCCATCCTCGACCTGTCGCAGCCGGGAGAAGAACCGGCGCCTCACGGCGGCCGGCGCGCCGTCGCGGCCGCTGCTCCAGCGGCGGGCCTCACCGTCGTCGGCGTTCACGACCGCGACGTCGCCGGCGGCCTGCCTGCCGAAGATGCGCGCCTTCGCGGCGGCGTACTCGGAGACGTTCGCGTAGCGGTCGAGATGGTCGGGGCTGATGTTGAGCAGGGCCGCCGCACGGGGGCGGAACCGGTCGATCCCCTCGAGCTGGAAGCTGGAGAGCTCCACGACGAAGACGCGGCCCGGCGGACCGTCCACCCGAGCGCATAGCGGCGTGCCGATGTTGCCGCAGACCTCCACCGGGTAACCGGCCGCCTCGAGCAGCGCCCCGGTGAGCGCGGTCGTCGTGCTCTTGCCGTTGCTGCCCGTCACGCCGACCACGGTCGGCGAAGCCTCAGCCTCCAGGAGGCGCCAGGCGAGTTCGACTTCGGCCAGGATCGGAACGCGGGCCGAGCGGGCGGCTCGCAGCAGCGGACGGTCTGGCGGCACACCCGGACTCAGCACGATCGCGTCGAGGTCGGCCGGCAACTCCGCCCCTTCTTCGGCCAGAAGCTCGTCGACCCGCTCCGTTCGCAACAGCTCACCGGCTCCAGGAGGCAGGTCCTCGGCCAGACGGCCGTCGACCGCCACCACGCGGACGTCCCGGTCGGAGAGCACCCGGGACGCCGCCACCCCCGACAAGCCCAGGCCGTAGACCAGCGCACTTTCCCAGGCGGAAACCGGCGCCGCCATGGACGTCCCCATACGGCTCACTTCAAGAGTCACCCGCTACCTCAACTTCAGGGTCGAGAGACCCAGGAACGCGAACAGGACGGCGAGGATCCAGAAGCGGACGATGACCTGGTTCTCGCTCCAGCCGCGGAGCTCGAAGTGGTGGTGCAGCGGCGCCATCCGCAGCACCCGCTTGCCGGTCATCTTGAAGGACGCCACCTGGACGATCACCGACAGCGCCTCCAGCACGAACAGCCCGCCGACCAGGACCAGCAGCAGCTCCTGCTTGGAGAGCACGGCCACCGCGCCGATCGTGCCGCCGATCGCCAGCGACCCGACGTCGCCCATGAACACCTGGGCGGGATGGGCGTTGAACCAGAGGAAGCCCAGACTGGCGCCGACCAGGGCGGAACAGATGATCGCGACCTCACCGGCCCCCGGCACGTAGGACACCTGCAGGTAGCGGGCGGCGATCGAGTTGCCGGCGATGTAGGCGAAGACCGCGTAGGTGGCGGCCGCGACCAGGGTGGCGCCGATGGCCAACCCGTCGAGCCCGTCCGTCAGGTTGACCGCGTTCGAGGATCCCGCGATCAGGATGGCGACGAACGGGATGTAGAAGACCCCGAGTTCGAGCACGAGGGTCTTGAAGAACGGGAAGCTCAGGTTCGCGTCGAGGTCCGTGAGGTTGACGAGGGCGGCGCCGAGTGCCGCGCCGACGACCAGCTGCAGGGCGAACTTCGCCCTCATGCTCAGGCCCCCGTTGTCGCGCCGCCTCACCTTGAGCAGGTCGTCGACGAAGCCGACGGCGCCCAGCCCGATCGTCGTACCGATGGCGAGCCAGACGTAGACGTTCGAAAGGTCCGACCAGAGCAGCGTCGGCACGATGACGGCGGTCAGGATCAACAGCCCGCCCATCGTCGGCGTACCGGCCTTGCTCTGGTGCCGCTCCGGCCCCTCCTCGCGGATCGTCTGGCCGATCGAGAGCCGCCGGGCCGCCCGAATGAAACTGGGGCCCAGGACCAGGCTGAGCACGACGCCGGTCAGAGCCGCGCAGGCGCAACGGAAGGTGATGTACTGAATGACGTTGAAGGGTGCGATCCGCTCGCCGAGCGGCAACAGCAGGTCCAGGAGCATCAGTTCGGCCTCTCCTGAAGCAGCGCCTCCACCAGGTGCTCCAGCGCCGCGCCTCGCGAGCCCTTGACGAGGACCACGTCGCCCTCCCCGATCAGAAGGGGGGCCCCCGCGCTCGCGGCCCGCGTGTCCTCGAACCAGGCGGTCTCGACGCCAGCCTCCCCGGCGGCCGCGACCGTCCCGGACGCCAGCTCGCCGACGCCGACGACCAGGCCGAAACCGCGTTCCGCCGCGTCGCGGCCCAACTGCCGGTGGTAGCGGCGCTCGGCGCTGCCCAACTCCAGCATGTCGCCCAGAATCGCGACATGGCGCTGGCCGTCGAGCAGGCGCGCCGCCTCGAGCGCCAGGCGCGCCGCCTCGGGGTTCGAGTTGTACGAGTCGTCCACCAGGGTGGCGCCCGACGGCAGCGAGACGACTTCGCCGCGGCCGGCGCCGGGACGGGAACGGCGCGCCGCCGACGCGACTTTCTCGATCGGCACGCCCAGCCGCAGGGCGCAGGCCGCCGCGGCCAGGAAGTTCTCGACGTTCACCCTGCCGTGCAGCGGCAACTCGACGTTCGCCGAGGCACCCCGGTACTCCAGCCTGAATCGCGTGCCCGGCTCTCCAGCCAGGGGCTCGACCCCGTGAGCCGTGACCTCGGCCCGCGGAAGCTTGCTCCGCGCCGGTTCCACTTCGTACCAGACCACGCTCTCCACACTCTTCGCCCTGGCCGGGGCCGCCTCCCGGCGCCGCGCAGCCAGGTATCGCTCGACCAGACCGACCACTCGCGGGTCGCCGGCGTTGGCGACGATCAGACCGTCGGCGGCGAGGCCTTCCAGGAGTTCCGCCTTGGCACGGGCGATCGCCTCGACGTCCGCCGGGGCGCCGGCCGGTTCCTCGAAGCCGGCGAGATGCGCCGGCCGGACGTTCGTGAAGATGGCCACGTCCGGCCGCCCCAGGCGGCTCACCGCCGCCAGTTCGCCCGGCACCGACATCCCCATCTCGGCGACCAACCACTCGCAATCCGTGCCCGTGGCCAGCAGCGTAAGCGGGAAACCGAGCAGGTTGTTCAGGTTGCCCGGGCTCTTGCGTACCCGCCAGCATTCGCCGAGCAGGAGGGCCAGCAGGTCCTTCGTCGTCGTCTTTCCCGCGGAGCCGGTCACTGCGGCCACGCGGATATCGAGAAGCCGCCGGTGATCGCGAGTCAGCTCGTGCAGCGCCTCCGCCACGTCGTCGACCCGGATCTGGGGACAGCCGGCGTCCGCCGCGGGCGTTCTGACCACCGCCGCCGCCGCGCCCGCGGCCAGGGCTGCCGCCACGAAGCGGTGACCGTCGGTCCGCTCTCCGGGCAGCGCGAAGAAGAGCTCGCCGCCTTCGACCCGCCGCGAATCGATCGCGGCGCCGCGGTAGCAGGCGCCGCCGTCGACCTCTCCGATCAGTGTGCCGTTCATGACTTTGGCCGCATCAGCGAGGAGCCGCCTCACCTCGAAGGCGCCTTCCGCCCTCCGGGCAACCCGGAGGCGCTCAGCGCAACCAGTGCCTCCCCGGCCTCCTCCCGGTCGCGGAATGGCAGCTTGCGTTTCCCGATGGTCTGCGTCGTCTCATGGCCCTTGCCCGCGATGAGCACCGCCCAGCCGGGTTCGGCGGCGGCCAGCGTGACGGCTCGACGAATCGCGGACCGGCGGTCCGGAACTACCTCGTGGCCGCAACCCCCGGCCGCGCCGAGTCCCGCCACGATCGTCCGGTGAATCAGCGCCGGGTCCTCGCTCCGGGGATTGTCGTCGGTGACGATGGCGAGATCCGCCAACTCGCCCACGGCGCGTCCCATCAACTCCCGCTTGCCGCGATCCCGGTCGCCGCCGCAGCCGAACACCACGAGGATGCGCCTGTCGCTCAGTTCGCGGATCGCCTCGATCGCGGCGCGCAGGCCGCAGTCGGTGTGGGCGTAGTCGATGAGCACCGGAAACTCCTGGCCGCGGTCCACCGGCTCCAACCGGCCGTCCGGGGGCTTCTCCGCGGCCACCGCGGCGCGGATCGCGTCCGGCGGCACTCCCAGGACGTTCGCCGCCGTGACCGCCGCCGTCAGGTTTTCGAGGTTGAACCGGCCGAGCAGCCGGCTGACGAGCGAGAGACGGAGCCCGGGCGCCTCGACCTCGGCCCGAATGCCCGCGAGGTCGAGCTCGGACCGGACGACGCGCACCTCGGCACCGCTACGGCCGGCGGCGCTGTAACGCCACACGTCAGCGTGGTTCCCGACCTCCAGCGCCAGCCTGCGGCCGTACTCGTCGTCGACGTTGATCACCGCACGACCGCCCGAGCGGAGCAGGGAGAAGAGCCGGCGCTTGGCCTCGTAGTAGGCCTCCATCGAGGAGTGATAGTCGAGATGGTCGCGGGTCAGATTCGTGAACACGGCGACGTCGAACCTCATCCCGTTCAGCCGCCCCTGATCGAGCGCATGAGACGAGACCTCGATCGCCGCGGACCGCGCTCCCAGATCCACCGCCCGCCTGAGCATCCGAAACAGGTCGCTGCTCTCCGGCGTCGTCCGGTCGGAAGCCGCGGAACTCAGCGGGCTCGTGTCGGAGCCCCCGTCGCCCGGCACGTGCGCCCTCCGGCCCAGGGTCCCGATCACCGCGGCCGATCGTCCAGCCTGGGTCAGACAGGAACCGATCAACTGGGCGGTCGTCGTCTTGCCGTTGGTGCCGGTGACCCCGACGGTCAGGAGCTCCCGCTCGGGGTGGTCGTAGAGCCTTGCGGCCACCGGCCCCATCTGGCCCCGTGGATCGTCGACCTCCAGCCAGGGAACGGAAGGCGCGGCAGGCGGCGGTCCGAAGGAGAGGACAGCGGAGGCGCCGCGGGCTATGGCATCGGTCGCGAAAGCCCGGCCATCGTGGACCTCGCCCCGCCAGGCGACGAAGAGGTCGCCGCTTCCGATGCGCCGGGAGTCGTGCTGAATCCCCGTGACTTCCGTGTCGGCCGCGGGAAGGCTCAGCTCTGAGCGCAGAGGCAGGTCGGCGACCGCGTCGCCGAGTCTCATCAGCTCGATCCCGCCGCCGTCCACAGCTCGCCCTCCGTCGGCGCGTCATCCTGATCGGGGCCCGCGGACTGGCCGCCCGCAGCCGCGACCCGGACCTGCGGCGGCCCTTCGAGCGGCGCGGGCGCCGGCTGCAACCAGACGGGCTGGCTCCAGCCCATCGGCTGGCGCGACGGCGTCGCGCCGAGATAGAACAGGGCTTCGCTGATGATGCGCTGAAAGGCCGGCGCCGCCACTTCACCGCCGGAGGTCGAGACGGTCGGCTCATCGATCATCACCAGGCAGACCAGGCGCGGCGCCCGCGCTGGAGCGATGCCGACGAAACCGGCGACGCGGCCGGTCTCCGAGTAACCGGAAGCGTCCGACTTCTCGGCCGTACCCGTCTTGCCGGCCACCCGGTAGCCGGCGATCGCCGCCTTGCGGCCCGTGCCGCTGACGACGACCTCCTCGAGCAGGCGGATCACCCGGTACGCGGTCGCCCTGGAGATCACGCGATGGCCACGGTTGCTGGGCCGCATGTCGACGACCTCCCCTTCCCGTTCCAGCGCGCGCACCAGGTAGGGCCGGTTCCAGACTCCGCCGTTGGCGACCGCGGCGTAGGCATTCGCAAGCTGGAGGGGCGTCACCGCGACACCGTGGCCCATCGAGGCGTACGCCGTCGTCTCCTGGTCCCAGACCCGCAGCGGAACGATGCCCGGGTGTTCGCCGTCGAGATCGATGCCGGTGACTTCGCCGAAGCCGAACGCCGTGACCAGCTCCTGCATCGTCTCCGACCCGGCCAGGCCACCCGCCTTGATCGCGCAGACGTTGCTCGACTTGGCGATCGCGGTGCGGAAGGTGAGTTCAGGAAACGGCTTGTGGTCCTTGATCAGGGCCTTGCCGACCCGGATCCGGCCGTTGCCGCAGTTCATGATCTGGTCGGGATGCACCACGCCTCGTTCGAACGCCCCGGCCGCCGTGATCATCTTGAACGTCGAGCCCGGTTCGTAGGAGTCCTGCAACGCACGGTTCCGCCGCTCGTTCGGGCCAAAGTCGCCGAAGCGGTTTGGATCGAAGGTCGGGTAGGAGGCCATCGCCAGCACCGCCGAGTCCTCGGGGGCCAGGATGACGACGCTGCCGGCACTGGCGCCCGTCGACTCGATCGTCTCGCGCAGGGCGCGCTCGGCGAGGTGCTGGATCGTCGCGTCGATCGTCAGATGGAGGTCCGCCCCCGGTTTCGGTTCGCCCAGGGAACCGGCAACCACGACCAGTCGCTGCTGGCCATCGCGAAGGACGTGCCTTCTGACCGATTCACCCGCGACTTCCCTGTCGTAGCGGTACTCCAGGCCGGCGAGGCTGCGGTCGGTGCCGACGAAGCCAAGCACGTGAGCCATCAGGGGGCCCATCGGGTACCTGCGCTTGCTCTCGCCCAGGAAGTAAAGGCCGGGGAACGCGGACAGGTCGATCCGGTCGGCTACCTCGCGATCGAGCTTGCGCGCCAGGGGCACATGGCCCGGTTTGTTGAGCAACGCCTCGATCCGTTCCCTGGACCGACCGACCAGGGGAGCGATCTCCGCGGCAACGACCGACGGCTCGCCCACCTTCGCGGTTTCGGCGTAGAGCGTGCTCGTCCCCACCGAGACGGCGAGTGGCCTGCGGCGGGCGTCGTAGATCGTGCCCCGCTTGGGATTCAGCACGACTTCGCTTCGCTGCTGGCGGGCGGCCCGTTCGCGGTACTCGTCAGCCCCGCTGATCTGCAGGTCGAACAGCCGAACGGCAATCGCGCCCATCCACAGACCACAGAACGCGACCAGCACCGCCAACCTTCCGACGTAGCGGCGGCGGGCGCTCCGCGCCCGGGGTCCCAGCGTGGTCACTGCGCCGCCTCCGCGACCGCACGGGCCTGCAGGAGGGACACGCTCTCGGAACTCAGGAAGACCATCTGGTCCAGTGTCGGCGGCGCCATCCCGAGCTCCTCCAGGGCCAGGGCAGAGAGCCGCTCCGGCCGGCTGAGCCGGGTCGCCTCCAGTTCGAGCCGAAGCTCCTGCTGCCGCAGCTCCTCCAGGCGCCGTTCGAGTTCCTCGATGCGGTAGCCGGCTTCCAGTCCCTGTTCATGCACCCAGGTGTACGCGAACACGGCCGCCGCGAACGGCAGCAGGATCGCGAACACCGGCCACAGGCCGCGCAGGCGACCGGGATCCCGCTGGCGCACCAGGAAGGGATTCGCGACCTCCTTGCTGACGCTGTAGCCGGTCTTCACCGTACCGGTTCCCTGGCGGCCACCCCGCTAGAGGCGCCTCGCCGCCCGCAACCGGGCGGACCGCGACCTCGGGTTGTACTGCACCTCGCTCGGCTCGGGCCGGATCGGCTTCCGCGTCATCAGCTCGATCAGGCGGGTCTCGGTGCGAGGCCGTCCGGTGATCGGATCCACTTCGCCCAGGGCGCCCGCCCGGAGCCGGTGCTTGACGATCCGGTCTTCCAGACTGTGGTACGAGATGACCACCAGCCGCCCGTCCCGCTCGAGCAGTCTCATCGCCTGTTCCAGCGTCGCTCCGAGGCCGGACAGCTCCTCGTTCACCGCGATGCGGAGCGCCTGGAAGGTCCTCGTCGCCGCGTCGATCGACCTGGCGCCGGCCCGCAGGGCGCGGCCACGCCGCACTCTGGAGGCGCCGACCGCCTCGTGAACCAGATCGCGCAGGTCATCCGTGGTTTCGATCGGCTCGCGACGGCGGCGCTCGACGATCGCGCGAGCGATCCTGCGGGCCTGCCGCTCCTCGCCGTAGTCGCGCAGCACCGTCTCCAACACGCTTTGGGATTCCAGATTCACGACGTCCCTCGCTGTCCTCGTTGCCGATCCGGGCGATTGGTCCATCCGCATGTCGAGCGGCCCGGACCGCATGAAACTGAAGCCGCGTTCCGGCCGATCGAGCTGGAGCGACGAAACGCCCAGGTCGGCGAGGACTCCCGCCGGCTGGCCGATGTCCGCCGCCGCCACGATCTCCCGGACCGACTCGAAGTTGCCGTGGACGACGCGCGCCCTCGGGCCGAACTCGCGCAGCCGGTCCGAGGCGTGTTCCAGGGCCTCCGTGTCCCGGTCGATGCCCAGGACCGAAGCCTCAGGGTGGCGCCGCAGCACTTCGGCCGCGTGGCCGCCCAGGCCGACCGTGCAGTCGACGAACCAGCCGCCCCGTTCGGGCGCAAGGAACCGCAGCACCTCAGAGACGAGAACCGGCCGATGGGTAGCAGTCTGTTCGCCCACATCGGTTAGCCGTCCCTGTCTCCGTTCTCCTCGAGCGCCTCGAGATCCCGTGTGAGCTCGTCCTGGTCCTCGTCCGTGAACGGGTTCGCCTCGAGTTCCTTCTCCATCCGGCCGAGGTTCCAGACCTCCAAACGGTCGGGCCTGCCGAAGATGACGACCTCGCGGTCGATTCCCGCGCGCTCCCGCAGCCGGCTCGGAACGATCAGCCGGCCCTGCGCATCGAGCCGGCTCTGCTGGCCGAAGTAGCTGACCCGGGCCTCGTACTTCCGCCGCATCCGGTGGGTGGAGGGCAGCCGGGCCAGCCGTTGCTCCGCCTGTTCCCAGAGCCGCAGCGGGTAGATCCACGCGCAGTCGCCACGCAGCGACGTGGTGAAGATGTCCGGGCCGTACCGCTCCTGGAGCGGGCGGAGGAAGACACTCGGCACCTTGAGCCGGCCCTTCGCGTCGATCTTGGCCTCTGCATGCCCTCGAAACATCGCCCACGCTCCGAGAGTCAGGTGGGCGGCATTGCCCACAAACTGACGCTCAGACGCGGAACACTAGCACCGTTAGGCCATTCTTGTCTACTTCAGACCACTTTGCTCCACTACGGAATCGAGGCGCTCGACCTCCCGCGAAGCGGCGCCAGAGCGGAGCCGGCCTGGCGGCCGGCGCGCTGTCTTCCGCGGGTCAGACGACCCGCGGTCACTGGCTGGAGTCGGACTCGCCGGTCTCTTCGGCCTCGGGTTCGGCCGCGTCCTGGACGTTCGCGTCGGGCCCGAAACGACTGAGCAGTCCGAGCGCGTCGGAATCGAGCGACTGCGTCGCGACCGGCCGGTAGCCCACCGCTTCTTCCGGCAGGCGCTCGACGATGTAGGCGGCGTCCGCAAGCTCCTCCATGTAGAGAAGGTACTCCTCGTCAAAGAGACGGCCGCGCTCCTCCCGCTCGATCGCATCCCGCACGTCCTCGAAGGGCCGCACGGAAGCGGGCTCGCGCTCGAGCATCTTCAGCACGTGGAGGCCGCCCCGCGCGGCGACGGCGTCCGCCACGTCCCCCGGTTGCAGATCCCAGGCAATGGCGTCCAGCTCGGCCGCCAGGTCGCCAGGCGTCACCCAGCCGACATCAACGGCGGTCGCCCCTTCACCGAGGCCCTCCACCACCTCCGTCGCCTCGGTTCCGGCCGTGAGCCGGGTCCCCGCCAGCGACGCCAGCGGCGCCATCCGGTCCGCCGGGACCACGCCTTCGAGGATCACCACCTCCTCGAACCGGGCCCGCTCGGGGATCGCGAAACGCTCCTCGTTGTCGCGGTAGAACCTGCGCAGGTCCTCATCCGCCAGGTCAACGCGCGGCGCGACCTCGCGGCCGCGCACGATGTTGGTCCGCAACTGCTTGCGCATCTGGTCGCGGAAGTCCTCCTCGCGCATGCCCTGCTGGGCGAGGGCGTCCTGGAACTGCTCCTCGGTCTCGATGCCGGCCCGTTCCCACATCCCCCGGATCTGCTCCTCGACGTCGCTCTCGTCGACGACCACGGCGAGCTGGTCCGCCCGGGAGAGGATCAACTGCTCCTCGAACAGCGCCTTCATGATCATCCGGCCGGCCTCGCCCAGCAGCTCCTGACGCCGCGGGTCGGTGAGGCCCGGCGCGTTCCGGATGTCGCGGATCTGCACGGCAAGCGCCCTCTGGTACTCGTAGAGGGTCACGATCCGGTCGTTGACCCGCAGGACGACGCGGTTCTCCCGGCCCGGCTCCGACTGCCCGGCCGCCGGCATCGCACCCAGAGCCGTGACCAGCGTCGCGACCGCCAATCGCGGCGCAGCGCGACCCGGGAGGCTCCACTCTCCTTCTCTGACTCGGTTCATGTCGTCATCCTCACTCCGTTTCGGAGGCACGGTAGGGACCGCTGTACTCGAACGGTAGTCGTGAAACCGCAACCCGCAGATTGTATTCCCGCCTCGCCTCTTCGATCGCCTGCCGGATCAACGCTTCGCTTCGTTCGGCGACAAGCCGGGACCGGATCGAAGGCGCCGCGGCCTGGAGCGACAACGTCTCGTCGGGCAGGAATCGTTCGACCTGGAAGATCCGAAAACCGTAGTCGGCCTCCAGCAGTTCGCTCCACTCCCCCTCCTCGAGCGCGAACACGACCTCGGCAAGGGCGCCGGGCAGGTCCTCCCGCGACAGTTCGCCCTGGAAACCTCCGTCCGGGGCGCTCGGCCCGATCGAGCGGATCCGCGCCACCTCGCCGAAGTCGACCCCGGCCTCGAGTTCGGCCAGGGCCAGCTCCGCGCTGGCGCGATCCTCGACCAGAATCTGGCGCAGCCGCGCCCGGGCGGGCCGCCGGAAGTCACTCCGGTGCTCCGCGTAGTAGCGCTCGACATCGGTCGTGGAGATCTCCGGCGGCGAAGCCTCCAGCAGCGAGGCAGCGGCCTCGTGCGAGGTCGCCGTTTCATCCGCGAATCCCCGGTCCCGGGCCCATCGCAACAGGAGCTGGTCGTCGACGAACCGCTCGAACAGCCGCGACAGCACGTCACTGCTCGACCGCGAGGCATCGACATCGAGGACCTCCATGACGTAGCGGTCGAAGTCCTCGTAGCTCTTTTCCTCGCCGCCGATCCGTACGACGACTCCTTCCGGCAGGCTGCCCGCGCAGGCAGGGAACAAGGCCGCCAACAGCCACACGGAGGGCCGCGGCACGCGCACCCGGTTCAATGGACCGTCTCCACGGCGCCCAGGCGCCGCTGGGCCTCGCCCGAGAGAAGCTCCAGCAGTTGCAGCGAGATCTCCATCGATTCCCGACCCGGCACGTCCCGCAGCGTCAGCACGCCGTCCGGCGCGAAGGCGGCGCCCTCCCGTTCGGACACGAAGCGGATCAGCCGTTCCACGTCGACCTTCGCGTCGCGCCGCAGCCGGATCGTCAGCCGGTCGTTGCGGTGGGCGATCGCCTGGACGCCGACGCCCTCCGCGATCCGCTTCAGTTCAGCCCCCTGGATCAGGGTGTGGACGGGTTCGGGCGGCGGACCGAAGCGGTCGCGCAGTTCCGCGAGCAGCATCGCCGGATCCTCCGCGGCGTCCGCCAGACGACGGTAGATCTCCAGCCGCAGCGAGATCTCGCCGATGTAGTCCTCCGGGATCGACATGGCCGCGGGCAGGCTGATCGTCGCTGAGGGGACCTCGGACGGGGCCTCGCCGCGCAGTTCGGCGATCGCATGCTCCAGCATCTTCATGTAGGTCTCGATGCCGACCTCCGCGATATGACCGCTCTGCTCGGCGCCGAGCAGGTTACCCGCGCCGCGGATCTCCAGGTCGCGGGCGGCGATCCGGAAGCCCGCTCCGAGCTCAGTGAACTCACGGATCGCCACGAGCCGTTTGCGCGCCTCCTCCGACAGCACCGTGTCCGGCGGCGCCAGCAGATAGCAGTAGCCAAGCTGATCGCTGCGGCCCACCCGGCCCCGCAACTGGTAGAGCTGGGCCAGACCGAACCGGTCGGCTCGGTGCACGAGCATCGTGTTCACGTTCGGAATGTCGATGCCGTTCTCGATGATCGTCGTCGCGAGCAGCAGGTCGTACTCGCCCGCGGTGAAGGCGCGCATGCGCCGGCCCAGCTCGGCCTCCTCCATCTGCCCGTGACCGACGGTGATCCTGAGCCCCGGGACCAGTTCCCGCAGATAGCGGAGAATCCCCTCGATGTCCTCGACCCGGTTGTAGACGTAGAACACCTGGCCGCCGCGCTCCACCTCGAACTCGATCGCCTCGCGCACGAGGTCGCCCGAGAACGGCAGGATCCTGGTCTCCACCGCCATCCGGTCGCGCGGCGGCGACTCGATCAGGGACAGGTCCCTCACGCCCGCCAGAGACAGCTGCAGGGTGCGCGGCACCGGCGTCGCCGACATCGCGAGCACGTGGACGTTGCGCCGGAGTTCGCGCAGGCGCTCCTTCTGGGCGACGCCGAAACGCTGCTCCTCGTCGATCACGACCAGACCCAGGCACGGCATGTCGATGTCCCGGCTGAGCAACCGGTGGGTGCCGATCAGGACGTGAATCTCCCCGGCGGCGAGGCGGGCCCGGATCGCCCGAATCTCGGCCGCCGACCGGAACCGCGACACCATCTCGACCTCGATGTTGAAACCCTGGAATCGCCGCCGGAACGTCCGCAGGTGCTGGTCGGCGAGGATCGTCGTCGGCGCCAGAACCGCGACCTGCAGCCCGCTGTCGACCGCCTTGAACGCCGCCCGCATCGCGACTTCCGTCTTGCCGAAGCCGACGTCGCCGCACAGCAGGCGGTCCATCGGCCGGTCGCGGGCAAGGTCCTCCTTGATCGTCCGTACAGCTTCCAGCTGATCGGGCGTTTCCTCGTAAGGGAAGGCGCTCTCGAACTGGAGTTGCCGGTCGCTGTCCTCGTCCATGGGCACCGCCTGCGCCAGCCGGCGCTCCGCGTAGAGCTTCAGCAGGTCGGTCGCGATCGCCTTGAGACTGCGCCGGATCCGGCTCTTCTTCTTCGCCCAGCTACTGCCGCCCAACTGGTCCAGGCGGGGCGCGATGCCATCGATGCCGCTGTAGCGCTCGATCTCGTCCACGCGGGTCAGAGGCAGGAGCAGGGTTCTCCCCGACGAGTAGAGCAGCTCCATCACCTCGACCGCGCGCACCTGCTGCTGCCGGAGCGGATCGGCCGCAGCCGCCGGACCCTCGCCCGACGGACCATCGAGGGTCTTCAGCCCCAGGAACTGACCGATGCCGTGATCCTCGTGGACCACGAACTCGCCGACGCGCAGGTCGCGCAGACCGGAGACGAAGGGACCCATCCGGCGGCGACGTCGGCTCATGGAGAGCCTCTGGCGGAAGAGCTGACCCTCGCCGTAGAGCACCAGACCGGCGTGCGGCAGCCGGAAGCCCCGCGCCAGTTCGCCGTCGATCAGGCGCACCGCGCCGCCGTCCCAGTCGATCTCGCGGCGGCCCAGCGTCTGGCGGAGCGCCTCGTGCCGTTCGGAACGGGCCACCAGCCAGAGGTCGTCGCCGCGCGCCGCGGCTGTCTCCACTTCACGCGGGAAACGGGGAAGCTGATCGATCAGCACGTCCGTCTCGACCGCGCCGAAGTCGACCCGGAGGCGCCGCTTTCCCGAAGCCGGATCGCCAGGAGCCCGGTCGAACGTCCCGCCGACCCGGAACGCCGCCCGCTCGACGAGCTCCAGCACCTGGTCCGCCGGCACCGTCAACCGCTCCGGCTCGGCCGCGATCTCGCCGTCGTCGCAGCGCCGCCCGTACTCCTCCCACAACAGCCCGGCGTGCTGTTCGACCTCCCCGCTCACCCGCTCGGGATCGACCACGACCACCGAAGCGTCCGCCATCACCTCGCCGAGGCTCGTGCTCTGTTCGAGCAGGGGCAGGTACTTCTCCCAGCCGTCGAAGGGTTCCCCGGCCGCCATCTCCTCCAGTTGGGCCCGAGCCTGGTCCGACAGGTCGCCGCCACGCTCTTGCAGCAGCAGCGCCGACAGATCGGCCGCCCGCTCCGACCCGGCGACGAAGGGCGTCAGGGGCCGGATCCGCAGAGACTCGATCGGCTCCTCGGAACGCTGGGTGGACGGGTCGAAGCGATGAATGCTCTCGACCGTGTCGCCGAACAGGTCGAGACGCGCCGGTCGGGGTTCGCCGGGCGCGAAGAGATCGAACACGCCGCCCCGCTGCGCCACCGCGCCGACCGCCGCGACGAGGTCGCTACGCCGGTAGCCGTGGGCGAGCAGACGGGGCAACAGATCCTCGGGCGCGGCCCGGCCGCCGACTTCGAGTTCGACCACCGACCCGAGGAACGCGTCCGGCCGCGCCAGGCGGTGGAACAGGGCCCGCGGCGTACAGACGACGGTGACTCTCGAAGCCCCGAGCAGGGCATCGTAGGCCGTGCTCTCCTGGGCGCGCACCAGCAGCGAGGCCTCCGCCTGCTGGTAGGGCGTCAGCGCCGGCGACGGAAACGGGATGAGCCGCGCCCGGCCCGGCCCCCGCAGCAGCCCCCCGGCCTCGGTCCAAGCCAGAACCTCGTTCTCACTCGGTACGACAACGAGCTGCGCTCCTTCCCGATCCTCCGCCAGCAGCTCGAACACGACCGCCGCCGCCCGCACCGGAAGACCGACGACCGCCGCTCGCTTCGCATCCGCCAACTCGCGGTAGTCCCGGCCCCGACGAATGCGGCGGCCCAGTTCACGCCACGCGGACACCGGTCGGGGAAGCCGGAATCACTCGTCCGTCTGCGGCAGGACGACAACCGTGTCGCCCGGCCTCACCAGGCCCAGCTCCTCGCGCGCCAGCCGCTCCAGCACCACGGGATCGTCCTGGAGCAACTCCACCCTGCGGCTGAGTCGATCCACGCGCAGCCGGGTTTCCTCGAGGTCGATCTCGAGTTCCGCCTCGCGCTCCGCCAGTTCAGCCAGCCCCGCGTAGCTCTCGGAGCCCGCCCTCGCAAGAAACAGCAGGGCGAGGATCAGCCCCACGCCGATCAACGTCGGCAGCGAACGCTGAGCCCTCTCGCGCCAACGATCCACGCGCTCCCGCAGCCGTTCGCGCCCGTCTGGAGGCGTCGCCGACACGGGGAAAGCCTACACGAGCCGCGGTCCCGCGTCCGGAGCGTCCGAGTGGTTGACACCTCCTCCCGCCTGTGCCACGATTTTCGGTCCTGACGCGGGGTGGAGCAGTCTGGTAGCTCATTGGGCTCATAACCCAAAGGTCGCAGGTTCAAATCCTGCCCCCGCTACCAAGTCGATACAGGGCGCGGCCGTTGGCCGCGCCCTTTTCGCTGGGTGCGCGGGTCTTCTGACCCGCCTCAGGGAACACTGCCGGCGCGCAGCGCCGTCCGCACTGGAATCCCCTACGGAATGAAGGGCAGCACCGAGTAACGCACCCGCTTCGTGTAGCGCTCCCACAGCTCGCCGTACTTCGCGCGGCAGCGACGGTCGTCACGCCGGGAACGGTGGAGCAGCAGTCCCGTCAGCCACGCCGGCAGCAGGAAGGGCACCCAGGACACGAAGCCGGTGGTCAGCGTGAACGCGAAGTAGACGCAGATCTCGCCGGTGTAGTTGAGGTGTCGCCCCTTGCCCCAGAAACCGGACACCAGCAAGCGCCCGTCCAGGGTTTCGGCCTGTCGCCCCCAGATCCTGACGTTCGGATCCTGCTTGAAGCGGTGTTTCTGCTCGTTGGCGCCACGGAAGAGCCAGAAGCCGAAAGCGGCAAGCAGGACGATGCCGGCCGCCGCCACCGGAGGCAAGGTGTCCGGCGCGTCGACCAGCCACCACCCGGACAGGCAGTAGAAGAACGGCACCAGGACGTAGTCGCCCCAGACCAGGCCCAGCCCGAAACGCTCGGCGATGATGTCCCAGGTGTGGACCATCCCGTACTCGAACTGGAAGTAGTTGAACACGTAGACGAAGGTGATGGCCTGGTAGACGGCCATCGCCAGCGTCAGCCGGCCGTGGGTTTCGAACTGGACGGCGGCGAAGGACAGGTTGAACACCGCCAGGCCGATGAGCGACGGCCGGTAGCTGAACATCTTAAGGTCCACACCGAAGAGGGTCGGGTTGAGCTCCGAACCCATCAGGAACGCTCGACCATCTCCCTCCGGGGCGCGCCCGGGTCGTGCTCCCCGGAGATAGAGCCAGCCCGATGCGGCAAGGGCGAACACGTTCGCGACGACGAACAGGGCCGCGAAGCGGGTGTGCAGCACAGAGAAGGAGAACCAGCCGAACCCCTGGGCGACGATGCCCAGCGTCACCGTGACCAGGAACAGGGCCAGGCCGTTCAGCTTGTAGATACGCGTTTCCCCCTCGAGCTCGGGCCCGGCGACCCGCCGGCCGGGCAGGACCATCGAACCCGCGAAGAGAAAGCCGATGAACAGCAACAGCATCCCCGCCGCCTCGAGCAGGGTGCCGGCCGACAGCGCGGACAACGAGAACTGCGGCATGTCTGTACCTCCCTGTCGGAGAAGCCTAGCCGCGTAGGCGCGCGGAAGCCGCCGCCGCGACGATCAGCACCGCTCCGATGGCAATGAACGGCGCCTCCGGCGACAAAGCCTGGAACAGGTAGGCCGCTGCCAGCGGCGCCGCGATCTTGCTGCCGTTGCCATACGCCTGCTGCACGCCGAGCACCTGGCCCACGACGCCGCTCCCGGGCGCGTGCTTCGACACCTGGGACGTCGTGCAGGGGAAGAGCAGCGACGTTCCCAGCGGTACGAGGAAGATCGCCGCTCCGAGCGTCCAGAGGCCGGTGGCGAAGGGAGTGGCGATCAACCCGACGCCGAAGCTCACGGCGCCGGCCCGCAGAACATTGACCTCGCCGTAGCGGCGCACCACCGGCCCCAGCACGACTACGCGGAATGCGATGGACAGGCCGCCGAGATAGAGGAAGAACAGGCCGATGTTCGATTCGTCGACCCCGAAACGGCGACCGAGGTAGAGGCCGATGATCGCCGTCATCCCCGCCATGCCGATCTGGCCAGCGGCATAGATCCAGATCAGCAGGTTCAGCGGACGCAGGGGCTGCGTGGCGACGCGACCCACCGCGGCCAGGATGGAGTAGCGCGTCTTCTCCGCCACCTCCCTTTCCCTTCTCTGTCGCGATTCCGGCAGCCAGAAGCGCGCGAACACCGCTGCCGCCAGGCTGAAGGCCGCGGCCACGGCGCCGGCGCCGGCCGGATGAAGCTGACCCGCGAAGCCGCCCACGGCCGGGCCGATCATCGCCGCGGCGCTGGTGACGGCGGTGACCCAGCCGATGCCCTCGGCCCGCCGCTCCCCGGTGACCGAGTCTGCGATGTAGGCGAACACCACCGGCACCGTACCGCCGCCGACACCGTGCACCAGGCGGGCCAACAGCAGGAGCTCGAGCGACTGGGCCAGCCCGAAGAGCAGGTAACCCGCGGCCGACACCACGAGGCCGAGAAGCAGCGCCGGCCTCCGGCCTCTCCGGTCGGCGAGCCGGCCCCAGAGTGGAGCGGTCGCCATCGACGCCAGGGCGAAGGCGGATACCAGGGCGCCGACTTCCAGGGGCGTCGCGCCGTAGCGCTCGGCGTAGAACGGCAGGAGCGCCACGACCAGGAACTCGCCCAGCGTG